>JBKBTA010000152.1:0-7173 GCA_046291035.1 Candidatus Brocadia sp.
CGCCCAGCTTGATTTTCTAATATCCACTCTTTGGCAAACTGACCGCTCTGTATTTCAGATAATATCCGCTTCATCTCTTTCTTTGTTTCTTCCGTAATAATGCGCGGACCACGGGTCAGGTCTCCGTATTCAGCGGTATTGCTGATCGAATACCGCATATAACTGAGACCGCCCTGGTAGAAAAGGTCTACAATAAGCTTTAGTTCGTGCATGCATTCAAAATAGGCGAGTTCAGGTTGGTATCCCGCCTCTACCAGCGTCTCAAACCCTGCCTTGACGAGTGCCGCTGCCCCGCCGCAGAGTACGGCCTGCTCCCCGAAGAGGTCTGTTTCCGTTTCTTCAGCAAAGGTAGTTTCCATTACACCAGCCCGTGTACCACCGATTCCGTGTGCATAGGCCATGGCCTTTTCCCTGGCCTTTCCAGTTGCATCCTGATGGATGGCCATAAGGCAGGGGACGCCTCCTCCCTTTTCAAATTCACTGCGGACAAGATGCCCTGGCCCTTTGGGCGCCACCATAATGACATCGATATTATTCGGCGGTACGATCTGTCCGAAGTGTATGTTGAACCCATGTGAAAAACACAGCGTCTTTCCTTCTTTCAGATGCGGTTTAATTTGCGCCTCATAAACCGCCCTCTGGGTTTCATCCGGCATGAGTATCTGAATAAAATCTCCCTGTTGTGCCGCCTCATCCACGGAAACCGGTTTGAATCCGTGTTTGATGGCCAACTGATAGTTTGGTGTGCCGGTTCTTGTAGATACGATCACATCCATACCCGATTCTTTGAGGTTCTGTGCCTGCGCATGTCCCTGGCTGCCGTATCCGATCACGGCGATCTTTTTCCCTTTCAGAATATTGATATCTGCATCTTTTTCATAATAAATTTTTAACATGTCCTTTCCTTTTTCCTTTC
Source organism: Candidatus Brocadia sp. (assembly GCA_046291035.1). Classification (GTDB taxonomy): domain Bacteria; phylum Planctomycetota; class Brocadiia; order Brocadiales; family Brocadiaceae; genus Brocadia. The sequence goes on from JBKBTA010000152.1 coordinate 917, forward strand.
ATAATTTTTACTTTGCACCACGACCTATAGCAATGCTGCCTGTCCTTACTAATTCTTTGATTCCATAAGGTCTTAACAAATTTATCATCGCTTCAAGTTTGTCTTCGATACCGGCAATCTCAATGACGAGATCTCTTGGGCTTACGTCGATGATCTTTCCCCGGAAAATTTCTACAATTTCAATGATTTCTCCTCGTTTACCGGCCGGTACGTTGACCTTGAGCAGCATCAAGTCCCGTTCTACGAACTCTTCGCCGGTGAAGTCGATTACCTTAATTACGTCAATAATCTTTCCTAATTGTTTCCGGACCTGTTCAAGGATTGCATCATCACCCCTGACGATAATGGTCATCCGCGAAAGGGCAGGATTTTCCGTCTCTCCAACAGCGAGACTGTCGATATTGAATCCCCTTCCGCTGATGAGACCTGTAATACGGGCAAGGACGCCAACCTTATTTTCTACAAGGAGAGAAATGACGTGTCGCATAACTTATTGTACCATCCCTGAAAATCCGAAAAAGGCCAGGGCCATGAGTCCAGTACAGATAAAAGCAATCGGAATGCCTCGTAAGGGTTGAGGAATATTGACCAGGGCCAAGCGCTCACGGATTCCGGACATCAGGAGCATGGCTACGGTAAAACCGATCCCTGCTCCAAACCCCTGCACGGTAGCCTGTATAAATCCCAGATGTCTTGGAGAATTGGTCGTGTTTAAAAGCGCCACGCCCAGAACGGCGCAGTTTGTTGTAATCAGCGGCAGATAAATGCCCAGGCTTTCATACAGGGTAGGCACCATCTTCCTGAGCATCATTTCGACCAATTGTACCAGTGTTGCAATAACGAGGATGTAGCTGATCGTTTTTAATACCTCGATAAGCCCCGATTCTCGTATGGAGGGAAAGACCTTTGCGATAATATTTGCATCGCCCGGCAGTAAAATATAGTTATATACGATCCAGGTAATTGCCGAGGAAAGGGTCATGACAAATGTGACTGCCATGCCCATGCCCATTGCGGATGATGTCTTTTGAGAAACGCCCATGAAAGGGCAAAGTCCCAGGAATTTAGCCAGGACAAAGTTGTTAACAAAAACCACACTTATGATAATTAATGCAATTTCCTTAATCATGTTTCATGTATGCCTTCATAGATTTCTCGCCCTTTTTGAGTTTTCTCCAGTTGAAAAAACCCAGTAAGAGTCCTATCACAATAAATGCCCCTGGCGCCATGATCATTACCGATGCGGGCTGATACGATTCGGATACCCTTAATCCAAAGATTGTTCCTGCTCCACTAACTTCACGGATGGTAGAAACAAGGCATAACGCAAGTGTCCAACCCACCCCCATTCCAGCACCATCCAGAATGGAAACAACAGGTTTGTTCTTATAAGCAAACGATTCTGCACGGTACATGATTATACAGTTAACCACAATAAGCGGAATAAATATGCCAAGGGAAGCATTCAATTCGGGTGGCAAATAAGCCTTCATGAGCAACTCTACCATGGTTACAAATGCCGCTATTATGACAATAAAACACGGGATGCGAATTTCACGGGGAATGAATGATCGCACAACGGAAATGATAAAGTTGGAACAGATAAGCACAAATGTGGCTGCTCCACCCATTGCCAATCCATTTTTTACTGAGGTTGTAACAGCAAGACTGGGACATAATCCTAATACAAACACAAACAAGGGGTTATATTGAATGATTCCCTTAGTAAATTCTTTCAAATTGTCTTGTTTTGCCATGTCTGTTCAATCGAAAATATAATTACTCAGCTAAAAATCTTCAAAAGGCTAAACGTTTTGATGGTAAAAGTCAAGTGGAAATTTTAAGGAGATACTTATCAATCTCTTTCTTATCAAAACCGTATAACACCTTATCGCCAACGACTACAATAGGGAGCTTGTCGAGGGATTCAATATCATCGCTTCCGGCAATTTTAACCGCTTCCTTCCTCGCATTGTCATCTTTATCAATATCAAAGGAGATGTAATCTGCCTTCCGTTTGTTTAAGTAAACTAACAGTTCATTGCATTTTGGGCAAAACGGGGTACAAAACACCTTTAATTTATGGGTAGCCATAATTTCCTCTTACTTTAATAAATTGAAAATTAGAATATGAAGAGACGATTCAAACAAAAAAGGATAGGACAGTCAATGAAAAAAACACTTGCTACAAACGTAAGTAGTGTTATTCTTTTGACTTGATTTTTGCCTTCTGTTAAAATCGCCAAGTTATTATAGAACAAGTCGTATTTCAATACCGGCGGGGAATTCCAATGTTCTGTACGATAGGAGCCAACTCCTGTTGGCGACTGGGCACATGCACGCCCATGCGCATTGCTAATCGCCGCCTGGAGACGGCTCCTTGGCTTACGAATAGTCCCGAAGGCCTGATTTAATCGTGTAAGAATTTCAAACTTTTGTTATTACCTTACACCACTCCCAAGAGGGGATTAAAGAAGTCCCTTCTCGTGATGGGATTCAGGGGTGTGTTTATTTTATTATAAAAAGTTGCTGAAGGTCTAATTTTAATGACAAGGAGAGGAAAAAGATGGCAAGATTGGAAAGGGCACTCATCAGTGTCTCTGATAAAACGGGGATTGTGGAGTTTGCCAGGGAATTGCAGCACCTTGGGGTAGAGATTATTTCCACAGGCGGTACGTCCAAATTACTTAAAGAAAATGGTGTTCGCGTGGTTGAGATATCGGAGTACACGGGGTTTCCGGAGATTATGGACGGCCGTGTGAAGACCTTGCATCCTAAGGTACACGGGGGGTTATTGGCTCTAAGGGATAACGAAACCCACAGAAAACAGATGAAAGAACTGGGGATTAAACCCATTGATATGGTCGTTGTTAACCTGTATCCCTTTGAAAAGACGATTGCAAAAGAAGGCGTAAGTTTGGAAGAGGCGATTGAAAATATCGATATCGGGGGACCATCAATGATCCGCTCTGCCTCGAAAAATTACAAGCATGTGGTTGTTGTGGTGAACCCCAAACGTTATGAATTTATTATTGAGGAACTTAAGGCCAATCATAATGATATCTCTGGGAAGATGCGATTTGAGTTGGCCATCGAGGCATTCAGGACAACGGGTCGTTACGACAGGATTATTGCCAACTATTTCGATAGTCTTGGTACGGAAAAGGGGGGCTATCCGACCGCCCTTTCACTGGACTACATAAAGCGACAGCCCTTACGCTATGGTGAAAACCCCCATCAAACGGCTGCATTTTATGTGGAGGAAAATGTCCAGGAACCTTGCGTGTCTAACGCACAGCAATTATATGGGAAGGAACTTTCATATAACAACATTATAGACCTTAACGCCGCTCTGGAATTAGTAAAAGAATTTGAACGGCCTACTGCTATCGTGATAAAGCATACAAATCCCTGTGGTGCTGCCTCGGCAAATACCCTGGCCGAGGCATTTAAAAAGGCATACAGTGGTGACCCTGTATCCGCATTTGGCTGTATCCTGGGATTAAATAAGACTGTGGATGTGGCAACGGCAGATGCCATTACGGAACCGGGGCATTTCGTAGAAGCAATTATTGCACCAGAATACGAAAAAGAAGCAATAGAGATACTTACCACAAAACGCAAGTGGGGGAGTAGTTTGAGACTTTTGAGGACAGGCGCCTTATCAGCACAATTGATTGACCATTGTTCCTATGATATGAAGAGGGTGGTAGGTGGAATGCTTTTGCAAGGCAGGGATTTATCAGTTTATGATCCTGCAAACCTTAAGGTCGTTACCAAGAAGAAACCCTCCGAGAAAGAGATGTCTGACTTGCGTTTTGCCTTTATCGTTTGCAAGCATGTAAAATCAAACAGTATTGTGCTGGCAAAGGACGAGGCCATGGTGGGTGTTGGTGCCGGGCAGATGAGTCGCATCGATTCAACAGAGATTTCTATAAAGAAGGCAGGCGAACGGGTAAAAGGCGCTGTAATGGCTTCCGATGCATTTTTCCCTTTCAGAGATAGTGTAGATGTAGCAGCCAGGGCTGGTGTGGTTGCCATTATTCAACCTGGCGGCTCTAATAAGGATGACGAATCGATTGCTGCGGCTGATGAACATGGAATCGTCATGGTATTTACCGGCCAACGGCATTTCAGGCACTAAATTAGAGGGGCACGTTGCTAACGTGTCCCAGTGCATGCATATGACAGGTTTAAAAGAGAAAGTATCAATTGAGGAAATCAGAAAAGGGCTTTCTCCTCTGTTTCATGACGAAGGGTTAAGGCTTGTTTTGCTGTTTGGATCGGCAGTTTCAGGGAAAATGCATAAAAAAAGTGACATTGACCTTGCATTTCTCTTTGACAAACCGGTTGATATTTTGGCGCTCACCAATAATGTGATCAGTCTTCTCCATACTGATAATGTTGACGTAATTGACCTGAAACGTACAAGTCCGCTTTTAAGATATGCATCTGTAAAGAATGGCATGCTCCTTTATGAAAGAGAACCAGGCATGTTCAACGAGTTTTATTCACTTGCATTCAGGCAGTATGTCGATACAAAAAAACTACGCGATGCACAAGCACTTGCAATTAAACAGTTTTTAAAAAAAAGGGGACTGCAGTGAGTCCAATTGAAAGAGAGATTATTAGAAGAAAACTTGCCATTATAACAGAAAATTTAAATGCCCTTGAACTCATAAAAGACATTTCCAGAGATGAGTATATTAAAGATATTTACAAAAGAAAGGCTACAGAAAGGCTATTGCAAGAATTAATCGAAGTGGCAATTGATATCAATACCCATGTTATTGTCCAGACGTGTGATACAGCCCCAGATGATTATTACGAGAGTTTTATAAAACTCGGGGATCTAAGAGTAATTACTCCAAACATCGCAAAGAAACTTGCTCCTTCTGCTGGTCTCAGAAACAGGCTTGTACACGAATACGACTTGCTTGAGCATTCGTTAGTTCTTGATGCAGTAAGAATGGCAGAGGAACTATATCCTGAATATGTAAAAGAAATTGAGACCTTTATCTCAGGGGGAATTTGATGCTAATAGAGGAGGCGATGGGAATGTGAGTACTCTATTGAGGAGATGCTAAAACATGTTCTGCATAACATGTATTGATTGAAAAGCAGACAAACTTTTGTCACTTATTATTATCCATGTTTATCTGTGAAATCTGTGTTCTGTTAATAAATTGTTTAAACGATGAGAGTTAAAATTTGCGGTATTACCAATAGCGAAGACGCGCTGGCTGCGATAGAGTTCGGTGCCGATGCCCTAGGTTTTGTCTTCGCAAAGAGCCCTCGTCAGGTTACGAAGGAGCAGGCAAGGGACATTATTGAAAATTTGCCTCCTTTCGTTTCCCCTGTGGGGGTCTTTGTTGATGAACAAGCAGATACAATGAAAGAGATCTGCGATTTTTGCCATATACACACGGTTCAGCTTCACGGTAATGAAGATTCTCTATATTTAAATGATTTGAAGGGATACAAAATTATCAAGGCATTTCGGATCAGGGAAGAAGACGACTTGAAACTGTTAGCAAATTATAAACCCCATGCATTTTTATTGGATAGTTATGTAAAAGGGGTCATGGGTGGGTCGGGAGTGTCCTTCAGGTGGGAAATAGCCAGTCAAGCGCATAAATATGGAAAGATTATCTTGTCGGGGGGGTTGACACCGGAAAATGTCAGGCAGGCTATTCATATAGTCAAACCTTATGCCGTGGATGTGTCCTCTGGTGTGGAATCATCACCTGGTAAAAAAGACAAGGTATTGATGAAACGGTTTATCATGAATGCGAAATTTAGAGGAGATTAAAAAATAAACTGCAACATATTTTAAAAAGCCAAATTATTACGAATATTGTTATTTGTGCAGAAAGCATGCAAAAAGATATCCTCAGATCAATCCCATCGGTTAACGAACTCCTCGAGTCACCGGAGATCTCGAAATTAACCGATATTTATCCAAGGCTACTTGTCGTTGATACGATAAGGGAAGTTTTAGAAGGCATTCGAGAATTCCTGATGAATAAAAAAGGAGTATCTCGATATGGCGGCGACCAAAAAACTCCCCTTTCATCCCCTCCTTGCGAAGGAGGGGGGATAGGGGTGGTAAAAAAAATCGTGGAAGCGCAAGCAATTGATCTGTCTCCACAAAGGCTTTACCACCTCGTCCAACAATCCATCCAGCAAAAATTTTGTGGTATCGAGCATGCCATTAATGCAACGGGTATTATCCTTCACACAGGGCTTGGCAGGGC
>JBKBTA010000153.1:0-7151 GCA_046291035.1 Candidatus Brocadia sp.
AGAGAGATTATTCCTATGAGGATTAGGATACCGCCGATGATTTCCTTTTCGTAGTCTTCGATGCTGCAGAGGTTGATTTTTTTTACACCGGTATAGGCCAGGGTGGTCAGCACCAGCATGCCTGAAACGGTTGTTACGGACAGGATGACGGAGAATAACACGAGCGTGCTCCAGCTGAAGGTGCTGGCGGCCAGAAATATGGGCAGTGCAGCGACACAGGGTGATGAGCTTAACGTGGCGAATAATGAAATGGCAATGGTCTTGTCTGAGAATTTCGAGTGGTTATGATTATGCGTACCTTGCCGTAATCTCCCAACAATGACAAAGGTAATGCCAAGTACAATTAAGATAATTCCAGCCAGTGGCTCTGCAATAGTTTCAGCATATTTGGTTATGTGAAATCCAAGAAAGGCGATAATGAAACCCAGGATGGTTGTCGTTATGGAATGACCCAGTCCTGCGATTGCAGTGATGAAGATAGTTTTCGTCAGGCTCCACTTTTGACCCTTTCCTATCAGTGCAAAGGGCATCCAGTGATTCGGCATGATGGCATGGGTCAGAGCAATGAAGAAGGTCGCGCCGATAAGACTGATTGCAGTATTTTGCATAAATAAAGGCATTTAAACACAAAGGTCACAAAGGAGAAATTTTAATACGCTCAAGTTAGACTGCCTGTGGCAGCGACTTTTACGCTCCTCATTGGTAGGACAAGCGTCCCTGTTTGTCATCATAACGTCAGGCGAGGCACCTGACCTACCATATAGGGGCCGGAGGTGTGTTAAAGGCGTTTTACACACTCCTTTATCCCATCTTTTTAGAGGGGAATCATAAAAGTTTGAAATTCCTTAGCATTATTTTAATTCAGATGACGTATCCAAAATGCGGTCGAAACGACCACTTTGGCTGGAGCCGACAACATTGACGTTGTCCTTTCTATTTCCCCATATTCCCTGCAGGAAATAATTGGTGCCGCTTTTCTGTTTGTTCCATTTTGTGCTATCATAAAACAGCTTGGTTACGTTATCTCTTACTGCGAAGATGTTATTGGTATCAATGCCCCAGACCCTTCTCAGCCAGTTATCAGAACCGCTTGTCTGCAGCGTCCAATTTATATTCCCGTAAATTATTCCAATCCAACAATGGCAATCTGTGCACGATCAGCGGCCTGAATGGTCTCTTCGAAATCCAGAATGAGCGTTTTTTCTGCTTCCAGGGCGAGGACGGATGCAGAGGATTCCTTCAATGTTTTGATGGTTTCCAGCCCAACGGTGGGAATATCAAACCGTGGGTCAAAATCATGTTTGCTGACCTTAATAACGACAATCCCCTCTTTCCCAAGGATTCCACCGCGGCGGATGGCTTCATCGGTACCTTCCAGGGCTTCAACGGCCAGAACGACCTTTTCCTTTATCACGATGCATTGTCCGATGCCAAGCCTTGCGATTTCCTTTGCAACAGGCCATCCAAAATGAACGTCTTCCATTTCCTTTTCTGTGGGTTGTTTTTTTGTCAATGTACCCTTTTGGGCGAGTAATTGCGGTACGTAAAGGGTGGAATTCTGCAATTCGATACCGTCTTTCAATAGTTCATCTGCAACCGCTCCCAGTAATGAGTGATCGTCTCTTTTTTTTACATGTCTATACCAGAGGTTAATTGTCCTTAAGTCCGGCAGGAAACGAAGATTTCTCCAGGAAGAGAACATGTTGGTTTTTTTGAGTCCGCCCGCCATGACGGCCTTGGATATATGCTCCTGCTTAAATACCTTGATGAGCTTGCCAATCTGGGCGACGCCGACCCAGTAGAGTTTTTCCACGTATTGTTCAATTTCCGGAGACGTTTCTCCTTCAATCCCGACGGCAATGATGGGCACGTTGTTATCCCGCGCCGCCTTTGCAAATAATATGGGGAATCGTCCGTTTCCAGCTATTAATCCGAGTTTTTCCATAACAATCCTACTCACCGCGGAGGACGCCGAGGTCACAGAGATTAGAAAAAAGCATGGTAATTTCTTTAAAGTGGTTCATGAAATTCCAAAAATCTTTACATTCCCCTAGTTTAAGGGAAGTTTGGTTGCGGCTTTGCCTCGCTAGGATTTTACGGTCTTCTCTGCTTACTTTGCGTGCCCTGCGGTAAACTATTACGATCTTCCAATAGCTTTATTCTTTTTTCCAGTGTTTTAATATATTTCCTCATTTCCGGTAGTTTTTCAATGATTACATAACATCGGCGCATCCTTTGGATAGGGAGTGCCGGTGCGCCGAGATACGTTTCGTTACTTGGGATATCATTGATAACTCCCGAATATCCGCCAACAGTAACATTATCTCCGATCTGGATATGTCCCACAACCCCAACCCCACCCGCGAGGGTAACGTGTCTTCCGATCTTGGCCGAACCTGCAATGCCCACCTGGGATACGATCAGGGAATTTTCACCTACCTCCACATTGTGGGAGATGACTACCTGGCTATCGATCTTTGTACCCTTTCGGATAATTGTTTCTCCCAGCACGGCGCGGTTAATAGTTGTGTTTGCTCCAATATCTACATCGTCTTCAATTATGGTACTGCCGACCTGTGGAATCTTGTAATAACTCTGGCCATCTGGTGCGTATCCAAAGCCGCTGCTGCCGATAACGGTATTACTATGAATGGTCACCCGTTTACCAATTACGGTATCGTTATAAATCACGGCATTGGGATAAATAATGGTGTCGTCACCAATGGTACAGTCATCTCCAATATAAACATATGGGTACAATACCACGCGATTCCCAATATGTGTATTCTTCCCAATGGTGACGTAAGAGCGGATAGAAACTTCTTGGCCGATTATTGCAGTTTTATCTATTCTGGCTGTATCGTCAATGCCTTTCGTATAAGTGGGCTTTTTGTACATCAGGAGTTCTACTAACTTTGCAAATGCAAGATAGGGGTTATCGCATACCAAAAGGTTTCTTTCACTTTTCTGTGAAGGGGGGAAGTTTGCATCTTTCAACTTTGGTGAAACAATAATGGCAGAGGCCTTTGTTTGATTAATTTTTTTTATATATTTATCATTGGATATAAATGTAATATATCCTTCCTGCGCATCATCAATGCCCATCACACCGCGTATCTTTATGGAAGGATCCCCAATGATCGTACCACCGACGTATTCAGAGAGCTCTTGCAGTGTTTTTTCCATTGCACGATACTTTCGTAACAAATCGAATGAGGATTAACGTAAAAATTAAAAAACTCCACCCAAGCACTCCTGTAATCATTTTGCTGTCACCAAACAACCACTTTAGATTCATCCCAACATGATCAAAGAATAATTTATTTGCCTTAATGAGAAATATCCATCCTGCGTGGATTCCAATGGCGAGATACAGGGACTTTGTTCGAAAATATGCATAAGACAGAACGACTCCAACAAGAAAAAGACCGATTACGTAAGGTAAGATGGAGGTAAAATTTACTACAATGTCCTTAAATGATTGATAAATGACGATAAAGCCAATAAAAGGTTGGAAACCGGGCGATACCAGTAATTTTGCCTTAAAGAAATGCAATAAGGAATAAAATAGGCTGCTGATACAGATGGCTGATGCAGTTTGCAAGTCCGTCAAAAGACCTTGAAGTATAAATCCCCTGAATAGTATTTCTTCAATACATCCCACAAGACCAGCGATCAATAATATTTTCAGGAGTTGAAAGATCATTTCCGTGGGAGATTTTGCATCGATTTGAAATATTTGAGTACCACATATCCACAAGAAGATAATATAGAAAATGAACATCCCCGTACTCAGGAAAAATCCCATTTGTAATTGTTCCCACCAACCATGGACAGGTTTTATTCCAACAGCGACAAAGGAGCCGATCATCAGTTGTTTCCTCATGAGGAAAATAAGGAGAATGGCCACTGCCATCATGATACGGCGCATGACCCTCCCAAAATCATAAGTTCCGTGCTTATAGTTCAGCAAATCTGCCATGAAAGGGCTTGATGATGTTAATGTATCAAGGAAAACCTTTATCATGGGCGCAATGAAGCCACTGAGGCATAATGTCAGCAAGAACAGGAGAAGTAATTTTTTATGTTGCTTCATATTGTCGAATGAAATCATTCTGAAAATAATAGTGTTGTAAAAAGAAGTTGTCAACTGAAAATAGTTTTGATGAAGGTTTAGTCGTAGTTTTCAAGATTCCATACTGGTGATCGAAGGAGATTTTTGGGGGTTGCTGATCCCTGAAAACTGATTTCTTTGAACTGCTATCAAAAATTCCACAGTTTGTTGAATTGTATTGACTGGGCCATTGTATTTGGCTATATTACTACCTTTATTTTTATTTTGAAATACTTCCTTAGCAACCGTTTGCTATTGCAGGAATAATTTTGCAGAAAGACTGTATGGTTATGAAACAAAAAAAGCCCTGGGGCGGGCGATTTACGAAACAGACAGCGGCCTCGGTGGAATCCTTTACTGAATCCGTTTCGTTTGATTGGCGACTCTACAAATATGACATTGAAGGCAGTATCGCCCACGCAACCATGCTTGCTAGGTGCAAGCTGATTACCGTGAAAGAAAAGGATGCGATCGTTAGGGGTCTAAATGAAATTCTGTCAGAGATTCATGCTGGAAAGTTCGAGTTTAAAGAGTCCCTTGAAGACGTTCATATGAATATTGAGTCGGCACTGATTGAGCGGATTGGTGAGGCCGGCAAAAAGCTCCATACCGCCCGAAGCCGAAACGACCAGGTCGCCCTCGACCTGCGGCTCTGGACACGCAATCAGGTGCGTGAAGTGACAGGTCTCCTGACAGCATTGCAACGGGAGTTGGTGAAAAAGGGGAAAACGTTTTTTGGTCTGATTATGCCTGGTTTTACCCACCTTCAACACGCCCAGCCGGTACTCGTATCCCACTACTTGTTAGCCTATGTAGAGATGCTGGAGCGTGATAAGATGCGGCTTCAGGATTGTTGTGTCCGGCTTAACAAATCACCGCTGGGTGCGTGTGCCCTTGCAGGGACAACACTCCCCACCGATCCAATACTTGCGGCGAAATTGCTTGGTTTCGAAGGGGTTTGTGAAAACAGCATGGATGCCGTGAGCGACAGGGATTTTTGTGTTGAGTATGCATTTTGCCTCTCCATGGTTGCCATGCATCTATCCCGCCTCGCTGAGGAATGGATTATCTGGTGCAATGACGAGGTGAAGTTTATTGAGATCAGTGATGCCTATTGTACGGGGTCCAGCATCATGCCCCAAAAAAAGAATCCCGATGTACTTGAGCTAATTCGGGGCAGGTGCGGCCGCGTGTTTGGCCATTTGACGTCCTTGCTTACGTTGTTCAAAGGATTGCCGTTGAGTTACAATCGTGATATGCAGGAGGATAAGATGGCGATATTTGATGCCGCTGATACCGTTCAGACTTCACTATCCATTCTGGCTGAACTGGTGGCAAATACGAATTTTCATGGTGAACGGATGATGTCGGCATGTGAGAAGGGATTTATTGATGCCACCGCGCTTGCGGAGTATCTGGTCAAAAAGGGTATACCCTTCCGTATGGCCCACGAGATTGTCGGGAAGATCGTGCGGGAGTGTATCAGGGTGCAATGCAGGTTGATGGATCTCCAATTGGGGAGTTTTAAGGCATTTTCTTCCGTCATAGAAAAGGATGTTTACAAAGTACTCGGTGTGGAAAACTGTATTAAGAATTATAAGAGTTATGGCTCTACAGCACCGGGTTTTGTTAAAAAACGTATAGCGTATTGGGAAAAGAAACTGAGTAAAAGATGAACGGGAAAATAGTTTATGGATACTTTTGAATACAGGGATAAGACGCTCTTTTGTGAGAATGTAAAGGTAGAAGATATTGTGTCAGAGGTAGGGACACCAGCTTATATCTATAGTAAAGGTGCGATCCTGGCACGTTATCGTGAATTAAAGACGGCCTTCCAGGATGTCGATACGCTGATCTGCTTTTCTGTGAAGTCTAATTCGAACCTCTCCATATGTAAGGTACTGGCAGAGGAAGGATCGGGCTTTGACGTGGTTTCCGGGGGTGAGTTGTTTCGGGCAATCAAGGCCGGTGGTGATCCGTCAAAGGTTGTATTTGCGGGTGTAGGGAAAACAGACAACGAGATACGATATGCCCTGGGAAACGACATTTTTATGTTTAATGTAGAATCTCTGGCAGAACTTGAACATATTAATGTCCTTGCTGAAGGGGCCGGAAAAGTGCCAAGGGTGGCCTTGCGGATCAATCCGGACATTGATGCAAAAACGCATGCAAAAACTACTACGGGCAAAAAGGAAAACAAGTTCGGTATCGATTTTACTGAAGCTGAAAGGATTATTAAACAATCTGCACTCTATCCGAATGTTGATCTGTGTGGATTACATGTGCATCTGGGCTCACCTATTTACACGGTTGACCCCTATGTGCGCGCCCTGAGGAAGGTCGTGAGGTTTGTTAAAAGTTGCAGAGATGGGGGACTGGATATCGAGTTTATGAACGTAGGGGGTGGCTATTGTATCTCTTATACAGGCGAAAAAGTAATACGGCCGAAGGATTACGCGGTAAAAATTCTCCCGTTGGTGAAAGAGATGCAATGCAATCTCATTCTGGAACCGGGGCGGTTTATTGTGGGGAATTCCGGGATTTTAGTTACCAGGGTAATTTATACAAAAGAGACCGTGCATGGCAAGAAATTTGTCATCTGCGATGCGGGTATGAACGATTTAATACGCCCTGCACTTTACGATGCATTTCACAGGATATGGCCGGTAAATACGAGTATAAAGATGCCAAAGGTGGAAAATCCTAATAAATCTCAAGCAAAAACTGGTATGGATTTGGTTGATATCGTTGGCCCGGTTTGTGAAAGCAGCGACATCTTTGCTGCCAAAAGGGCGTTACCAAGGGTAAAAGAGGGGGATTTGTTGACGATATTCAGCGCCGGCGCGTATGGGTTTTCGATGAGTTCATGTTACAATTCCCGCCCGCGTCCCTGTGAAGTGCTGGTGGAGGGGGATCGGTATCGTGTAATCAGGAAAAGGGAAACATATGAGGATTTGATCAGAGGTGAAAATTTTGGTAGCGTTGTCAAGTGGAGACCTGACAAAAGCCCTCCATTTATAGTATCTCATGTATCAAA
>JBKBTA010000154.1:0-7047 GCA_046291035.1 Candidatus Brocadia sp.
CTTTAGGATCGCATCTAAACTGCTCTGCGTTAATTCAACTCTAAATTGACAATTAAATTCTATTGTGATACTATTTGTGCATGGGGTAGCTCCCATATCGCCCTCCTTTTCTTTATGGTTTGGTTTTTTTACCAAAACTACTTTTACCATAAATGGAGGGCTTTTTCTATTTAGGTCTCTTGTTTTCTACTCTACCAAATTATTGGTGGAGATACTTAGCGCTGCATAGCCGCAAACAGGTTACCCAGATTTGAATTTGTAATTTTGAGATCGTTTCGAATTTTGGATTTAGTGGTTTTTAATAAACAAAAACTTACACAAAAAAGAAGTTTTTCGCAGAATACTATATTAGTTTGAGGAAGTTAAGAAACTGGAGGTACGCGTTATGGGTGAATTGAGCGCCTTTGGCAAGATTTTAATAGGCCTGGGCATTATCATGATTATCATAGGTGGGTTGTTTATGCTCGGGGGAAAGATCCCTTTTATCGGAAGACTTCCTGGCGACATTGCCATTCAAAAGAAAAACTTTAGTTTTTACTTTCCCATCACCACCTGCATCATCATCAGCATCATCTTTTCCCTGATCATGTGGTTATTGAGCAGGAAATAAAATAGAAATCAGAATTAAACAGCACAGATTGGTCCTTTTAAATGCCCATTTACAAATTCCCAATCCAAATTTACCGTACAAAGATATCTATTAAGGTTATACCCATCAGACCAACGCTGATAATTCCATTTACGGTAAAAAAGGCCATGTTGATTTTTGATAAGTCTTTGGGCCTTACGAGGGAATGTTCGTAAACGAGCAAAGCAGCAACGATACACACCCCGATGATATAAATGATGCCCAAGTCCGTATATCGGGATAACATCAGCAGCACCGATACCATAAAAAGATGCAATATGCCAGAAAGTATTAATGCACCCTTAATGCCTAATTTCTTAGGAATGGAATATAATCCCGATTTTACGTCATGCTCCAGGTCCTGGCATGCATAAATAATATCAAATCCCGCCGTCCACAACACAACAGCAAGGGCCAGTAGGAAAGGTGTAGTTGTCAGAGTTCCCTGAATCCCTACCCATGCACCGATGGGTGACAGCCCTAATGCAAAACCGAGGACGAAGTGAGATAAATGGGTAAACCGTTTTGTATACGAATACCCAAAGACGACAAGAATGGCCAGCGGAGACATATAAAAGGCCAGTCGATTGAGTAACCATGCACTGAGAATAAAAAGTATGACGCAGAGGAAGGTAAATATCCAGACGTACTTTCTGCCGATCTTCTTTTGTAGTTCGACACGATAAGCTGTTCGCGGGTTGTAGATGTCATAAGATGTATCGACCAACCGATTAAAAGACATGGCTGCACTGCGTGCCGCTACCAACGCCGCAAGGATTAACAACAATTGTTTCAGTCTGGGCATGCCATCTGACGCAAGAAATGCACTCATTACGGCAAAGGGAAACGAAAATATGGTGTGACTGAATTTAATTAGATCGAGTATCGAAGTAATCTTTTTCAGCAGATACGAAAAACCCATTTTGATTTTTTGTGTTTCATTCATACGCGTTATCAAGGCCTGGTACTAATTACTAGCGAGGCGGAACCTCAGACCAATTAAAAACAAGATACAGGTGTGGTTGAATGGTTAAATGGTTAAAAACTAGCTAGCCATATAGCCGTTCAGCCATTATCATGCATCGTATATCGTGTTGTACCAAACATGACTCATGCGTAAAGACAAATCGCAGATAAAGTATTTAAACTGCAAGATTATAGTAACAGGCATTTTATTAATCAAGGCCGTAGTTGGGAACGTAATTATGTCTTATGGCTGACATGCCTGCCAGAGTGACAGCAATAAAAATTTGCATATCTGAAAAGTGTCAAAATGACAACGACAAAATCGTGTTGATAAGTAAAATAAAAATTTGTAAAATAAAATCAAACCTAAACTTTAAGGAAGTCTTAAGTAATTGCTTTATAAAGCAGTATAGCTGTTTTTGTGCTACTCTCAATCATCTGATTATCCGATTGACAACCAAGTATGTATATTTAGAGAATTTGTGATTGTTTTGTTGGTATGTTTTTTGCTGATGGACACAGGTGATGTTTTCTCAAAAGTGAGTGAGGATTCGATATGATGGCATTATTAGATCCGCGCGCAGGGCATTATTCACTTCTGATAACTGATGACGATGAATCATGCCGCGATAGTATAAAAGACGTATTTAAACCAAAGGGTTACACAACATATCTTGCGAGTTGTGGACGGGAGGCTGTTAAGATAGCCAAGACAGAAGAGGTACATCTCTTAATTTTGGATGTACACCTTCCTGATTATAGCGGTCTTGAAACATTTAAGATTATAAAAAAGGAGATCAGTCTTACCATTCCTTGCATCTTTATGTCGGGCGAAATAACAAAGGAACTTCAAATTGACCTTATTAATGAGGATGTGTACACCCTGATACCAAAGCCGATTAATATTAATATATTACGCGATTCTGTTGAGCAGGTCATTGCGAAATACTATTGGAAGTAGTTCGTTAGACCCATGCTCATTCCAAATGGTGATCAAATCAGTTTTTATTAAGGCAAAACAAAACGACATTGCTTTTTTATCTGTCATTCCCGCTTGCACAGGAATGACAGATAAAAAAGCGCCCGGATTTCCACTTTCGTTGGAATGACATGGTAAGAACAATTTACTTTGAAATTCCTTAAGCATAAATTAGGCCTTCGGTGACTTTTTAATGTCGAGCGAAGAGTCTCTCCGCTCTACAAACCGCTTAAATAAAAGGAAAATTCAAGTAATAATAATTATACTTATAACATTGAGTGAGGTTTACCTCGTCGTGAGCGCTCAGTCGAAGGATTAAAGTGTTGGTTTTACATCGAATCCCCCAATAAGCAAAAATATAAACAAGTGGAAGATAAGGTGTTTACAAAGGTCTTTAGGGTATTAAAGAAAGGAGTGATTTGAGTTATGAATGTTAGGCCATTAGGTGAAAAGATATTAATAAAGAGGGTCGAAGCGGAGGGAAAGACCGCGGGTGGTATTGTATTACCCGATACGGCTAAAGAAAAACCAAAGGAGGGTAAAGTTATTGCGCTGGGAGACGGAAAATTACTGAAGAGCGGAGAACGTGCAAAATTTCAGGTTGCGAAGGGTGATAGGGTGCTATTCAGCTCTTACGGTGGCACCGAAGTAAAGATTGATGGCGAAGAATATCTGCTGATGTCTGAAGATGATATTTTGGCGGTAATTGACTAATATTTCAGGAGGTAGTGATGGGTGCAAAAAAGATTATCTATGGGCATGACGCCAGTGAGGCCATAAAAAGGGGTATCAAGAAGCTGGCACAAGCCGTTAAGGTTACTTTGGGACCAAAAGGCCGCAATGTCGTTATCGAAAAGAGTTTTGGTTCTCCGGTGGTAGTTAATGATGGTGTTACTGTTGCAAAAGAAATTGAGCTGGAAGACCCATATGAAGATATGGGAGCTAAAATGGTCAAAGAGGCTGCCACCAAGACAAATGATATGGTAGGCGATGGTACCTCTACGGCGACGCTTTTAGCAGAAGCTATTTTTGAGGAAGGTCTTAAAAATATTACGGCAGGTGCAAACCCTGTAGATATTAAACACGGCATAGAAAAGGCCGTGGATGCCATGATAAAAGAATTAACCAGGATGAGCATTAAAATATCAGGCAGAAAAGAGATTGCGCAAATTGCTACAATCGCCGGTAACAATGATGAAGAGATTGGCAACCAGATAGCAGATGCCATGGAAAAGGTCGGCAAGGATGGCGTCATTACGGTGGAAGAGGGGAAGAGTCTAAAAACAACCGTTGACGTCGTGGAAGGGATGCAATTCGATAAGGGTTATTTATCGCCCTATTTTGTTACTTCACCCGAAACCATGGAGGCAATATTTGAGAATCCCTATATCCTGATACACGAAAAGAAATTGTCTGCCATCAAAGACCTTATTCCTTTATTGGAAAAGATTGCAAAATCAGGCAGGGCGTTAATTGTTATTGCTGAAGATGTAGAGGGGGAAGCGCTCAGTACTCTCGTAGTCAATAAACTCCGTGGAACCTTACAATGCGCCGCAGTCAAGGCGCCGGGGTTTGGCGACAGAAGGAAGGCAATGCTGGGTGATATTGCTGCCCTGACAGGAGCCAAAGCCCTGTTTGAAGATTTGGGCATACAACTCTCCAGCGTACAACTCACCGATCTCGGCAGGGCAAAGAAGGTGGTTATCGACAAGGATACAACAACGATCATTGAGGGGGCTGGTGATAAAAATGAAATTCAGGGAAGGATTTCGCAAATTAAGGCGGAGATAAATACAACCACATCTGATTATGACCGTGAAAAGTTGCAGGAACGGCTTGCAAAACTTTCGGGGGGAATTGCGCAGATTAATGTCGGAGCTGCCACAGAGGCAGAAATGAAGGAAAAGAAGTACCGTGTTGAAGACGCAGTACAGGCCACCAGGGCGGCAGTTGAAGAAGGTATCCTGCCAGGCGGAGGGGTTGCCCTGATAAGGGCATCGAAGGTATTGGATACCATATCTGTCAGGGGTGATGAGAAAATTGGCGTAAATATTGTCAGGACAGCCGTAGAAAGGCCAATCCAGTTGATCGCTGAGAATGCCGGTCTGGAAGGTGCTGTTATCCTGCAAAATGTAAAAGAAGGTACTGGCAATTATGGCTACGACGCTTTTGGTGAGAGATATACAGACATGGTCGAATCTGGTATCGTCGATGCCGCAAAGGTGGTAAAAACAGCGTTACAAAATGGCGCAAGCATTGCCACCCTGCTTTTAACGACCAATGCCGTCATTGGTGAAATACCGGAGGAGAAAGAAGAGACTGGTTCTGCTCCATGCGGACACAGTCATTAATGAACAGGGCATGGATTCCTGCAAATGAACAGAGTAATAGTGCTGTGTTGATAAAACGCTCTTAATCTGTGTTTGAAAACAGAAATTTCTATAAAAAAGGCGTTGATTGTTCAAGTACAACGCCTTTTTTATTTAAAATTGATTTCTGTCCTTTTATGATTAAATACAAACGAAATTTATCATTAAATTAGAGTTTCGGCGGCTTTTTCGTAATACTAAGTAGGAGCCGTCTCCTGACGGCGATTGGCAATGCACAACGGCGCGCATGCACCCGATCGCCAACGTGAGTTGGCTCCTACAAAAACTTCGAAATTCCTTGAACGTTAAGCGTCAGATTTAGATAGAGTTATGACACCGAACAATCAATATAACAAATATCAATCCCCACTTTCTGAACGTTATGCCAGTAAAGAGATGTGCTACATCTTTTCTGATCAACATAAATTTAGCACCTGGCGGAAACTCTGGATTGCGCTTGCTGAGGCACAGCAAGAACTCGGATTACGAATTATTACCCGCGACCAGATCGATGAAATGCGACGCTTCCAGGACACGATCAACTTCGATGTTGCAAGAGAGTATGAGAGGAAACTCAGACACGATGTTATGTCACACATCCATGCCTATGGTGAACAGTGTCCGAAAGCAAGGCCCATTATTCATCTCGGTGCGACCAGCGCCTACGTACAGGATAATACCGACCTTATCCAGATGAAGGAAGGATTGGGTATTATCCTTGCAAAGCTGGTAAACATTGTAAGCATACTTTCAAATCAGGCGATGAAATACAAAGACCTTGCAACCTTAAGTTTCACTCATTTCCAACCGGCCCAACCAACGACGTTGGGGAAAAGGATTTGTTTATGGATGCAGGATTATATTTCCGATATCGAGGAGGTTGAAACGAAAATCAAGGGCTTACGGTTTCATGGCGTAAAGGGAACAACGGGTACACAAGCTAGTTTTATGTCACTCTTTCATAATGATGCTGAAAAGGTGAAAAAGCTGGACGAACTTGTTACAAAAAAGATGGGATTTGATGGGTATTATCCCGTAACAGGACAGACCTATAGTCGAAAAATCGACAGCCAGATAGCGTTTAGCTTAGCAGGTATTGCTCAATCTTCCCAAAAGTTTTCCAATGATATGCGACTTCTTCAACACCTGAAAGAGGTAGAAGAGCCCTTTGGGGAAGAGCAGATCGGTTCATCTGCCATGGCTTATAAGAGGAACCCTATGCGCTGTGAACGGATAGCAGCCCTTGCACGTTACGTACTCTGTAACTGTTTAAATCCGGCATTTACCGCCGCCTCCCAGTGGTTTGAGAGGACGCTGGACGATTCTGCCAACAAAAGAATTTCTATTCCTGAAGCATTTCTTGCCATTGATGGCATATTAAATATTGTATTAAACGTTGCATCAGGATTCAGCGTCTATCCCTCTGTTATCAGCCGCCATCTTGCAGATGAATTACCTTTTATGGTAACGGAAAACATCCTCATGGAAGCCGTGAATGCCGGTGGAGACCGCCAGGAACTGCACGAGAAGATTCGTAGGCACGCGATGGAGGCCACCCGCAAGATAAAAGAGGAGGGAAACAAAAACGACCTTTTAGAGCGGATCGGACAGGATCCTTCATTTTTTAAGATTAAATCAAAGTTGAGAGAAATTTCTGACCCAAGCAGATTGGTTGGCAGGGCGCCGCAACAAGTGGAAGAATTCATAAGCGAAGTCGTAAACCCTCTCCTAAAACAGCATAGTCAGCTTGTTGATAAAAAATTAACCCCCATCCTGCACGTATAGTTGATTTCTTCCGGGGATGAAAGGTAAAATTACGGTAAGAACGGATTTAAAAGTGACGTTTACGTAGTTTCTATGATCCATAAGCAACAAATAAATAACCTTTCTCTTATGTTGATTACCGACAGGAGCCTCTGTAAACAATCGTTTCTCAATACTATAGAACTTGCGCTGAAGGGCGGTGTTAAGACAGTGCAATTAAGGGAAAAGGGGCTTACCACTTACGAACTTTACTCCTTAGCGCGTGAAGTGAGAAAGATGACTTCAGACTGTAAAGCAAATTTCATCATCAACGACAGGGTCGACATTGTCCTTGCAGCGGA
>JBKBTA010000155.1:0-7015 GCA_046291035.1 Candidatus Brocadia sp.
CCACAAATCCCATAAACCCTTCTTGGAATAACTCCCCCCAATCCTTCCATTCCGGGAGAACCGGCTCTTTTTTATCCTTCGCATCACCCAGTATCTTTAATAGATACCCAAAGACCAAAAAATTGACTATAGGTATCCATATAAGGGCCCCTCCAATAAGGATCTTATCCATCTTTTTGGCCAGGTTTTCAATGATCTTTATCTTGTCGGAAACCTTTGCACCACCCAAAAGCGCAACAACCGGCCGCATAGGATTATTGACTGCCTTTTCAAAATAATCTATCTCTTTCTTAAGCAAGAATCCAGCCGCCGACGGGACAAAACTATCAACTCCAACCATCGAGGCGTGTTTTCTGTGACAGTTTCCGAAGGCATCCTGTATAAACACCTCACAAAGGCTAGCCAACTCCTTCGCGAAAGAAGGGTCGTTTTTTTCTTCCCCCGGATGGAACCTTAAATTTTCCAGGACAAGCACATCGCCATATTGCATTTCTTCGATTTGCTTCTTTACTTTCGGACCAATACAATCCTCCGCCAAAGTGACCTTTACCTTTTCTCCGAGCAAACGCTGTAAACGCCTTGCGACCGGTTTCAAGCTATACCTGGGATTTATTTTACCATCAGGCCTGCCCAGGTGTGAAGCAATGATAACTTTTGCCTCTTCATCTAACAAATAGTTAATAGTGGGTAAAGTTGCGCGTATCCTCGTATCATCGGTAATATTTCCTTCTTCGTCCAGTGGCACATTATAGTCAGTCCGTACCATTACGGTCTTTTTTCGCACATCGATATCTTTAATGAATAATTTATGCATAAGCATCTGATAAACGGGATTTGTTGAATACTTTTAAAGACGAGCGACCAATTCAATAAGGTCTACCATACGGTTTGAAAAACCCCATTCATTATCATACCAGGCAACCACCTTCACCATACGTTTATCAATGACGTAAGTCAGAGCAGAATCAAAGATACTGGAATGGGTATTTCCAATGATATCTGAAGAAACAATGGGGTCTTCACAATATTCCAAAATACCCCGCAACTCTCCTTCGGCAGCTTTTTTCATAGCGGCGTTAACAGCCTCTACCGTAATATCTTTTGATACCACTGCAACCAAATCCGTTACAGACCCGTTGGCAACGGGTACACGCATAGCCAGACCATCCAGCTTACCTTTCAGCGACGGAATCACTTCCCCAATGGCCTTGGCAGCCCCTGTTGTCGTGGGAATAATATTCAGCGCAGCGGCCCTTGCCCTCCTGAGGTCTTTATGGATAAGATCGCTGATACGCTGGTCGTTGGTATACGCGTGAATCGTTGTCATCAGACCCTTTTCAATACCGAAATTATCGTTTACAACTTTTGCCAAAGGCGCCAGGCAATTCGTTGTACAGGAGGCATTGGATATAATTTTATGTTCGGGTTTAAGGTCACTGGTATTAACACCTACAACAATCGTGGCGTCTATCTTGTCTTTGGCTGGCGCAGAAAGTATAACCTTCTTAGCCCCGGCATCCAGATGTTTGGCACAATCTGCCCTGGAAGTAAATAGCCCGGTTGATTCCACCACAATGTCTACTCCAATGGATTTCCATGGTAACTTCGCAGGATCTTTCTCCATGAACAGCTTGACTTCTTTACCATTCACCATTAATGATTTTTCTTTTGCCTCTATACTTCCGGCAAATCTCCCATGCACCGAATCATATTTTAATAACGTTGCCAAAGATTTCGAATCGGCAAGATCGTTAATAGCCAAAACGTCGATCCCCTCCCGCTCGGCAATCACTCGAAAGACATTTCTCCCGATCCTTCCGAAACCATTTATACCCACCCTAATAGCCATAGCTGCATCCTTTTCATATCCCCAATAATATCAAGGAGTTAAACTACATTTCATCAAAGCACTACAAAGCACTACGATAAAAATAACAAACAAAAGAAAAGGTATTTTAACAAACAAGCTCAATTTGTCAAGTATTTTAATAACCAAAAACAAATACCCCTGATTAATAACCCGTGAGTTTATCCGGCTCTACATCATAATTTTATTGCAAGAAAATTCCTGTTCTTGTCCGTATGTTATTCTAAGATACTTAAATTGCATTGAAAATGTTGAAAATAGCATTACAATAAACGAAATAGGAAACCCGTAAAAGTGCTTAATCATCTGAAAAAATTTCAAACAAAAATCAACCATCGCCAAAATCGTTTATGTCTGACTCGCATAGTTTGTTTCGCTCCGTACGGATTATCAGCGTCTGTACCTTTTTAAGCCGCATACTTGGCCTTGCCAGGGACATGATATGCGCCAGCATTTTTGGAACAGGAATGGTATGGGACGCCTTTACCGTCGCTTTCAAGATACCCAACCTGTTCCGGCGTCTCTTTGGCGAAGGCGCCCTCAGCGCAGCATTCATCCCCGTCTTTACTGAACACATCGAAAAACGTGGCAAAGAAGAAGCCTCCGCCTTTTTCAACGTCGTAGCCACAGCCCTCACTATTATTTTGGGTGGTATTGTCTTACTCGGTGAAGGATCTTTCTTTGTTATTCCAAGGATGTTTCAGATACAGGAAAAATGGCAACTCATCCTTAAACTGCTTATCATCATGTTTCCCTATGTCTTCTTCATTTGCCTCGTGGCCTTTATGGGGGCGGTACTTAACACCCTTCGTCATTTTTTTATGCCTGCGTTTGCACCGGTTGTCATGAACGTATGCTGGATACTGGGAGCCGTCTTGGCCCCTTATACGGGGAAGTCGCTGGAAAAGATGATTTATGCAGTTGCCATCTCGACCTTTCTCTCAGGCCTCGTCCAGGTAATTATTCATATTCCTACCTTACGGAAAAAAGAGTTATACTATCGATTCATTCCCAGATTTTCACACCCAGGCTTAAAATTGGTACTGACCCGCATGGCACCTATTGTCTTCGGACTCGGTATAGTTCAGGTCAATGTTTTGCTTGACAGCCTTATCGCCGTTGGATTTTCCGCCCCGCAAGGTGAACCAGGCAGCTTCAATTTTGCAGGGATGGCCATCCATTTCCCCATGAAGACCGGTGCAGCATCGGTACTCTATTACAGCGACCGACTGATCCAATTCCCTCTGGGCGTATTTGGCATCGCCATGGCCACAGCAGTATTCCCGCTCTTTTCCACTCATGCAGTGCGGGAAGATTGGAACAACTTTTCGACTGCCTTCAACAAGGCGTTAAAATTTATCCTCTTAATCGGTATTCCCGCATCACTGGCTATCATCATGCTTCGGGAACCAATCATCGATCTCCTTTACAGGAGAAATCAGTTTGATGCGGAATCCGCCCGTAGGACGTCTCGCGTCATCCTCTTTTATGCGTTTGGTATATGGGCATACTGTGGACTCCATGTGCTGATCCGTGCATTTTACTCCGTTAAAGACACCGTTACCCCTGTAAAGGTGGGTGCAACATGCGTCGGTTTAAATCTCATTTTGAACCTCTCGCTTATCTGGGTATTACAGGAAGGTGGGTTAGCGCTTTCCACTGCCATCAGCGCCATTGTTCAAATCATTATTTTAACCATCATACTGCAAAAAAGGCTTCGTATTAAGATAGGAAATGAGGTTTTTGTCTCGTTACATAAAACCGTAATTGCCTCAATAGTAATGGCATTTGCGTGCTGGTTCGTCCTCAGGATGTTTCCTGATTTAAACGGAGGTGGGGATCTTTACTTTAAAGGACTTCGTTTATTTGTCCCCATGCTGTCCGCGCTTGCTGCATTTGCTGCAACCTCAATCTTACTCAAATCGGAGGAATTCGGATCTCTGGTTAGACTATCCTTAAGGAAAACGCAGTAGTCCACTTCAACTAGATAAGGGATGGATTTAATATTAATTTTTCACTATCCATAAAGTTACCTCTGCTGATGACGAATTTTGTTAATTGAATTTATTTGTTCCTTCATTGGCATTCTCCATTTTATTTGTGATTTAAAAAAATCTATTATCCTCAAAGGCAGGTTAAACGAATAAATTTTTGTTTTCCCACTCAAATATATGCAATATCGGCGAGGCATATTATTCTTTGATAATATATGTTTTTATAGCGTATAATTGCAAAACAGAGAAAGGTATAAAATTGAGATGCACGATTAATACGCAAAAGAAAAATAAGGCATTATGGATAAGATAGAAATTCTATCAATTACCAACATGTCTTCACCTGAACTTGAGGCACTTTGCGCCTCAATGGGTGAACCCCCATACAGGGCAAAGCAAATACTTTCCTGGGTTTATGTCAAAGGAGCAACGACCTTTGACCAGATGTCTGACCTGCCCAAAGATTTCAGGAGGCAGCTTTCGGAGAAATACCGGGTCTTTCAAACCAAAATTGATACCATTACAAAAACCATAAATGGCACAGAGAAATTTTTGGTTCGTTTGCCTGATGAAAACGTAATCGAATGCGTACTTTTAAGGGAAGGGAAAAGGATCACTGCATGTGTTTCCACACAGGTGGGTTGTGCTATGGCGTGTCAGTTTTGCGCAAGCGGTCTATTGGGCCTGGAAAGGGATCTCTCTGCCGGTGAGATTGTTGAAGAGGCCCTCCATGTTAAAAATCATCTTCTTCCTGATGAACACCTTACCAATATTGTCTTTATGGGCATCGGCGAACCCCTCATGAACTATGATAACGTTATCAAGGCTGTCAGGATTATGAATGCCGAATGGGGATTAGGAATTGGGGCCAGACGCATCACCATCTCAACTGTTGGGATTATAGACGGTATCCGCCGATTGGCGCATGAAGGGATCCAGGTAAATCTGGCAATATCCCTCCACGCACCCAACGATACCATAAGGTCGAAGATAATCCCCTCGAATAAAAAAATAGGCATTAAAAACATTGTTGCGGCAGCCGGGGAATATTTTGAAGTTACAAAAAGGGACATCAGCTTTGAATACATCCTGATCGATGGCGTCAATGCATCGAGACAAGATGCCGAGTCCCTGGCGAGGCTACTTAAAGGTATTCAATGCAATATTAACGTTCTTCCCGTAAATCCCGTCGAAGAATTTGACTGGAAGCCTCCTTCACAGGAAACGATTGAAACATTTTGCAGAACGCTGGAAAACTACGGTCTCGTAGTCACCCTCCGAAAGAAAAAGGGTAGCCATATTAACGCAGCATGTGGTCAACTACGTCTGCAAAGACATAAATTTTTATGGAAAAACTAAGAATATTTTGTTAAATAAACTTAGTCAGTTTGGAATTTAGTAAAAAAAGGAGCATTCCCATCGCAAGTCGCATAAAAATCGAACTTATCGATACGTTAAAAGAAACGGTCGCAAAGGTTGTTCGACAGACCAGTTCTCTAAAGAATTGCAAGTACGCTGATATTCGTCTTGGTATACACGAAATAAAGTACGCTCACGCCGAGAATGGCAAGGCCAAGGGAATGGGTGAAGATACTTCCATTTCTTTTGGCATCAGAATACTTGCTGGTGAAATGAGTGCGTGGGGATTTTATGGCCAGCCCATTGGAGAGGCGGAATCTAACCCAAAAAGTTTCGCCAAAATAGTCACCCTGGGAATAAACAGGGCGTATGCACGAGCAATAGCCAACGCGAACAAAAAGGCAGAATTCAAGGCAATCGCCCCATCACTAGCAGAGGTAAATCTTGCAAAGATCGATGTCAATCAGGATACTATTGGAGCCGTGTTTGACGAAGATCCGAGGAACGTGTCGTTGAAAGAGGTACTTACCCTTTGTACAAAAATTTCTGGTGAGATGCATGGTATTTGTGAAGATGTGGAATATGCCTCCATAGATACCCAAACCGGTATAGGACGAGAGTTGTTTTGCAGCACCGAAGGCGCCTGCATTGACCAATCATATGCCCTTACTCAGGGACTGGTAACCGTTGTGGCACAAAAAGCCGGGGGCGTCCCCGAGGTTTGTTATGATTACCTTGGCGATCTCCGTGGGTGGGAAGTTATCAAAGGTAAAAATGTTTATAAGCAATCGCTCAATGATTTTGCATTACTGCGAACCCATGAAACCCTGGAACTTACCGAGGCGGAATTCTTACCCGCAACGAGTGACCCCGTCGTGGTTGTAACAAACCCGCATTTTAACGCACTGTTAGTCCATGAAATTGTCGGGCATCCAACCGAGGCAGACAGGGCGCTGAAACTCGAAACAGCCTATGCAGGACGATCCTGGCTATTGAGAGATTTTCATGACAACGAATTGGGAAAACAAATTGCTTCTCCTCTCTTAAGTGCATATTCAGATCCATCCATACACGGATATGGACATTATAAGTACG
Organism: Candidatus Brocadia sp.; assembly: GCA_046291035.1. GTDB lineage: Bacteria > Planctomycetota > Brocadiia > Brocadiales > Brocadiaceae > Brocadia. Next base: position 6,316 of record JBKBTA010000155.1, read on the forward strand.
ATGCGGAAGGTACGCCAGCAAAACGGGTAAATCTTATCGAAAATGGAGTACTCAAAGAATTTATGAATGGACGCGAATACGCTGCGATTCTAAACTGCCCGCCGAACGGTTCTATGAGGGCAACGGAGCCCAGTTATGTCCCTCTTGTACGAATGACCAATACTGTCTTCGCAAATGGAAACAAGCCCCCTGCAGAAATAATTGCCGAAGTAAAAGAGGGATATTTCATTGTCAACCACCGCATCCCGTCCATTAGCGAATCCAGAGAAAATTTCCGAATTTCTGCCCAAAAGGTGTATAAGATAGAAAACGGGAAGCTTACAAAATTATATCGGCAAGGCGGTATTACAGCCGATTCAAAGGATTTTCTCATGAACATCGATGCCGTTGGGAACGACTTTGCAGTCTTTCCTATCCCCAATTGCGGAAAAGGACAACCTATGCAGATAATGCGCGTTGGGAATGGCGGTCCAACATTGCGCTCCAGGGCGAGATTGACAGGGCATTAGTTTTTGCTAATTTTTGAAGGATTTTTATCTTTGATAAGCACCAAATAACAAACAAATTCCAACGAATCAAATTCCAAATTCCAGATAAAGAATTTTGGTCAATATAGTATTACCCTGTAAAAACTTCTTTTTTTGTAAGTTTTTTAGTAACTAGCCCATTTGTCCGCTTAAGTAGGCAGTAAGCAGTAGGT
>JBKBTA010000156.1:0-6982 GCA_046291035.1 Candidatus Brocadia sp.
GTTTGTCCGTGTCTAATAAATGTTAAGGAATTTCAATCCTGTAGGGTGCGTCCTACGCACCAAAACAATCCAACGCATGGATGTGGTGCGTAGGACGCACCCTACACAAGCTGTTCTCGTGGGGCTGGCATCCTTGCCTGTTTTCATTGCAAAGAGAAATCTTACGATGATAAAATTCCTCACGGAGTTTACACTGAACAAAGTGAATGTATCCGGAATAACAAGAAGGTCGTTGGGTTTTTCTCTTTTAAAATCCAAACTAATTTAGGCAGTTTCAGCTCTTGGGTTTTTGATTTTCTGCCAATACTTTTTCAAAGATTTCAAGGTGTTTTTCCGCACTTTTCCGCCAGGTGAATTGTTGAGATCTGGCCAGGCCTTTCTGTCGTAACGTCTGGCGCAGTGTTTCATCTTCAATCAACCGTTTCATGGCATTGGTGATATCATCGGTTGAATGTGGATTCACGAATAATGCGGAATCTCCGGCTACCTCAGGGCAGGCGCTGATATTAGAGGTAATTACCGGGCACCCACATGCCATTGCTTCCAGAATAGGTATGCCAAAAGTTTCATGCAGAGATGGAAACACAAATCCTATCCCCCCTCGATACCATGTGGCTAATTCAGTTGAGGAACATCCCTCAGAAATGAGTTTGACGCCTTTCATAGCAACCTTTTTTCCTTTATAGCCTGGCAGGATTGCTACTAAGGCAGGTCGCCTATCTTCCGGTAAATTTGCATAGGCGGCAAGAATGCGGTCTACATTCTTTTTTGGTTTGTACTGTGAAACATGCAGCAGGTAGGGGTATCCAATGTCTGGTTTTTTACCATCTGTGTGAAAAATATCATGGTCAACGCCATGATAAACAGGATAAATCATGTGTTGTGGAATGTTGAAAATACTGGAAATCTCCCGAGCCGCAAACTCAGAAACGGTAATTACGGCCGAAATCTTTTTCCGAAAATGCTGCCAGATAGCCAACGCCTTGCGTTCTTGCCTTTTCCCACGCAAGGCTTGTAAGATGTTTGGATAGATTTCATACCATCTCATGGTAAAAGGTCCGACTCCATGTACCGTTACGACAAGGGGCTGTTTGATATTTTTTAAACCTAGGTGGGGTGAACGAGCGCCAGCAAGTCCCGGTTCCCATACAAGTTCACATATTTTTGGAACAGGGGTATCTTCCGTAAAAGGTAGTACCTCTATTCCGAGCAAAATCAGTTCACGCTCGATGTTTTCACGGTAAATACGGTGACTGAAGGGTTCGTGACGGTAGGTTAAGACAGCAAGTTTCAATCTACCTCCTTTTTTGCCACAACAACCATTATCCTGAGTCGTTTCGTATGGACGAAGGGACGTACCCGATAGTATGAATTACAATTTTCTTTAAAAGACTGCGCAATCATCAAATCTTCCGTGGGTGTCAATTCAGGATTTTCCAGACCTTTCTTGACTGCAGGACGGAGTAAGCGGTGTAACATTTTTTTGATATTCGTTTTCTCAATGAGGGTAACGTGACAGGCATGGAAGTGCCTGTGCTATAAGTCCGATGCCCTGTCTAAGGCTTTAAAATACTGACCATAACGCTCCACGTGAGAAAAACGTTGCTCTATGAGTCCGTAAAATTCTTCGGGACGGTATTCCTTGATATGATACGGTGGATGGGCCGTATACCGGAGATTTGGAGTGGAGCAGATAAATGTGCCGCCGGGCTTTAGTACACGATATACCTCAGAGAGAAAGTTGTTACCATTCTGGACGTGTTCTATGGTTTCAAAGCTTATCACGGCGTAAAAAGATCCGTCTTTACATGGAATGTCCAAGACATCAGCCCTGACAAAATTTCCATATTGGTATTTGGTTTGAGCGCCGACTACTGCCTGTTCATTATAATCGGCGCCTATAACTCTACAACCATGTTTTAAAAGCAGGGCACTTCCGTAGCCAGCGCCGCAAGCAATGTCCAGTAGGCGCTGACCTGGTTTAAGTCGAGAAATGGCGAACTTATACCGCTCCAAGTGCTGAATCGACAAATAGTCTGTTTTGCCGAGCGGATTGTGATACTCAACATTATTGACCATGAGCTAACTTTCCAAAATCGGACTTACAATGTTTTCTCTACGAATTAAGCCCATCACGATACCCAATACTTTATAATATTGCTCCACAAAAACTTCTTTTTTAGAAAGTTTTTTACCTCCCTGCATCCCTTCTTTGCGAAGGGGAAATCGGAAGAATTTCGATTCTATACCTCCCCTTGTAAAGGAGGGGAGCAAGGGGGCTATTTGGCTGTGGCTGCGCTGCTTTGTGTTTTACACCAATGAGTCAAGTCACGTCTTAAAAGCTCGCTTAGTCGTTCTATCTCTGGCGTGAACTCGGCTTGGAGTCTCATCCTTAGCTCTGTGTCCATAGGTGGACGAGACTCATATTTTATGTTTAAAAAAGTAAGTTTTTTGACCAATCTCTGGCGAAGCTTAGGAGGTACGAAAGCCTTACCAAGTAACCTAGCAAGTGAAGGCGGATTTTGTAAAAGGTTTCGTAACACATTGCTGCGCACACGCTTATTCGGATTGATAATTTTCAGCTCCGGTTGAAAATCCTCAGTGACACCTAAGAAGCGAAGGCATTCTCTATAAACTTTAGCAGTGTTATCTTTAAAATCATCGTAAATAATGATATGGACATTCCCTCTTTCAAAGATATTGAAATATCTCCGGACCTGTTCAGTATATTTTACTGTTTCTCTATAAAAAAGACTTTCAACAAAATGGACACCAGGAGGTACGCGCAAGCCGTGTTTTCTATCTTCCTCGGCATTAAGGGCTTCTTCAAAACATGCAATATCTTCATTGCCATTATAGAGAAATTGGCTATGTTGAGAATAGAGCATGTCAACTGGGTTTCTCAGCATAATAATAATGCTTGCGGAAGGTGAAAATTCCTTGATTTCAGAAGCCGCCTTTTTTGAATAAAGATACCAAACGGAGGACTCTCCTACCCGCTTTTCATCTTTTGCCCCGGAAAATAAAGCAAGATACATTTCTCTATCCCTGATGAACTTTGGTGAATTAAGATCGGTACCAAAAAAGTGGGATTCCTTTTTTTCCGGCATAAAAATCTCCGGATGTTGCTTAAGATACGTGTACATGGCGGTTGTCCCACTTTTCGGCGCGCCTACGATGAAGAAGTCTGGTATTCTCATATTGTTTGTTTCATTCTGCCCGTATAAATATCTAAATATCGACAACAAACCCCAGCTCCCTTACAGCCTCAATTTCGTCTTTGGCAAAAATGGATAAATCATAATTTTTATAACGCCCTGCAGATTCAGGAATTTTGGGCAATCTCTCCAGTTCATCCATATTTACGCATTTGGTATCTAATTCAAGAAATTCTATGAGCAATGCTATTTCACGTCCTGGGTACATGCACAACTTATCAAAATTAAGAACAAGAAATCTTTCCTTCAGGTGTTTCTGACCAATGGTTATTGCTCTCCTGTTGGCCTCATTCCAGTACTGAAGCGATAGCCTAGGAAGGGGAATCGATGGATTATGTGTGGTAATCCCAAACATCATTCCCCAGTTGTATAACTGGGACTGGTTGCTGCTATATGCCATGTCGATTCCGTGCCGCATAAGGTGTATGTATTTCAAATTTTGAAAGTGTTTGCTTAAATACTCGAGATAAATATGGGTATTAGGTTCTTTCCACCCCCACCCCAGGTATTTTGAACGGTGAATTTTTTTTGGATGGAGCAAGGTTACGGCTCTCTTTATTGGCCATAAACCACGGCCATGGCCTGAATAATCATGCCCTTTAAACATCATTTCAACGGCAGCACGCAGTATGAAGCTCAATTCTTCATAGTGTGGTGGTCTTAAACTAGCAGTCATGGCCTTTTCAAATATGCTCAGACCTTTGAAAATTTGCGATTCTTCCCTGTTTACATTTTTAAAAAACCAATAAGGCCTCTTGAACAGCAGTGTAAACCATAAATTATCACGAGCGAAGTTCAGATCTTCTCCCAGGTAAAAACCGAGTTGTATTAAAATCTCTGCAATAACCCTTGTACCGCTCCCTCCAACGCCGCCAATCGCAATCGGTCCTAACCAGCTTGGTTTGTTATTCATAAATAATTATCGATAATACTTTCAAATCTCAAGGTTATTGCTGAAAAAATGTTAGTCTGATATGCTTTTCAAGGGTGTTTTCAGTTTTCTAACGCCTTCCTGCGCAGTTATCGTTAATCTTTACCCCAATGAGTTAAATCCCGTTCCAAAAGCTCGCTCAAACTTTTTATTTCTGAAGTAAACTCTTCTTGCAATCGCCTTCGCAGTTCGGGGGACATAGGCTGCCTGGGAACATATTGTGTGTTGAACTTCTTAAGTCTATTCAGTAATACATCCCGGAAGGATTGAGGCAGGAGCAATTTGCCAATCGTACGTACTGCCGAAGGAGGAGTCTTTAAGAAATGTTGAAGGGTTCTGATGCGGACACGTTTGTTCGGGTTAATAACTTTGAAATCTGGCTGAAAACTGTTATCAACATGAAGAAACTCGATTGTCTCACGATATACCTTTGCTGTATCTTTTTTGAAGTCGTCGTAGATTATTACATGAACCTTATTCCTGCCAAAGGTATCAAAATATCTTTTTATCTGTTCTGTAAATTTTACCACTTCGCGGTGCAGGAGTTTTTTCTCTATCCGTATGTTTTCGGGAATCATCTTACCGTTTCTCCTTTTTTCTTCCGCAGCCAGAGACGCTTCAAAATCTAAAATATTCTCAGCACCATTATAAACGAGTTGCGCATGCCGCGAATAGAGAACATCCACGGGATTCCTCAACATGATAATAATTTTTGCACTAGGACAGAAGGACTTTATGTTTCGTGCTGCATTTTTTGAAAATAAATAGTAAACCGAAGCTTCACCGACAAGCTGGTTTTCACCTGCTCCGGCAAATAACGAGAGATACCGTTCTCTACTAAGGAAAGGGTCATCCTGTTTTAATAAATCATCAGCAAAATGATGTATTTCTTTCATAGCTGGCATAAAGATATCCGGATGTTGCCTCAAATATTCCTGCATCGCGGTGGTGCCGCACTTTGGCGCACCTACGATAAAGAACTCAGGTTTCGTCATCTTTTTCTCCAGGGTACAAATTCCCCCAATACGGTGGAATGGATCCCAATGGTTTTATATACCCATGTTGCCAGCAAGATATTCCAGGTAATCATGCTGCTGGCTGTAGCAATTGCAGCCCCTACTACACTCCATTTTGGTATTAATAGGACGTTCAGAATGAAGTTTAACGCGGCGCTGATTCCTATGCCGATAGCAACGTTTCGCTCGTGTCCGGTCATAACAAGCAGGGGACCGACCGAGCCCATGGAAGCGTTGACAAGTTGTCCGGCAGACAAGATTGCAAGGGTCATTTTGCCTTGTGTGAATGCTTCTCCAAAGAGGAGCAAAAACCAATGACCGAATGCGATAAGGGTAAGAGCGATAGGGAGAGAAAATAACAGGATTATACGCGTGCTCTTTGTAACGACGCTCTGCAATTTCTCTATGTTACCCGCTGCATAGAGACTTGCCACAGTAGGCGCAAGTGCCGTATTCACGGCAAGGAGGATGAAGGTAATAAGTTCTGCCCCGCGATTAGCTACCGCATAAATACCCGCCTCTTTTGGTCCCTTCATCGTCCCAAGCATAATGACGTCTGTTTTGGCGTTTATTATCTGCATGCCGGCAATTAACATCAGGGGCAAAGCGCTTTGCATCCATTCCCGAATTTTATAGGAAGGGAAAGTTTCTTTGACGGGTGGAGGAAGCGTTTTGAGTAATACCCTTGTTCCCACAATGAAGGCGATTCCGGTAGCTGCAATGTTTGTTCCAAGCGTCCAGGGTGCAGTCAAGTCTTTACCAAGAAGCAGATATGCAGCGCCGATAAAACAGATAAAGAGGATTGGCTGGATAAGCATTTCCGGCACTTGTCCGGCCATTACCCTGTTAAGCCCCTTTAGTACGGCCTGTCTTAGTCTAGTAAGTGTGATCAGGGGAAGTGAGATCAGTGCTATCCAGAGGGAAATTAAAACCAAAGAATCCTGACGGCTTACGAAGATACAACCGATGAAAGCGGCTAATAATGCCAGCCCCAATGAAACTATCAAAACCGTCTGATTTGCCCATCGAAGGAGACCCCTCATTAAACGCCATTCGGATTTGGTTTCGTATATAGCAACTTCCCGAACAAGCAGTTTGTCCAGCCCCAATGCTCCAGGAACTGCAAGCAGACCTACCCAGGACATGACATAGGTATAAGTGCCATAACCTGTGGTGCCTAACAATCGGGCAAGTAATAACCCTATGATGAATGATAATCCTGTTGAGGCAATTCTAAGCCCAAATGAGCCAGAAGCGCTTCTTGCAAGACGACCCTTTAGTGTGATGACTTTTCTATTGAAAAGAGTTTGATATAAATATTTTATAAGCCAGCCTATTTTGGCTGAAAGAGTCATATTATAGGCATCATGTTTTTTGTTCATTTGAATTTGTTTCTAAGTTTTTTTCCAGCTAAGGCAGGTGATAATGGGGATAATTTGTCGTAGCTATGCAGCACAAAGAATTCCTCCCGCAAGTTTTACCTGCGGGAGGAGCCGGGGTCTCTCTATTGGGAGATATGAGAGATCATCGTTTGTAATAATAAACGTTTATTTTTCTAAACATTATTATTCAAAACATTTTCAGATAAAATGTCAATATAAAAATTTAAAAATGCAAAATCCTGCTCGTGTCTTAATAAAGGAGTTTTACCCGTTTCAATCCTTGTTTTAATGGAATCGACATTCAGACGCCAACACAGACGCAGTATCCAGAGAAACACCAGAGGTTTCAATCCTTGTTTTAATGGAATCGACATTCAGACCTTTCCTACTTCATTATTGCTACGGATTTTGTTTAGTTTCAATCCTTGTTTTAAT
>JBKBTA010000157.1:0-6974 GCA_046291035.1 Candidatus Brocadia sp.
TGACTATTCGCTTATTATTGTATACTACGTTTGCAAGTTCCTAAAACACAAAACTTTTCCGACTCGTTCGGGTTAGGCATATAATAAAGTCCAAAAATAATTTACCGATAATATAACACGAATTGCAATATCTTTCTTTTAACAAAAATTAAATATATGTACAAACCTAAATTGCTGGATCAGATTTGTAGGGTGGATGAGCAGCGCTTAATCCACCCTACCCAAAAATTTTATGTAGAAAGTAGGATGGACTTTGGCGTGAGTGCTCAGTCGAACGATTAAGGCCAACAGGCCGAGTCCACCATTTCATCTGATTATGCGTGCTTTCCACGATCTTTCGCACATTCAGTAACCGTGCCCTTGATGAGGCCAATGGTATGAGGAATGACAGGGAGAACAACGGACAAGTTTTCAGCGACACCCTTTGGGCTGCCAGGAAGGTTAATAATAAGGGTTTGTTTGTAAATTCCGGCAATAGCCCTTGAGCCCATAGCCCTGGGGGTATGTTTGAGTCCTTCCATGCGCATAGCCTCTCCAAAACCTGGTAATTCCTTCTCTATGACTGCCCGTGTGGCTTCAGGGGTAACGTCTCTGGGTCCCACACCCGTCCCTCCTGTTGTGACAATAAGGTCGGCCTTTTCGGCGAATTCGAAGAGTTTTTTTGTAATAAGGTCCTTTTCGTCTGGGATGACTTCATAGGCCGTGATGTCGGCGTCAATTTCCTTGAGCATATTTCGGATCACCTCGCCGCTCTTATCCTCCCGTTCGCCCCTTGACCCCTTGTCGCTTAGCGTTAAGATCGCCGCCCGTATCATACCTTCACTTCCACTTCTGAGCCCTTCTCAAGGATCGTAATTTCGTTTCCTTTCTCAATGGTACCGCCGGTAAGAATTTCTGCAAAGATACCTTCCCTGGGCATAATGCAGTCGCCGGCCTTATAATAAATGGCACAACGGTCATGGCAGAGTTTGCCGATTTGAGTCACTCGAATGACGATGTCTTTACCAATTTTTAAGATGGTTCCAATGGGGAGGGATTTTAGTTCAATGCCTTCCGTTACAATATTTTCACCAAAATCCCCATCCTTGATATTTAAGCCCTTTTGGCGCATAATGTCGGCGCTTTCTCGGGCCAGTAAACTGACCTGGCGATGCCATTTTCCTGCATGGGCATCCCCTTCCAGTCCAAAATGTTCGATCAGCTTGCACCTACCAACATCCCGTTTTTGGGTGCCCTTCTTTTTGCTTATGCAGACGGCAACAACCTTTCCCATAATACCCACCAATGCCCAAGAATTTTCATGGAGGGCGAAGTACCACTTCGCTCCCCTTTGATTTTCTAAAAACTTCTTAAAAGCCTAATTCATCCAGTAGATAAGGAATTTTAAAGTTATGCAGGTAGGAGCCAACTCCTGTTGGCAATTTCTGGCGCTTGTAATAAGTTGTGAATTGCCAATCGCCGTCAGGAGACGGCTCCTACCTGTGTGTTCCAAAACTTCGACGAAGGCCTAATTTAGATTGAAGTTTAGCATGGCGTGTTTATGGTGTCAAGCGCGAATCATATCCTGACCTGGTTATAAATTACTTGTTTTTTTGCAGCAATATGATTAGAATTAGTTACTTACTAATAGATAAACAGTCTGTGTTTGTTTGAGCCAAAGTGAGGCAAACCGCATCGGATTTTCTATTTTCCGAAATGTTAAAGAAAGGTGAAATTTCCATGACCAATGAGCATACAGATTTGGCAGTTATCAATCGGGCAAAAGAAGACAATGTAAAACTTGTCCAGCTGCAATTTACTGATATAAACGGAAATATCAAGGCCGTTACGATACCCATAGAGAGATTCCCGGAATCCATCGAAAAGGGGATCTGGTTTGATGGTTCTTCAATCGAGGGTTTTACAAGAATCTGCGAAAGCGATATGTATCTGAAGCCCGATACGAGTACGTATGCCTTGCTTCCCTGGGAAACGGAAGAAATAACGGCCAGACTCTTTTGTGACGTCTATATGCCGGATGGTTCGCCCTTCGAAGGGGATCCCCGTTACATCCTGAAAAGGGCAATTAAAAATGCGCGGGAAATGAACTTTGAATATAATGTGGGACCCGAGTTGGAATTTTTCTTATTCAAACCCAAGAGTGATGGACAGGTGGAGCCTATACCGCACGATGTGGGGAGTTATTTCGACTTTTCGCCGAGAGACCTTGCGGGGAACGTGAGAAGGGACATTATTTTTGCTCTGGAGAAGATGGGGCTTAACGTCGAGATGAGCCATCATGAAGTGGCTCCTGGCCAGCATGAGATTGACTTTAAATATGCGGAGGCATTGAAGACGGCAGAAAATGCCCTGACCTTTAAACAGGTAGTAAAGTCCATTGCGCATCAATACGATCTACATGCCACTTTCATGCCTAAACCCATCTTTGGGGTATGTGGCAGCGGAATGCACTGCCATCAAAGTTTTTTCGATATCAAGACACGAAAGAATATATTCTTCGATGAAAAGGATGAATACAAACTCAGTAAGGTGGCAAAACAGTTTATTGCGGGACAACTCCAGCATGTCCGCGCGATGAGCGCTATTTTATCTCCAACAGTAAATTCTTATAAGAGATTGGTGCCGGGGTACGAGGCACCGGTGTATATCTGCTGGGGACAAAAGAACCGCTCTGCCTTGATACGGATTCCAAGATTCTCTAAGGGGAGGGAACAGGCAACGCGTGCAGAATTGAGATGCCCGGACCCAAGTAATAACCCATACCTTGCCTTCGCTGTGATGCTTGAAGCCGGACTCGATGGTATCAAAAGAGGTATTGCGCTTCCTAATCCCGTGGAAGAAAATGTCTATGAGTTTAATAAGGATGAATTGGCATACCGCAATATCGCCACCCTTCCAGGTTCCCTGGGTGAAGCAATCGAGGAATTAAAGAAGAACAAATTGATGGAAGCTGCATTAGGTTCACACACTTACCAGGTATATATCCATGCAAAAATGGCCGAATGGGATGAATACAGGATACAGGTAACCGAATGGGAACATAAAAAATATTTCGAGACGGCATAACAGAATTAAAAAATATATATTAAAGATGTACGTTCTTTAACCTTCAAATACCGTTTTTTAAGAATGGCTTATACATAAGAGAAAAATAGGGTTTTGTTGTGTTTAAAATGTATAGAATTTTAATATATATAAATATTTTAATTCTGTTAAGGAGGAGATATGGAAGTTGGAAATATTTTTCGGCATCTGCTCGTACATAACGAGGCATTTGTAAAAAGTACGGAATCGACGAAGTTTTTGGCATATGCGACACATCAGACCCCGTACATAACCTTGCTCACGTGTGCAGACTCCCGAGTGCAAGGTAATATCCTAGGGATGGACATCTTTAACAAGGTATTTATTATTAGGAATGCCGGTAACCAGTTTGCCGTAAATAGGGGTTCCATCGAATATTCGCTCTTTGTTCTTAAAACTCCAGTTATGCTTGTGCTGGGGCATACCGATTGTGGCGCTGTAAAATTTGCTACCCATGCCTGTATTACGCAGTCCAAAGAGATTATTAATCTGGCAAAGTCCTTTGACACACTCATGAAGACTGATTATTCAACAATTAGTCGCGAAATAAAGTCTGAGATGCTTCCTTTAACCATTCCCATTGAACGAGGGATACCTGATTTGAGAAAGATTCAAAATGAAATGAAGGAACTTGCCTATCTGAGTCAAATCAATGTAGACTATCAGATAGAGAAGGTATTAAAATATTACGGTGACAGGGTAAAAGAAGGTAAATTAACGATTATTGGTGGGGTGTACGACTTTGTTGGTGCCTATTCAACACAGCTTGGCAGAATTTTGATTACCAATATTAACGGCATTATTAACCCCGTAGATCTTCAGGATAATGCAAGAAAAATCATCAAGAGAATGCCGAATCACGATGAAAAGAGTGAGGGATATAAGATTGTGAGCGAATTGATTAACGAAAAGGTAACCCGTATAACGGCATAGAACTTTATGAGTGTCATTTGCCCGATACATAAAAATCTTGGTAGTATTACTTTTGCTGAAAGTGAATGTTCAGATGGGATGTGCTGTTTTACCTGCGTCATTCCAACAAAGAACGGGCATATTGGTTTTTTGAAGTCCCTGTGGAGAAATGGTACCGGTTATCCTTATGTTAAGTTATTGGCGACCAGTGAAGGATACAAAAACGAATTGTACGATTCCTGCAAGTTTTTGAATTTCACTATTTTTGTGAGCCCTGTAGATTCCAGCCTGAAAATGGACTTGCGCTGCAGCATTTATAAACATCGTCCAAGCCAGTGTATGGGGTACCCTGATGAAGCAGGTGAATCGTTGTATGAGAAGATTAGTGGGCCGTGTATATTTAATGAGTATGCAGCTCCCGACTCATATAAGAAACTTGTTTACAAAAGGGATTGGCAGGCTTTTTATGCTATTCAGGATGACGCAAAGGCGATCAGGAATATATTTGTTGGCATTGATGATGTGTCCGTTGCGAGGGAGAAAATATTAAAAACAAAGGATGTTCGCCTTGCGACGCTGTCAGGAGATACTATAGAGGAATTTGACCATATTTTGATACCCGTACCCAAACAAACCCACAATATCCTGTATTTGTCAGAAAAGCATCAACCTATTAGTACGATAAAGCAGGCGTATCATAAATGGCAAAAAAAGATACAAAAAAATCTTGAAAATCATTATGGACCGGAATGGGAAATGAAACTCAAAAACGCCATAGAAACGGAGGAAAAAGATGCTTGTAAAAGATATCATGAAGACACAACTGGTAACCTTGAATGCTGATTCAAAACTCGGCTTCGCAAACGACATCATGTATTTGGGTAGGATACGGCATTTGCCCGTTGTGAAAGGAGAGAATGTTGTTGGCATCTTGACACAAAGGGACCTCTACCGTGCATCATTGACGTCTATCCTTACGAACTGGAAGGAAAATAAGGAATTTCTGGATTCCATCAGGGTTTCAGAGGTAATGACGAAAAATGTAATTACTATTGCCCCCGATGCAACGGTCGAGGAAGCCGCCCAGATTATGATTGACAAGAAGGTGGGTGGGTTGCCAGTGGTAAAGGATAAAAATAAGTTGATTGGTTTAATTACCGAGACTGACGTATTACAGTATTTTGTGGATGAGAGCAGAAAGAAGAAGTGAGTTTTAAGGTAAAAAGGAGAATCCCATGTGTGACGTTGGTGGTCATATAAGTAGCGACATGATTACGTGGCAGTGTGCATGTTGCGGTGCGGCAATAAAGGATTTTGACGGTACGACCGAAGGACTTTGTGATCTCGGGATTTGTTTATCCTGCCGTAACACCCCTGAAGATTGGATAGAATTTGTCAGAGAAGAATGGGAAGAAGGTATCTGTATGGATTGCCTATCACCCTGTGCCCTCAAGCGATGAGTCTGGTAACAAGTGCATGTGGATGTACACGAAAGATTCAACCATCGGTGGAGAATGATTTCAAAACAGATGTTCATTCGCGGCGCCTTTGGATGAGGAAGTGGGATCATAGTCGGTTGGGAGTCATAGTCTGGTTTCACGAACCACGCTTGGTTAAATCTTGAAGGAGGTATAATCCATGAAAAGCCATTTTAGAAATTTTACCGGGTTTGTGTTTATATTATGGATGATTGGTATCTGCGGAAGTACGATATTTGCATACTCTGGCGGTCCTCCAAACGGTCGTACCGGTTCTCCAGCCGATGATTTTAAGACATGCAGAGATATAGGGTGCCATAATTCTTTTGCTCTGAATTCAGGAAAAGCAACGTTTTCGATTTCGGTATCGGATAATTATACCTTGGGTGAGGTTGTACCCGTAACCATTTCTTTTAATAATTCCAATACCGCAAAACATGGTTTTGAGCTTTCGGCGCTTGATGCCAACGATAAACACGTTGGTGCATTCAGCAATGTTGATAACAAGACCCAAACTGATGACGGTAAGGGGAATTACATAAAACACACCTAAACTGGGAACAGTCAATCTGGAAATGCCTCCTGGAATGTAACATGGACTGCGCCCTCTTCTGAAGTAAAGAATCCGGTTACATTCTATGCAACGGGGAACGAAGCGAATGGAGATGGTACCCATAACGGGGACTATATTTATAAGATTACAAGGGTGATAAGCCAACTTGCGCCTACTCCCACACCTGCAACAGCTACCCCAACACCCTTGCCGACACCCACATTAACAGCTACAGTAACACCATCACCAACACCAACGCCTGTAGGGTGTGAGGCTGAGTCAATATCGGCTTCTCAGGAAGAACTGGAACTCAAGCGGGAGGAAAGTGACGAAGTGGTGGTAACGCTGATACCTGCTGAGGGTTGTCCACCAGAAGAAGGAGAGGTCATTACAGCGAAGGTTAATAGGACTGGCAGAAAGCGTATATCAGTATCGCCACAAAGTGCAACGACAAATGCTCAAGGTGAAGCCACGTTTACCATTACTGCCAAAAAGAAGACGGGAAATGCAAAGGTCAGATTCAGGCATGGAAATTTAAAAATAACGGTAAAGGTAAAGGTCGTAAAATAAAAGTATTAGCAGTTAGAGGATATTTAAAGTCAGGGGTGCACGTCTGAAGACGTGGCACCCCTTCTTTTTTTAGTTGATATAAGACCAACGGATGTTAAACTATTGCAATTGCTTAGGGATCGATCTTGATTAAGTCGTTTCTGGCAGGGTGTAACTTGTCGATAAAATATGACCCTGCTCTTGTAAACTGATAAGGGTGAATTTAACTTAAAAATTTTATATAGGTTTATCACGGGAATAGTTATTGATGACAAAAATTTTAGTTATTGTATTATGCATGTTTGTGGGTTTCTATGCTATTGTGAATGGGGATACAATAACGTTAAGGAATGATGGTAAAGATATCGATCTCAAGGTAACAGGTGTAACAGAAGAAT
>JBKBTA010000015.1:0-31093 GCA_046291035.1 Candidatus Brocadia sp.
ATGTGTATCATTACCTTCAAAATGTCTCGGAACTTTTATGGAAGGAATACAAGGAGAAAAATACTATCAGCGGGAACAGGCATCGAAGGACATTTATCTACGGCCTCTTAGAAGGTTTTTATCATAAACTGGAAGCCGGGATGCTGGAAAATGCGTCACAAAAACTGGTATGGAAGGGAGACCCACGGCTCAATGAGTTTTATCACAGAAGAAATCCCAAGCGTATCCGGACCTTTTCCAGGTATTCCAGAACCTGTCAGGCTGCTTACAATTCCGGAGTATCACAAGGGAAAAACCTAATTATTCACAAGGGCGTTCGGGAGAGCAGCAGCGGGGAAGTCAGGTATTTAAACTAATCATTTCAAAGATTGAGTTGTTAGACAGAATTATTGGTTGTGCATGCGAGACAAACCGTTTTTCCATCAGGTATCATTGTCACAGCCTCCGGGATTTACCTTTCGCCAAACTTAATCCGTTTTATATTTCTCCATATCAATTGCGTATACAATACTTTCAGACCGGCTGATGACGTATGCCTTTTTTTCTACGGTGATGATTTTCACGATACTATCTGTTCGTGCATCAATTATGGCTACCTGATTCAAATCGCTATCGGCTGCATAGATACACCTTCCATCATGGGTTAACGTGGATTTACAATGCCGTTCTGTGAATATCCGAAAAAATCTGTGTCCTGAAAATGTACTTTTCTTTGTGTTCTTCATGCCTTTGTGGTTAAAACCTAATCCGAACGAGTCTGAAGAGATGGTAGCGCAGGCTGGATGCCTGCGCTACCAAATATTTTTGCTAAATGTGTCAAAATTATTTTTGAAAGATACTAAAACTCAATTTGTGTTCTTACACCAAATAAGGTCACCACATCATTATTTTCTAATCCAGCCGGGTTGAAAACGGTCTGGAATAATGGCGTAATAGCAACGTGCTCGTTAAGGACAAATCTGTAGTATATCTCGGTTGCATGTTCTTGATTTCCATCTACTGTCTTTGCATGACCAAAGGCAAAGGCAGCGCTGTCTTTTACTCGCTGGGAAAAAGGTTGATGCAGCTCTAATCCTGTACTCCAGGCATATTTTATGTCAGCGCCGTTCGTTTCATTTATTCCGTACCTTACAAAAGCAAACAGTCCATTAAAAAGTTGTTGATCCAGACTCATGCCGATGCCTTTATGGTCATCCCGTCCACCGTTAATTTTGAACCAAAGACGATAATTGCCTTCGAGCCCAAAAAGGCTATTCGAGTGTAAACCAATTTCTCCAATTCCGTAGAAACTACCCCCTACACCAAGTCCCATATCATCAGTCTCAGAACTTTGCAATCCTAACCGAAAGTGCAAACCGTTCTCCATCTCATAAATAGATACCGCTCCTGGGCCGTTTCCCGGGACTTCTAAGGTAAGATTGTTTACAAAGGCACTGGTAATAAACTGGGTTGTTTCGTCATTAGCTACGGCATTGCTATCAAAGTAGTTTGTCAGATCGATCTTCCCTGCCACAAGGCTTACCTGTTTTTCAAATAATTTCACCTCAAACCACACCTCACGAACTGACAAACGTTCAAACCCATTATTATCCTGAAATGCGCCCGCATCATCATTGAGACCGGAAAGACTATTGACAAATTCATCGGGACCATTTCCACCGATTGCCTCCAAATCCAGAAATAATGTCGTTAAACCAAACGGTCTATAAATAAAAAGTAAATCCAGCGAACCTTCTGGAGAAAATGTCCGCTCTTCATCACCACTTAAAATCTGTTGAACAATCGCTGTTCCACTGATTCCTATTTGAAAGCGTTTTTCTTCTAGGGCTACCCTTCCTGAAATACTCTCGCGTCTGGCGAATTTTTCCTCATGAGCAATTGCACGTAACTCCTGCCCACATATGCTACACTTTTTATATTCACCCTTTATTTCGTAGCTATGCCCCTTTGGACATACATAGCCTGGTATCAGCCGAAAATCTTCTAATGAATCAATGGCGGCAGACTTGTTGAGTAAATCTTGTTGTAAAACATCTTGTGTTAAATCAGCAAAAAGGGGTGTTTCACCATGAAGAATTATGGATAAAAGGTATGATGTAAAAAATAGTAAAAAATATCTTATATTCATTCGATATAAAATACGCTGGAAAAGGCTGAAGGCTGGAAAGGGGCCAGGAAAGGGTCACACCTTGATTAGTGATTATGTCGTTCTATTAACAACACTACCAATCCTCCAATAAATTAATCACTAACCAAGGTGTGGCCCCTTCTTTTTCATCAGGCACACTAGTGGCAATTCATGAATTGCCACTACAGAATTACCTCTCAGACATTTTCAACTCTCAATGTTTTCAAAAAGACTAAATTATTACAATAAACTTAACTACTTCCCCTTATCACCTTCCGGCACGTAGATTACCTTTCCATCTTTTAGTCGATAAGCTGTCCCCAAACGGGTGCCTTCTCCCTGCAAATTCTTATCGGTAACTTTTTCAATTTTTACCTGCTTCCCTTTTTTTGTAACAATCTCTACCTGACCATTGTCGTTTTTCCTGACCATCGTTATTTCTGTTTTTGGTGAGAGGAAATCAAGCAGGCTGTAAGCACTGATTAATGCCCCGATAAGACCTACAATAAAGACTACTCCCACATCAAAAAGATTAGCCACGCCTGACATGGGATCTTCCTGGTGGAGATCGGCTTCCTTTCCAATAACCCTGCGTCTTTTTTTCAGATATTTCATTTCTGTAATAATTCACCGCAGAGGGCGCGGAAAATGCAGAGAAACAAATGAAAAGGGTAAATCTGCACAATTTTTCTATTTATCCTCTAAAACCCTCTGTGTCCTTTGTGGTTACCCTCCTCATTTTTCATAACACATTCAGTAAAATACTCAAGATTTTTTATGTCCTCATGAATCCACCTGTTTTTCACCGTCGAAAGAAAATATGCGGTGATCCCGATTGCTAATCCTACAACGGTTGTAGTAAAGGCAATGATGATATTGTTTGATAACTTTTCGAGATCGCCCTGTGATAAGGCGGACAGGGCGGGTCCCATGGGGATTATGGTTCCCATTAATCCAAGGGTGGGACCCACGCGAATCATAAGGCGAAGTTTATCCAGACTTTTGACCATTTTTTGCTCCATACTTTGTAACAGATATTCTATGCAAACCTCTCTGCTACAATTATTCTTTTTTAGTTCGTCCACAAGTTCCTTAAAGTATTCCCTGAAATAAAATGGCATTTCCTGGATTTCCTGAGATTTTAAATGCTGGAAGTGTTCATTCCTATGCTCCATAAAGGATTCTACGTATTTCTTTGGTTGTTGCTTGCGGATTTGTCCCTTTCGTTCCAAATATTCAGAGACAAAACCGCCAATGGTTATAATCATCCAGATGAAAAAGATGACCAATAAAATCATAACGGGATAGAGCATCGCCGATGAAAGAACAGAAAAAATGGTTTGTAATAGATTGAGAAGATTCATGGCCTTTTCCTTATCCACCCGTAAACGAAGAAACAGATGCATCCTGCCACTACTACAATGACAATCCATGGTTTATCCCATTGAGGAACGCTTAGGTTACTTTCGTTAGTTTTTATCTCTTCCATCTCTAATCCTTTAACCACTTCGGTCTTTTCAACATCTTCATTCTCTAATTCCCATTCATCCATCATGGCAGTGGCGAACGGCCGTTCTCCCCTGCTAAGCGAGGTCGCTTGAGCCTGGACAACCTTATCGATCTCTGCTTTCCGTTCGTTGAGAGTTTTACCAATAGCAGTTTCTAAAACTTCAGTGTACTTAACTAAGGTATCTGGAATTACAAGTCCGGGGGCGTTCAGGATATCCATCGTGTACTGCTGAAAGGCCGGGTTATTGCAGGTGTGCTCACAACAGGCAGCACCGTGCACTGCCACTGTTTCCGCATATTCCTTTACGAGAGTTTGTTTGATATTTTCTACAGGCTGCCAGTAGCCCTTTCGTACGGCTTCCAGCATTCGAGCAGTAAGGGCCTGATAAGCGTACGGGTTCTTCTTATTGAAAAATTCTTTCAAATCCATCTTGTATTTGTCTTCTATATAGACTTCGAACGTCTGCTCCCAGCGGGCAGCGTCAATTGTCTCTGGCACGGTGACCTGCCATCCCCACATGTTTTCAACGAATTCAGACATCTTATTGGCCCCTTCAAAGCCCTCCTTCTTCATTCCCTCAATCCATTTCGGATTCCAATACCGTGACCGTAGTTCCATACCCATCATCCTGTCAATTGTGGTCATTTCAGGCCTAGCGGGATTCATCATATTGGTGACGGCCAACTCGGGTGACTTTCCATCTAATTCTCTGATTGCTGCGGCAAGCCCTCCTGCATACATAAAAAAATCATCGTTATCGAGGGTTCCATAGAGATTGGTAGAGCGACTGTGAACGACCATCTTGGTTCCACTTAATACCATTTTATAAACATCTTCCATGGGTTCTCCCCACAAACCGTTCCCATACCCATAACTCATCCGTTTCAGATATTCATCCGCTACAATAGAATCATTTTCCCAACTTCCACTCGCGCTCACGATGCGCGAAACATTCAAGTTGTAGCGCCCTGGGGCCTCATCAAAAATTCTAATGGATGCATATTGCTCTGCCTTCTTTTGTGGCCAGCCTTTTTGCATCAGTTTTTCCGTCAATTCCCTGATATGTTGTCGAACCCAATTATCTTCCTCATCAAGCATCTTTACCATTTGAACTGCTTGGTCGATGTACTGTGTCAGCTGTCCAAACATCTCCTCTGCCGCTGAAGAAACAACAATATCGATTCGTGGACGTCCCAATTCCTCTTTCGATATAATCTTTATTCCTGTGACCTTTCCCCATTCGTTCCAGATAGGTTCTACGCCCAACAAGTAGAGAATCTGAGACTCCAGCACCCCTTCATGACGTATTGTTTCCGTACCCCATATGATAAAGGACAATTTTTCTGGATATTTACCGTTATTTTTTTGACGATAATTATCGAGGAATTCCTGGGTCAATTTAACACCCACCTGCCATGCCTCTTTTTTTGGTATCTTATCCGGATTGAAGGCATAAAAGTTTTTTCCGGTTGGTAAAGAGCCAGGATTTCTCACAGGATCGTTTCCCGTTCCTGTCGGTATATATTGCCCGCTCATAGACTTAATCAGATTGGACAATTCCCGTTTCGCACCTTCCTGAATATTTCTGTCCAATTCGTCAGCAGAAATATCCTTCACAACTTCTTTTATCGCCTGAATGGTAGATAAACGAAGCGATTCACCAGGGATGCTACCAAATGTATGTAGTCCGTAAGGCATGTTGAGCTGTTTCAATTCCTGAAGATACTCTCCTATTTTATGAATGACTTCATGACCAAACCTATGCTGGTCATCGCTTTGAGTATCAATATTCAAATACTCACTAATTTCCATGTCTTTCTCGAGTCCCAGCTCTTTTATCTTTTTTATAATATTTTCCATGTATTGCCTTGCAAGGACGGCATCCTGTTCAAGGGCTTGGTCATGGTCACCGATCAGTTCTTCAAGTTCGGCATATTCATGATAGAGCCCTCCTTTTTTTAGAGGAGGAATCATATGGTCTATGACAACCGCCGCACCCCTTCTCTTTGCTACAAGTCCCTCGCCAACATCATCTACAATGTACGGATAAATTACCGGCAAATCCTGGATCATCGCTTCTGGTGGATCATCGCCTGAAAGTCCGTTGCTTTTCCCTGGCAGCCATTCATGTGTGCCATGTGTGCCGAAATGAATAACCGCATCTGCGCCAAAGCCATGCTTCAGCCATAAATAGACCCCTAAATATTGATGGTGAGGGAACAGGTCTTTACTATGATACATGGCCTCCATATCCTGAAGCCAGCCCCTGACCGGCTGGGGAAGAATAACAACGTTTCCACGCCTTATTGCTGGAATAACCATATATTTTTTCATTTGCTTCGGGTCAGTCCACATCATCACATTGGATTCTTCAACAGGTCCCCAATCCTTATTAACATCTTTCACAAAGTCCGCGGGTAAGTTTCTGCACCACTTTTGATAATCTTCCAACGGCAGCAATATACACTTTCCGTTTTTCACCATCTCATCAAGTTCTCCAGATGCCCAATTTCCCACATTTCTCCCGTATCTCAGGGAATTTTCAAGAAGTGTTTCCGGGGCTATTGCCTCATTACCGACGTCATATCCATCCTCTTTCATTTTTTTCAGAACATTATCAATACTGGCAAAGACGTTCAGGTAGCTTGCGCCAATGTGTTGCTTTCCTGGCGGATAGTTCCAGTAAAATATGGCGACCTTTTTATCTGCATTATTTTTCTTTTGTAAATTGATCCAGGCTTTTATGCGATTAACGGCCCGGTTAACTCGTTCAGGTATGGATTTTCGTTGTTCAACAAAAAAACCTGTTTCATCGTCTCTTTCACGGATACGATATGAAACAACCGTAGGTTGGATAAGACCGGAAATTTCTGGAATGGCCAGCTGCCAGCTTACTTCCAGAGAACTTAAACCTTCGGAGTTGCCTTCCCACGCCTTTCCATCTTTTCCATAAACGGTAATCAAATTAATTACCGGCACCCCACATTTTTCTAATGTATCAGCAGCCTTAAAATCTGAAAAGCGGAATAAAAAAGATAGTATACCCGAGACTTTTGAACCCCCTTTTGTATCGAGTAATAGTTTCTCAACAACAGACCCTTCGGGGTACCCAAATGCCACAAAGGCATTAAATCCATTCTCTTCAAGGGCGAAAAGCAAATCGTCTTCCACATCATTTTGATCCTGCTCACAAAACGATGCATAGGTCAGGACTGCAATCCATTCAGCATTTTCCTTGAAATAGCCTGTTTCCTTGTACCAGCGCTCATATTCCTCAAACGACTTAAAATACACTCCCTGTGAATTATGACGATGATAATAACCGTCTTTCAGGAGTTTTCGAGGTAATTCTGCTTTTATTCCTGAAATTTTTTGATATTTAGCTAAAGAGAATAACACCATGTTTTGGAAATTCTCTATCCCTCCATAATCAAAATACGAGCGAAATTCTTCGTCATAGGTAAGACCCAACCCGATGTATTCCTTGTCTAAGCCAGCTGAGTGGTTTATGGGCAATATACATGCTCCATGGGAAATCGCCTTCCTGATTACCTCACGATCGAAACCTGCCTGTGCTGAAGTTGAAATCCTTATTCCCATGATGTCGATAACAATGATATCGGCATCCTCGATCTCATGGGGATTAAAGTTAGCATCCAAATCGGTCTTACTGACGAGTTCAAAATTTACTTGGCTTTTTAAAGATGGATATTTTATCCAGATACCTTTTATCGCCTTAACGACTGTAGGGGTCAGGTAATTTCCTACAAGAAAAGTGTATTTTATAGGTTTGGTTTCTTCTGCAAGAGAAAAAGGCGGATAGAAAGAAAACACAATAAATAAGATTACCATCACGCATCTTTTCATTGTTCACCCCTTCG
The DNA here is from genome assembly GCA_046291035.1 of Candidatus Brocadia sp. Lineage (GTDB taxonomy): Bacteria > Planctomycetota > Brocadiia > Brocadiales > Brocadiaceae > Brocadia. The sequence continues at coordinate 7,520 of JBKBTA010000015.1, forward strand.
TGAAGAACAAACGTCCCTTGTATACGTCCATCTCATATGGTCATCTTCATTGAGAATGCATTTATTGGCAAAGGATGTCGCACGTTTACCATTGATGTCGTAATACCAGGCCTTATCCCCCTTTTTCCCTTCAACACCATCAATGGATGTAACCAAAAGGTGTTCGCCAGCTTTCCACGTTTCGATCTTTGCAACAGATTGGAGCGCCTCCAGGGCGGTAATACCCTGTTTCCATGTTATCTCCACTTCACGATTTTGTTGTACCCCACCGTAATTGATTTCAACTGTTATGCCTTGGCTGGCGCCGTATGCAGCGGGTAAAAATGCAAAAATGACAAATATGCCTAATATTCCATTTAAGTGCTTCATATTGCTGCTCCTCCTTGTCTTGATGTTCAGAAATTTTAAAAATAGCTCTGTAGAGGCAATTCATGAATTGCCTCTACACTATACAAAGCTGCCAAAGGCCTAATTTAATGCTAAGGAATTTCAAAGCCACGTTTATAGAGCAACGAGGCTCGTTGCACTACATAAGAACGTTGCCGAAGGCTGATTTAAAACTTAAATTCAAGCCCTCCGTACGCCGTAAACCCAAGGGAACCAAAGCCGGTTACCTCTTCATAGTCATAATCAAAAAGGTTTTCGAACCTGATGTACGCAGCCATCAACTTTGTGACGTCGTAGCGAGTCACCTGATTGACTGTCCAATAGTTATCCATCTCCTTGCCATCACTATCTATTCTGTCCCTGACCATGACTCCTGTTACATTGATATTCAATTTTTCAAGAGGTTGGGTATTAATCCCAAGGGTTGCCCTGTTTCTTGGTCTGCGGGGTAATTGCTGCTCTTTGTCCCTATCCTTTGTCTCTGTATATGTGTAAGTTCCAATCAATGAAAGTTGGGTAAGTGGTTTATAGGTTATGGTCACTTCAATCCCCTCCGACTCTGCCTTAGCTACGTTTTCAGCCAAAAAACTTCCGTCAGATTGTATCGCAGCCGTAATCAAATTAGTAAAATCATTCTCAAAATACGTAACATCCATGGTAAGTTTCTCTTTGAGGATTTCTTTCTCCACCCCAAAGTCCCAGCCTTTACTCTCTTCCGGATTGAGATTTGGATTACCAAAGAAGGGAAAAAATAGCTCATTTAAACTCGGCGCGCGAAAACCCTTTCCCCAGGAGCTATGAAACCGGGTACTAATCTCTTCACCATAATAAGACGCGGTTGTCCTGTAAGTAATGTGGCTTCCAAATGTGCTGTAGTCGTCGCGGCGTAATCCCGCTGTCCAGTTCAGGGCATCAAAAAGCTTTATTTGATTCTGCAAGAAAACAGCATTGTTCCAAAATGTCTTATCAAATTTACCGGCATTTTCACCCTCCTGCACCTCATATTCATAACCTGTGGTTACCGTATCGATGTCAAACAGGGTAAAGTCTGATTGATGCTCCAGTTTCCATACTCGCGTAGGAATGCGAAACTCACCCGCTGCATCCGTAGGATCAAAGCCTTTCAGTTCTGTATCGTTGACTGAGACGAGAAATGATGGAGTCCACATATCAAAAAAGGTTTTACTGACCTTCGTCGAAAAAAGAATCTCGTCTGTTGTCTGACGCCGATCAGGGTCGTCTACCGGGCCGATACCATATTCAAATGCATCGTACTCAAAATCTGAGTGAGACCCCCTTATGGTTGTATCAACCCTTCCGTTATCCATGAAATTCCATCCAAGACGCGTAGAACCCGTAAAATTTTCATAGCCATCATCTTCTTTCCCATTGCTGGCAGCCGATATACCGTGGGTTTTCAGGTAGGAACCGCCCACTGAATAATCAAATCTTTCCTTCCCTCCAGAAACGTTGACTGTTTCTCTAAAGGCATCATGCATCCCATATTCTGTCCCTAAGGCAACTTTCGTATCACCTGAACCTTTTTTCGTAATAATGTTGACGACGCCTCCAATCGCTTCCGAACCATATAAAGTACTTTGTGGCCCACGCAAGATTTCGACTCTCTCGATATTATCCGTTGTAAGATTCGCAAAGTTAAATGCCCCCGTGGTAGGACTATTCATTTGGACACCATCGACAAAGACAAGAGTTTGGGCAGCAGAGGCCCCCCTTATGAACAAACTTGTAGTCCCCCCTATTCCTTGTGTTCTTGTGACTTCAAGTCCTGGCATCTGGCGTATGACATCGAGTAATAGCGGGGCTTTGCTATTCTCAATGTCTTTTTGTGTAATAACAGATAGAGAACTACCGACATTTTTTAACAACTGTTTAGTCCTTGTCGGTGTAATAACAGCAACTTCTTTATCCTTATTTTGTTCATCCTGCGGTAGTTCGCTTTTGGGTATTTCCGGTGAAAATATTCTATCCTGAGATACCGGCTCCTTTTCATCTACCGGTGGCAATGGCTCTATCTTGGGCTCCTCTTGACTGCTTTTTTCTTCTGACTGAGGCTGCGGTTGCGTTGCATCTTCCATTTTTGTCTCCTCCACCGATGCTGGTATCTCTTCCTTGCCTGGTATACGAATAATAAATCTTTCTTCAAGAAAATGCTCCGTAGGAACAGGTTCTCCCACCTTCTCTGTTGACTCAGCTCGGCAATCAAAGTTTAGTATGGAAATAAATATCAACATGGTAAATAAATATTTCATATGTATCCTTCCTTTCCCCTCGGAAATGAGAATTCATAAGACGGTGTTCAAACAGGTCTCCTGGCTTCCGGGTCTTCCTACTTTCTGCGCCTTCCCGGAAAGCCGTTTAATCTGTTTAAACCGTTTAAACAGCTTTCCAGTGGCATAGTGCAGATTTCGTTACCGGTTACAGTTGCGGGGCAGCTCCCGTTTCTACGGGATTCCCTGAATATTTGAACAACAAAATAAAATACATATCGACTAGGAGCTAACTCCTGTTAGCAACTGGCGATTACGTGCCGTTGTAGCTTGCCGGTCGCCGTCGGGAGACGGCTCCTACCCCCACATTCACATAATGAAATAAAAAAGCCCGTTTCTTCGCATAAAGAAGAAACGGGCTTTTACATTATGGATATCAACGCTTCACCTCCTTTACTCGAAGAAGTTTTTTTAGCAAACATTACAGGCAGGTCTTCTGACTAGCGGATCGTCCTACTGGTTGCACCTTCCCGGATAAGCGTTCAAACCGTTTAAACGGTTTAAGCCGTTCAAACAGTTTATGTGGCTTTCCAGTGGTTTCTGCAACGTTCGTCACCGATTACAGCGGCGGTACCGTTCCCTTTTCTCCGAATTTCTGACATAAGGAATTGCGTATTAATTATTGTCTGAAATTCGTTGGAGTTAGGATTCCCTTTTCGTCCAATGAATATATTGGAACACCTGTAATGGATAACTTATTTTTCCATAAGCAATTAATTACATATACACCTCCTTTCAGATTCCGAAATAAGTTCGGAATGGCACAGCAAAAAATGCAAAAAGGTTAGATCGTAACTGTTTAGTTTTTTGCAACATTCACGGTCAGGAACAATTTTTTGACAGTATGAAGTGGCAATTCATGAATTGCCACTACAGTACATAATAACCGCATTACTGCTGGAATTTTTCAAAAACTAAACTGCTACATTAAATCAAATATGCCTCGTGATCATCATTAAGTTTTCTAAATCTCCAGTTTAGGATAATTTTAGTATATTGTAGACCGTGTTCATGTCCATGTTCCCACGCACAATATCAGCCAATTCATTGTATTTGCGTTCTTTTATAGCTTTAAAATCCCATTTACATCCATTTGATGGTTTAAATCCTTTTTTTACCATCAGGTAATCGATGAGCTTTCTTCGGAAGCTGTCGTTGTCGAAGATGCCGTGGATATAAGTGCCCACCACATTGCCATCGGCAGAAACACAGCCATCCAGTATTTCGACCCGTTCTCCTGACCGTTCTGTAATCCTTGTGAATGGTTTTACAGAATTATTACCGTTATAGGTGGTTTCTCCCATGTGGATTTCATAGCCTGCAAGTTCACCATCTGCATGGAATAAATTCTGATGTTCAAGCATAAGCGCCTTTATCTGATATGTCTGTTTTTCTCTGGCAAAGGTAGTGACTGTATTTAATAAACCCAAACCCGCAATGGCATCCCTTGATGATTCCACATGGTGCGGGTCGTTAATCTGCCTTCCCAGTATCTGGTATCCACCGCAAATACCCATGATCATCACCCCCTGTTTTGATAGCTTTATAATTTCTTTCGAAATACCCGTTTCCCCCAAAAACATTAAATCCCCTATGGTATTTTTTGTACCCGGGATAACAAGCAAGTCCGGTTTACCAATGTTTTTGGCCTTGTCCACAAATCTTACCCTCACATCTTTTTCATGGGTAAAGATATTGAAATCAGTGAAATTTGATATATGGGGTAGTTTGATCACGACAATATCTATGAAGGGGGTTAGGGTCCGGCGGGTGGGGGTCTGGTACTTATCTCCTGTATTCTGACCCTTGATCCCTGACCCCTGATCCCTATTTTCTACGTGGTTAAGGCTAGGCTGCTCTATTAAATCATTTCTAACTGTATTCCTATCATCACCCCGATACTCAAGCGAAACGGAATCTTCGTCATCAATACTGAGGTTGTGAATGTATGGAATTACGCCAAGAATGGGTTTGTTTATGCGGCTTTCAAGCATGTCTAAGCCGGGCTTTAATATGCTTTTATCTCCACGGAATTTATTAAACACGACACCCTTCACCCTGTTCCTCTCTGATGGGGTTAGCAGTTCTAACGTCCCAACGACCCATGCAAAGGCACCGCCCCGATCAATATCTGTTACCAATAACACAGGGGCTGATGCCATCGCAGCCATGCCCATATTGACGATGTCCCCATCCTTCAGATTTATCTCGGCCGGGCTGCCTGCACCCTCAATGACAATAACATCGAATTGGCCCCTTAGCCTATCGTAAGCTTCTTTTATGATGGAAACGAATTCGGTCTTCCTTTGATAATACTCCCGGGCCGTCATGTTGCCTACCGGCTTACCCATAATGATGACCTGCGAGCCGCAGTCACCCGTGGGCTTGAGGAGTATGGGATTCATCTCTACCATAGGCTTAATTCCCGCTGCCTCTGCCTGTGCTACTTGCGCTCGTCCCATTTCCTTTCCGTCTTTCGTCGCAAAGGAATTTAAGGCCATATTTTGTGCCTTAAATGGTGCAACCCGGTAACCGTCTTGTTTCAAGATACGGCACAGGGCGCACACGAGAATACTCTTGCCTACATGGGAACCGGTGCCCTGTATCATGATGGATCTATTTGTCATGAGCTAACAGCAACCACAGATTTCTCTGATTACTTAGATAAATAAAAAAGATTTTTACACGAATCGATTTTATGATACAGCATAGCTACATCCGAAAAGATTCAGTAGGCAGTCATTGCCTACTGCCTACTGCCTACCGCCTACTGCCCACTGCTAACTGCCTACCATCCACTGCCAACCTAACTGTGTTAGTGCACGGATCGATTATGTTTTTCAATGCAGCAATAAACATCGTATTTTCGCCCCTTGTCCTTATTGCTACTCGAAAAAACTTATTATTAAGACCTATAAAGTTGGAACAATCACGTATGGCAATACCATGTTCCAACAGTCGTTCACGTAACAAAGGAGAAGTCATACCGTCTCCATTTATTTTAATAAAGATATAATTGGCTGTAGGTTTGTACGGTAAAAGCCCACGGATATTGGATAATTCGTTAAATAAAAACAATCGTTCGTTAGCCATAAATTCCCTGCTTCTGGAAATAAACGCTTCATCTTCCATAGCAACCATAGCTGCACATTGAGCGAAGGTATTCACAGACCACGGTTCCTTGTACTCCATCATTTTTTTTACTAAATCAGCATGAGCAACAAGGTATCCCACCCTTAAACCGGGGAAACCATAAAATTTTGTAAGCGACCTAACTACAATCAAATTACGCATGGTACCAGCTTCATTTATGACGCTGTATCGTTCTGGTGTGTCAACAAAATCCATAAATGCTTCATCTATAACGAATGTTACATTAGGGTGTTGTCTTACCATGTTCAGGATAATAGCCTTTTCAATCAATTGTCCTGTAGGATTATTGGGATTACATAAAAAAGCCATCTCTGTTTTGTTATCCTGAAAATGGTCTTTATCATATTCAAAACAAAAACCATCTGCTTCTTTCAGCACATGACAAAACACCTCCGTATGACTGCATTTCAGTGCCTCGGTAAATTCGCTAAAGGTTGGTTGAAAAACAATCCCTTTAGCCGGTTTTAGTGTACGTGGTATTAAATAAAACAACTCTGTAGAGCCATTTCCCACAATAATCTCATCTTCAGGGCGCCCAACTTTTTGGCCAATATATTTCCTCAGGCTGGAGCAATCAATATCGGGATAATGCAAAATATCGTCAAAATTCTCCCATATGATTTTCTGAACGTTTTCCGGGTATCCCAGGGGATTAATGCTTGCACTAAAATCGAGGATTCCATTATTTCCATGGTTAATCCTATATTTTATATCTCCGCCGTGACCTTTAAACATAGCCTCCTTTTGCACGCCGTCTTATCAACATGCATATTTTTAATTAGACGCAGACAAACAAAGTTTAACCGCGCCATCCTGAAAACCCCTAAAAATTTTACACGATCAAGCTACTTGCAGCTCCTGAACGATTACCATTTAGCCTGGATAACAAAAATTTTCTTGCTTCCCCGACAGTCAGAGGCAAGCCATCCATGGGGAGATTATCTTCGTCCCTTAAAATTTGCATTAACTGGGCAATCTGGGGGAGTTCTAAACAGGCGTGTCGTATTTCTTCGATATTCGAAAATACGTTTTCTGGCGTACCCACCTTCAGTATATTGCCACGATACATAATTGCCAGGCGGTCCATATAAACCGGCACCAAATCTACCGTATTGGTTGCCATAATAATGGTGATGCCGTGCCTGCCGTTCAACTCTTTCAGCAGCGCCATGAGAGAAGTGACTCCGGCAGGGTCAAGACCACACGTAGGTTCATCCAAAACAAGTACCTCGGGTCTCATTGCAAGGACGCCTGCGATACAAACGCGCTTTCTTTGCCCAAAACTTAGGGCATCGACAGTCTTGTTTGCATAAGGCTTCATGCCCACCAGTGACAATGCCTCGTCTACCCTATGGATAATTTCACCCTTTGAAAGACCAAGATTCATGGGGCCGAAGGCCACATCTTCCCATACCGACGGGGCAAACAACTGATCATTTGGATCCTGGAATACGATACCCACTTTTTGAAATACCTCCCTGGGTGTATATTGCGTAAAAGATTTTCGCTCTAATAACATTTCTCCGTCCGCCGGTTTTAGTAACCCATTGAGGTGTTTCAACAGGGTCGTCTTACCTGAGCCATTGGGGCCGAGGATGGCTAAAAATTCCCCTTTTTGGATATCTAAAGAAACACCGCGCAATGCATACGTTCCGTCATGATACCGGTATTGAATATTCCGTGCCTGCAGTATCACCATACGTGTATATTCCCTGCGTAAACAAGAATGGGCAAGATAAGAACCATTCCTATGAAAGATATATAATCTTCCTTTCTCCATGGTGACAGGTTAACCGTCAAAATGCCGCCTCCTTCATATCCTCTGACATACATCGCTTCATAGGTTCGTTCTGCCCTATCAAAGGCGCGCATGACAAGCAATCCACCCAATGTTCCAAATGATTGTATCGTTTTCCCCCACGAGGCATGGCCTAACCGTGATTTTTGTGCAGTCCACATGGTAGATACTTCATCTAAAAGCAGGAAAATATATCGGTACATAAATGCCAGGAGTTCAATAATGGTGTTTGGTACGTGAAACCATTTTAGACCTGCACACAACCGACTTATTGTTGTTGTAAAAGAAAATGTGATTACTAATGAAATGCCTCCCAGTACTTTGCTGCAGATATGAAGTCCGCTATGCAACCCTTCTTCTTTTAAGACTATCTTGCATCCCAGGATTGAAAAGGAAAGCCACACCTGTTCTCCCTCGTGCAGCCCCTTAACAAGTAAGATTAACATTGCAAACAACATTGGCAGAAACATACTCCGAAGTATTGCCATGGGAGGAATTTTTATGGAAAAGAGCAGGATGAAAGTTGCAGAAAAGAAAAGTAATGGGATGAACATGTTCTTTGCCCACAAATTTATTGAAAGCAGTGAAATGACGTAAAGCAACTTTACCCTTACGTCAATCCTTGTCAGCCAATTATTTTGGCGGGCATACACATCAGAAAAAATGTGGTGGAAAAATTCCATAGTACTTAATTTCTTATGTTTTCAACCAATTTTTGCAAAGATTTGATAACAAGCACCAAACATCAAACAAATTCCAATGGACTAACTCCGAAATTCGAAACAAATAGTTTAAGTATTGTACTTTGGAACTTATTTGAGATTTGAGATTTGGAATTTGTGATTTGGAATTTCTTGCATTTTATTTCTCATAAAAAAGTCTTCGTGCATTAAATCCAATAATAAATCCACCAACCACCCCTGCAACAGTAAATACAAAAAGGAGCAAATCGCCTTGATCAGTATTAATATAGGGTTCACTGGGAGGATGACCATACTTTGTTGCATATTTACCCACAATGCTTACATCAATACCCGTCCAGGCTTCATCTTCAGTCTTTTGTGTTGTAGGTATGTCATTTTTTCCTGGCGATCCTTCTGCGAATAATATTGCTGAGGGCGATATAGATATTATAAAAGTGAAAAAAAGAAAAAATAATAGTTTACCGCAAAGACGCAAAGGGCGCAGGGTAAGACCTAAAGTAATAAAGACGGAGGCAAACGTTTTATGCCTGAATAGGCCTTGTATCATTTTTAATCACCCCAAGGTTTAACAAAATACTTGGTCTCCGTTTATAAACAAAGACCAGCACAAATCCCACCACAACACCCTCAACAACACACAGGACCCCTTGAGAGGTCATCATGAACACACCAAAAATTTCCGCGGTGGCTTTAAAAAATGACCCTCCTTTTCCTATCACAAGCAGCCCTAGCTCGATGGATGTGCCTAAATAGGTAAATAAATCAGAGACCATACCGGCAAGAAACCCGCACCAGAATAATGGCAATCTACATCGTTGCGCTATTTTAAAGGCAAAATATCCAGAAAATGAACCCAGGATACCCATGGAAAATATATTCCCACCCAGCGTAGTCAGCCCCCCATGGGCAAGAAACAAGGCCTGAATGAGTAAGGCAATGGCTGCCACCAATACGCTGACAAAAGGCCCCAGCAACACCGCGCTCATACCCGTACCACACGGATGTGAAGTAGACATCCCATTCAAGGCAATAACCGGGATGGGAAAACAGGAAAATACAAATACAGCCGCTCCCAGCATACCCACCAAAGGCAGGTAGCTTGGCACATATCTTTTCTTTCGTTTTACATGATACGTTCCGATCCCCACAAAAGGCAGTGATACGGCAAACCACGTAAAAACCCACTTAGGTGGTAAAATCCCTTCGGTAATATGCATGGCGTATACCACATTTTCCAGCACAAAAAATGACATGAAAAAAACTAAGGTAATTAATGCTATTGCCCTTGGCATTGCACCTTTCCTGAAATAAAAAACCATTGAAGTAGTGGCAAGGTAACCCCGCCACTACTGAACTTAACATTGCACCTTTCCTAAAACAAAAAACCCATGTCTCCGATAGGGAAGACATGGGTTTTGGAAAAACTTTCAGACTGCAGATTCACAGATGGCACAGATAAAATTCTGTGGTAGTTTGCCACAAGGGCACAGCGAACTCAGAAAAGAACTCAAGTAATTTTACTCTCTAAAGATCTCGATTTTCTCTGCTGTAGGCTTAACTGCCACCATGAATTTTCTTATTTATCTGTGTAATCTGAGAAATCTGAGTAAATAACCTTCACCTTCTTTACCATCGAAGACTACGTGAAGCAATTACAGGCAGGTCTTCTGGCTCCCGGATCGTCCTACCGGTCACCCCTTCCCAGAAAGCCGTTTAATCAGCTTAAACCGTTTAAGCGGCTTTTCCAGTGGTATTGTGACTTTCGTTCCCGGTTACAGCGGCGGGTCCGCTCCTCATCTCATTTTCATAATAACAAGATATGGATTCCCTTTTAACGCCCGCATTGCTTGCGGGAGAAATACCTGTAATCGATTTCATTAACAAAAACGAAAAAAGAGCAATTTTTTTACTGTATTGGGATTCTACTTTAAATAATAACTATTTGTCAAACTAAATGTTTTTTAGCAATATAGAATGTAATTCTAATGTCGCTCATTTTTCCTTTGATTCTCTGCGATGAGAAATATAAAATTACGCCTAAAATATTAAAGTTTGTGATGGTTTGAGATTTGGGCTTTTGGGCAATTTTCTTGATAAAAGGGGGTGTAATTCACATGGGATTAAATAGGAACGTCCGTACGGTTTTTCTTCTAACTGCAATTCTCATTGCCATTACGGGATCAGGCTGTGCCATGTTTAAGAAAAGACCTCTCCTGGTGCCCAGAGAATCAGGAGATACCCTGGTAGAGATTACGGACTCCAAACAACTTCCTAAATTTAGGGATGATTATAGCAGAGATACCCTGTTACGTTCGATAGATAATAGCCTCGACTATTATAAGAGGGTCAAGGCTAACCCTTATGGTTTTCATATGACAGGGTTTTCGCACGAAAATCTGGAAAATACCTTGAAATTCTTTCGGGATGGCTTCCTCCGTTGCAGAGACGCAGAAGAGCTCAACGATTTTATCGTGAAAAACTTCAGGGTCTTTCAGGCCATTGGAAAGGCTTATGAGGGCCGGGTACATTTCACTGGTTATGGAACACCCATCTATGATGGAAGTCTCACTCAAACAGGAGAATTTCGTTATCCCCTTTATAAAGTGCCATCAGACTTTAGAAAGCCGTACTATACACGACGTGAAATTGAGGAACGCAACCTCCTAAAAGGAAATGAAATTATCTACCTGAAATCAAAACTAGATGCTTATCTTATCCATGTCCAGGGGTCAGGACAAATCAGATTACCATCGGGAGAGATGGTCTATGTGGGATATGGGGCAGACTCCGGTCACACATACAATAGTATTGGACGCATGCTGGTCATGGATGGAAAGATTCCGGAAGAGGAATTAACCCTTTCCACCCTTATCAGTTACTTTGAACAACATCCCAGTGAATTGGATTATTATCTCAACAAAAATGATCGCTTTATCTTTTTCAAAAGAGTCAATTACGCCACCCCTTACGGTTCTATAGGAGTACCTGTCACCCCTATGAGAAGTATCGCAACAGATAAAAAGGTCTTTCCGGCCGGCGGATTGGCCTTTGCTGTTATAGAACCAAAGAAGGCGAAGAAGACCTGGAAGTTTTGGGAAAAGGGGAAGAGTGAGACGAGAAAATCCTTCTTCGTTCTGGATCAGGATACCGGCAATGCAATCCAAACGCCAGCCAGAGCCGATGTGTATTTTGGAATTGGCGACCAGGCTATGTATGAGGCAGGGAATTTGAATACCTATGGTCAACTTTATTATCTTTTGAAGCGATAGATTTCTTTGCTTGACATAAATTATGTTTGTTAGCTATAATTTTAGCTTAATTAGAGTTTTAATTTAATTAATACTGGAAAACCATTAATAAAAGGAGGGTATTTTTGGACAATGTATTAAATAAAGAAATAAAGAAGATCATCGAGGCCTGTCCGGAAGTGGGTCGCATACTCGATGAATACGGGATAGGCTGTGTTCCCTGTTCTGTCGGGAGCTGTCTTCTGAAGGATGTTGTCGGGATTCATAATCTCGATCCGGAGCAAGAAGCTACCTTGATGTACAGGATAGAAAAGGCTATTTATCCGGATAGGGATGTTCCAAAACCTGTGGTGGATACGACGAAAAAATCTGCCCCGAAGAAGATCAGTTATTCTCCACCTATTAAAAAGCTTGTAGATGAACATGTTCTGATCAAACGACTCCTGGCCTTAATTCCAACAATTATTGATTATATCGAGAGTAGCATGAAGGTGGATAAAGACTTGGTTTTAAAGTGCGTTGATTTTATTCGTACGTACGCCGACAAATATCACCATATGAAGGAAGAAGACATATTGTTTAAATATGTCGATGAAAAGGCAGAGATTATCCAGATCATGTATAAAGACCATGATACAGGAAGAGGTCATGTCAGGCAGGTTGTTGAGGGTGCTGAAAAAGGCAATAAAGCGCTGATCAAGGAACATCTTCTTGGTTACAGGGATTTGTTGACGCAACATATCAAAAAAGAGGATGAAATCCTTTATCCGTGGATCGACCGCCAATTATCAACGACCCAGGTAGGTGAGATGTTCCGCAAATGTAATGAGGCAGACGCCTCGGTAGGCGACGAACTGCCAAGAAAATATGAAAAGTTTATTGCTGAATTAGAAGAAAAATTTTTACAGGAGGTTACAAAATGAGTGGATGTCCAGGATCAAGAACAATCGATTTTAGCGAAAAGACAAATCAAGAGGGTAGTGAAACAGGAAAACGCCCTTCTCAATTAAGACAATGGCCCATACAGATGCATTTAGTTTCTCCACATGCACCCTATTTTCAGGGTCGGGATATATTACTGGCAGCAGACTGTACGGCTTTTGCATTAGGTGATTTCCATAAAGATTATCTGAAAGGAAAGAGTATTGGAATCGCCTGTCCAAAGCTTGATTCGGATCAGGAAGTCTATGTCGAAAAGATTAAGTCATTGATCGATGATGCAAAGATCAATACCTTAACGGTTATAATCATGCAGGTTCCATGCTGTTTTGGTTTGGCCCAAATTGCTAAGGAAGGTGCCGAAAAGGCTTCTCGTAAGATACCAATCAAACAGGTTGTTGTCGGATTGGAAGGTAACATCTTATCCGAAGAATGGATTTAAGACTTCGTAGATGTCTTGAACAATTAAAAATTCCCTGGGGATTTCAAAATCCCCAGGGAATTTTTTGTTGTAGCGAAATTGATTATGCTATTATTTTGTTTAGGATTTCATTCCTCGAAAGATATGGCGTTGTGCCCGTGTGCTCTCTCCACGCATGAGATCTATAATCATTTCAGCGCCTCTCCCTTGAAACTCATAGACTAATTTCCCACCGCCTTCTTCTGAATAACTGTTATACAGAATCCTTCCACAAACGGGATTACCGTCGAGGCTGGCAGCAACGATCTTTAAAGGCAAGCAACAGGCGGCTTGAAATACGAGTGCATCGCCAAATACTAAAAGACGTGTGTAATGCGGTTTTCGAACACCTCTTTGCCTCAAGATGATATCCCGGGTGTGTGTGGAATGGACCGCATCATTATCAGGATGTATTTCTATCATATACTTTTCTTTGGCATTAATTATATCTTTCAAATGCGGATTTACTTCTAAGCCTGCAAGCTTAAGAATCGTTTCAGCATCTTTTGTATCCTGTGCGATGCTGTCAGTTGATGTGGCTTCTCCCGTCCTGTTTCTTCGGCTCAATACCTTTGGTGCAGCAAGATTGACCAAAGGGAGTTTCTCATACGATATATCCACGGGGCTTATGGACGTCATTTTCGTATCTCCAACAAGGAGGTTACATTTTTTGTCATTTTGATATTTTGGGAATTTTAGATCTTTTAAGACAGTGTATCTGCCCGTAGTCTTATATCCATCCTGAATGATTGTCTTTAAGGTGAAGGGGTAGGTTAACTTAACTGTACATGAGGCAAAACTTTTTCAGCGTTTTGATATTCTCTGGTAATCGTTTTTCTATCAATTTCTTTCATCAAAGCTTCGATGTCTTCCGGTTTTGGTTCCTTAAAAGTTTCGCCTACCTGATAGTGGAATATCGTGCTGACACTTTCATTAAACATATTTTCTGTCGATTTGGGCAAGTCTATCAACCTGACATCAATATTGCTCAACAAATAGGTTATCTGATCAAAAAGAACGCTGGTTGCTACTCCTGAATAAATAAAAGAATGCCGGTATAAATTGCTTTCGATATCGTGCATAAATCCATCGATTTGAGCGATCTGGTTTTGTAAGAGAAGAATCGCCTTTTCCAGATTTTTTTTCACTAATTGGGAACTTTTTAAATAGTCAATATGAATATCCGGTTCCCTGGATATCTTCTGATCTTTAATTCTGGTATACGATGAAATACGGTCGTCAATGCCTTTTAATTCATCGATTAACCGATCAAACTTTTTCTCTATGGTTTCAAACTCTGATATATTTTTATAATAACAGGCATCCTTCAGTTCTTCGTGGAAGTTTACGATCTTCGCCAGAAAATCCTCTAATTCCTTTGCACTATATGAAAAAAACGACGCTTCATTTTTAAAGGTATCGATTTTTCTAATTTGGGTTTCTTTTTCAACAATATTTTGAAGACCTGTTTTGATATCAATAACATTTCTGAAAACAGGATTTTGATTTAGCTTCAATATAATAGCGGTGTCAGATTTACTTTTCCTTATAATAAAATCTTCCAAGGAATGAATCTTATTTATAATTTCCAGATAGGCGCTTTCCTTTAACGGCTTATCAAATAGAAGCTTTTGTAAACCCTTTAATATTTCCCGAACTGATTCTTGTTCCATTGAGGTCTCTAATAATCCCCAATCGCTTAGTTCTTTAAAAAGAATTTCGAATTTGTTTGACCTGGCAAAAATCGCATTAAAAGGATCCTGACTCTCTTTTTTACCCTCGATGGTCTTAATTAATTCCTTAAGCTGGTCAAGGATATCAGACAAATTTGTTAGCAGGGGTACACACATCCTCGCTTCTAAGAAGGCATCACTGCCGGTAATAGTTTTTAACTTGGATAACCTTTCTAAATTTTCATTAAATTTAATTATGAGTTTTTGAACGTCCTCTTCTTGTCCTGCTTCCAAACCTTGGTTCTGCCGAAGGACTGGCTTTGCCGATATCTCGATTGTTACAGAAAAAACTGACTCGATGCATTTTTTGACAATTGCACCAAATTTCTTTGACGACTTTCCTGCAAGATTAATCACCTCCTGGGTGCCGCCAGCAGTTTCGGCGTTCGTATTGCGAATCGTCAAAAAATCAAGGTATGCAAGCAGTTTGCTAAAGGAATTCAATAGTTCATGGTAATCACTTTGCAACAACGGATGATTCGAAACTATTTGCAGCTTCTTCAGTTCGTTATAATTTGCCGTTAAGTTTTCCTGCTCGCTACGGATATCTGATTTGTGTTTTGATAATTTTTTCGTTAATTTGGCAATAAACTTTTCAATGCAGTTTGCATAGGTTAAAAAGAGGTTGTATTCTTCCAGGAGCTTAAATTGATCATTCAACCTGTTTGCCGCAGAGTAGATATAACCTTCATAAGCCGGAATGGCCTTCCAGTTATTCTTTTCTATGATATGTTCGAGCCTCATTAAATCTAAGAATAAACTTTCATTAAATAATAACGGATTGTCTTTTGAAGCTATATGATTAAAAATGTCGGCGAAAAAACCAAGATCGTCAATCTTTTCCTCAACCATTTTGATGTCATTTTCCTGGAAATTAAAGATTCTTAATTTTAAATAATGTTGTTCTAAATCTAGCTTGAGGATCAGAGAAATAAAATGGAGGTTCAGATAAATCTCTTTCAATCCCGTGGTTGTGAAGACCTTGTTCTTGGTTTCAATTTTATTAAATCTGAGTTCCCTGCCAATTTTTTCTGAGGTTAAGGGTAATCCATTTAAAATTAAACAATCACCCAGCCTTCCCGTATATTTTTCATGAGATTCTGCGTAGGTAATATAGTTGCAGTGTGTATAGTACGGTGTGAAATCGTCCAGTTGGCTTTGTTCTGCTTCGTCAATGATCAATAGATTGCTTGCACCCTTTGCAATTCCCGTTTTACAGTGCAACACGATATGAGGTTTTGTAAGGTACTGAACAAGGGACTCAACCTCTGGAAGGGTTGCAGTCACATTCGCTTCTACAAAACCTTGTTCTTTGAAGGTGTAGATACTGTTGATTTTACCTTTAATAAAGAGGCGTCTGGAAATAATTTTCAGGGTTTTTTCAAAAGAGGTATCAATGACCTGCCCTTTAAATCTAACAGCGAAAGATTTCAGAGGCTCTTTAATTACCTTCTCTCTTATCCTTCCTTGAATTTCAACTATTTGAGCACGGATAATTTCAGAGGTGTGATACTTCTTTTTTAACAGGTCGTACAAATAATTTCTAGCAGTAGAAATATGAGTTTTCATGACCACAATTTAATAAAACTTTCCATGACTGTCAAAATAATTCTTATCTTTTTAAAAAGATTATCTGTTTACCATTTGTTCCTCGGATGCAATTAATCTCTGTGCAAGTTTAAAGACGATCTTTTCTATTGAATCTTCCACAGCAGGACCATATTTAGGGCCCGCAGTTTTCCACCATCCTCCCTCCGTTTCGAAATCAATTAAATCCAAATTCTTTCCATCCGCAGTTAACTCATCCTCAAATATCTTATTGAGATTTTTATCTAATAAAGAGACCTGGATCGCCAGATAATGTTTCCCAATGGCCCTCCAAACTGATTCTTCAACAATCAAGTCCAACTTTGATTCCTTCAACTGTACGGTCAACACCACTTCTGATCCTGTTTTTTCAATCAAATCACGGCTGGGTAACTCGTTAAGAATAGTAACCTTGCCAAACACCATCTTTATCATTTCTTCTATGCTTCTAGCCAGGGGATCCCCTATCGGAAATACATAGTGATGTATTCCCACAATCATGTTTGTTTGCCATTCTTCCTGACTGAAATGACGGAGCGAAGGTTCGATAAAGATCCCTGCATGAAGGGGAATTGGCTGTATTTCTTTCAATCGTTTATCCAGTGCTGGTACAATCGGTACCTTCTTCCCTCGGCTATTGGCACAACCCATAACGAGAAGGAACATCAAAATAAATGATATTACCTTTTTCATAATTCAGTTCCATTCAACTTTTAAAAAAGCAGAACATGATCATAAACATCCAATTAGTGTCGTAAGTGATGTCGCTTAAAAACCAATTTCACCAATACGGCTGCCCCACACGGTGTTGCCGTTGATCTTTTCATTGACAATCCACGCCCTCTGTGAATCTTTCGGATCTACTGTTACCGCCGAGTAATCACCCCATCGCTCTGGACTATCACTGGAAGGATCGTAGAAAGTGGAACTGGTGAACAAGGCGTTGCCACTTGAAATGGTACCAATGGGGTCAGTGTGTAATCGCCCCGAGAATCTCACCTGTGCGTTTATACCGGCATTTGGGTCAGTAGATGACCACGTCACGTACACATCATTATTGGCGTTCGCTGCGATCGATGCATTCCAGTCATTCGATGTGGCTGATGCGGAGATTATTCCACTCTGGATGACCGTATCCGTTGCGGTATTGAACTCGTAGAATTTAGGCTTTGGTAAACCATTAACGTTTATCGTATGAACCTGCCAGAGTGAATTGCCGATCTGCGTGCCTGCATTGATGAAGCGCATGTCGCTCGTATCAAGTGTCTCTGTGGTACCCGGTTGCTTCGCATTTGGTGGTACGCTGTATGCGGGTACTTTTATGGTAGATGAAGCAAGGGTGGGGATGCCACCCGGGTACGTCAATGTATACTTTGTTATTACACCGCTCGAAGTCGCTGCGACCAGGAATGTCTTATCGTTATTATCCAGTACAATGGGAGGCGCAAGGGTGCCTTTAAGACCAGTAAAAAGTTTAAGACGGGCGCTCAGACCATTGTAAAGCCTGGATTTATCTGCCACAACCATCCTGGTCTCCCGGTATGATATCCTCCCAAAGATGTTTGCAGTGATGATAATCGATTTGCTATCGAGCCCAAGTTGCGGGAAATCCCAGAAATCATTGTTATTTTTGAAATTAACGTCACCGTTATAAATGTAAAACGAACCCAGCGGGTTCGAGGTTACAGAGACCGCAATGAAATGGCGCTGTACGGTGGCCGACTCCTGGAATGCCTCAGCTGATATGATCCAGCGGCCCTCAGCGCTGTCATATACACAGCGCGGGTCAAATAAGGTCTGTTTGGTATATCCGAAAAAACCAGCAAAAATGTCCTAAACATCTTGCGCATAAGCCTTCTCCTTTTCTGCAAAGTATTTTCAGATTTATCACAACTCGCAACAAGACAATATCAGAGAAAATCAATTTGTCAACAAGAAAGATTTGTCCCATAGTCTTAAAACACTTTGACAAGTGGGTTTTTTGGGCTAAAATCGATGAAAAATTCAGACGGCTCGTTTTCGAGGAGGAAAAGCGATGGATACAAAAGATTATCATCTCTCACGCAGAAATTTTTTGAAACATTCTGCCCTTGGTGCCGTTGGGCTTGGGCTGGGGATCGGAGGCCTTGAAGGTTTGCAGCGATGGGCAATCGGTGCGGATAAGCAGCCTTCCGTGGGAAAAAGCAGGGTAATTGCAATAAAAAGCAGTGGAATTATGAGCAAAGGGAAACCAAAACCCGAGGTTGTCCAGAGGATGATGAACGAGGGGATGTTTACCCTCACCGGCAAAAAAACGGTTGCTGATGCGTGGCGAACGTTCTTTACCCCTGATGATGTGGTGGGTATTAAGATTAATCCCATCGGTGGAGTAAAACTTTCCACACGACCTGAAGTTGTTAACACAATCATTATGGGCCTGAAAGCTGCCGGGGTAAAGGATAACAATATCATTATATGGGACCGTTTTAGCTACCATCTGATTACAGCCGGTTTCCCTTTGAATCAAGGCAGCAGCGGGGTTCGTTGCTATGGTACTGAGCCAACGGCCGGATACGATAAAAAAATCTATTATGAATCACTCGATGATGACTATACCTTGCGCCAGGATGATGGGGCACGGTCACTCTTCAGTACTATTGTTACCCAGCACGTCACGGCAATTGTAAATGTGCCGGTTATGAAGGATCACGGCATTGCGGGAGTGACCTTATGCCTCAAAAATCTGGCCTTTGGTGCCATCAATAATACCCAGAGATTCCATCCGTCGCCATACTTCTGTGACCCAGCCTCGGCAGAGGTCTGCGCACATCCAGTGATAAAAGATAAGGTACGTTTGCATATTGTGGATGCACTGCAGGCTTGTTTTGATGGTGGCCCTGCGAGCATGAAGACATGGACGATGTGGAACGAGGAACGGCTATTTTTTGGGACAGATCCGGTAGCAATCGACAGGATAGGGCTTGAAATCATTGACAAGAAACGTAAGGAAAATAATTATGTATCCGTATTTCAGAAGGCAAGACATATTGCCACTGCAGGCAAAAAGGGATTGGGCGTTTATGACAAAGATAATATTGCCTTTGTAGAGCTTAATGTGTAAATCGGGAAAAGTGTAAAAAAGAATGGGAAAATAACGAAACTTGAAAAATTCAAAAATGGAACTCTGCTCTTCATCCACATGTTCTGCTTCCACCTGTATACATTTTCCTATTTCTTCATCTGATACGGTTTTGCTGTGGAGAAAGGTTAACACATTTGATCCCACCAGGTCGCCCAGGATGGGGAGATAACACCCTTATGCTAATACCGCTCAATTAACGCACCCCAGGTAATAAAAAAATCACCGTATCGATCATTGATCTCGTCCATGACGCGCATTGCCGCCTGCCTTGCCCTGTCGCCAGAGAAGAGCGGAATCTGGCCAATGTTCCTGGTAAGATTGGAAACGCTGACACCTGCCAGCCTGATGGGCTGCCGGAGCCGTACTTTCTCCAGGATGTCTTTGGCAATCATGTAGATATCTATGCTGTTATTCATCGAAGATTTTACCGTGCTCTGCCTGGTAAAGGTATCAAAGTTGGCGTAACGAAGGGTAAGGGCAACCGTCCTCCCTGCATATCCTCCGCGGCGCAACCGCCGTCCCACCATTTCAGATAAATGAAGGATATGCCGTTCTAGAGTTTCCACATCACTCACATCCCGGTCAAGAGTCATGCTGTGTCCAACCGATTTTGCTTCGGGTTCCTGTTCCATGGGTACAACAGGGCT
Source organism: Candidatus Brocadia sp. (assembly GCA_046291035.1). Classification (GTDB taxonomy): domain Bacteria; phylum Planctomycetota; class Brocadiia; order Brocadiales; family Brocadiaceae; genus Brocadia. Next base: position 27,585 of record JBKBTA010000015.1, read on the forward strand.
GTCATCAATACCCAGGGCCATAAGCTTCAATCGTTCTCCGATCACACCGAATTGGTTTCTTAGCGCGTGTAGAGACGCCCTCCCCAGTTCGCCACAGGTCCTAATTCCCATGGCAGACAGGCGGCTTTCAAGTCTGGGACCTATGCCGCAGAGTTCCTTTGCCGGCAGGTGTTCCAGTAATTTATCAACATCTTCTTGTCGTATAATAACGAGTCCATCCGGTTTTTTCATATCGCTGCCCAGCTTTGCCAGAAGCTTATTGTGGGCGATGCCGATGGAACAGGTTAGTCTTCCGAGTTGCTGGTAGATATCCCTTTTAATGTTTTTCGCAATGGTTTCGGCACTGCCAAAGAGGGGAATCGAGCCAGTAATATCCAGAAATGCCTCGTCAATGGAATAAACCTCAACAACGGGGGTATATTGCCGATATATCCCGACAAGCCGGCGGCAGGTGTCCATATAACGGCTTGTCTCGCCTGACACAAGGATAATATGGGGACACACCCGTTTGGCCTCGTATTTGGTCATACCGGTTTTAACCCCGTAGGCCCGTGCTTCATAGGAAGCCGTGGTAACCACCGTTCTCTCGTTGGAACCGATTACCGCGATGGGTTTTCCCCTGAGGGCCGGGTTGACCTGCTGTTCCACCGAGGCAAAGAAGGCGTTCATGTCGATGTGCATAATAATTTTTCTCATAAAAAATTTTTAGGAATTTCAATCCTGTAGGGTGCGTCCTACGCACGAAAACAATCCAACGTATAGATGGCGCGTAGGACGCACCCTACACAGGGCTGTTCTCGTGGGACAGGCACCCTTGCCTGTCATCATTGCAAAGAGAAATCTTGCGATGGTAAAGTTCCTCACGGAGTTTACACTGAACAAAGTGAATGTGTTCGGAACAACAAGAAGGTCGTTGGGTTTTGTCTTTTAAAACCCAGCCTAATTTAAGTCATTCACCACAAAATTAGTAAAGTATTGTATTCTTCTGCGTTAATAGTTAATAGCTAGTTGTCCAGACGGACAATACGACTAACCGTCTGTTTCTACAGAATGTAGTATCCAAATCAAGGTATCAGTATTGAAAGAAATGTCAAAGAGATTCGCGCCATCCGAAATGGTAAAATGGTGTATACTGGCCTTTCCTATCCTCTCCGTCCAGATATACGTGATCTCCTGGACACTGTATTTTCGGCCACTCCACACAAACCAGACGGGTTTAAGTTTCTTTTTATTATCACCAAAAATAACACCTACCGTAACGGGTTCGTTAACTTCTGTAATCATAATTTCCTTATTACCGCCACAACCCTACCAACAATGGATACATCAGCCTGTCCCTCTTTAATGATAATCGGTTGCATCGTTGGATGTTCGGGTTTCAATTTTATCGTATCCCCGTTTTTATAAAACCGCTTTACCGTAGCCTCATTATCGATAATGGCCACTACGATCTCTCCGTTATTGGCCACGGGTTGTGATTTAACAAGGACGAGGTCTCCATCCTGGATATGGGCATCAATCATACTATCCCCCACTACCCGTAAAAGAAAAAGATTGTTACTGCGGCACAGTGTTTTGTCCACGGAAAGGTATCCTTCGATGTCTTCTACAACTGGATGAGGCACCCCGGCCCGAACCCTTCCCACAATTGGGACAGACATTATTTCTGAGTTTCGTGCAACGGCTGTATCAACAATCTCAATAGCCCGTGGGCTGTGAGATTGTCTCTTGATGTACCCCTTGCGTTCTAGAATATCGAAGTATCTTTTTACTATGCTGGTACTGGAAAGCCCCAGTCCCACCATACTCTCCCGTACCGTAGGTGGATATCCCCTTTCCTGAAGATATTTTTTTAAAAAGGACAAAAAATCTGCCTGTTTTTCGGTCAGCGTAGTATTCATGAATTATTATTTACTAGTGAACATTTGTTCACCTATTATATTTTTCTGCCCTTATCCTGTCAAGCCTCAAATGCGAGTTTTTATTGCAAGTTCATCATTTTCAGGATATCAGAAAATGTATGCAAAAACATACACAATTTTCATTGAAGCACTATAATTTTAGTTGAAATCATACTACTTATGTATTATATATACTAGAAAGGCTGGCCTTGTCAGGAGCGTTCCTGTCGGCTGGGCTTAAGTTTCCTAATGCGAGGAGGAGAAGGAAATGTTAAAGAAGTTTGGTTATAGTTTGCTTGTAGTAGGCGCATTGATGGCGGGTGTCGGTGTTGTAAATACGACATTTGTCGGATCTGCCATGGCAGAGGAAAAGAAGTGCGACAAATGCGGACACACCGCAAAAGAAGGTAAGGATTGCAAGTGCGAGTGTCATCACAAGCACTAAGAAAGTGAGCCAGGTATAATTCTTTGGCAAACTTTGAAAAGTAATAAACAAAAAGGCAACTCACACGAGTTGCCTTTTTGTTTTATTGAGATTGATCGGAATTAATTATTACCTTGATTATTGATTATTAGGTTGCAAGCTGATTAATGGTATAATTAGTCGCCAACGAAACCTTTAAAACTAAACACTTTAGACCATTATTTTTTCCCCCATTCAGACATCATCTTTGCCCTTACTAATCGTATCTCCTCATAGGGATAACCGTCTCCGAGTTTTTCTTTCACGGGGATCAATCGTTCCGTGCCTAATTTATCTAATACCTCACGGATGTGGTTTTGCTTTTCAGAATCGACCATCCTGTCGATGGAGATACTTTCACCATCCAGAATAAGTTTTTCCAGATGGGAAATGATCGTGGATAATGCCAGATTCCTCTTTTGCCAGGGCTACGTCAAGCATAAATGCAAATAGTATCAGGTAAAAAAGAAAGAAAATAAACTGGCTTTTTCAGAACCGTTCTTGTATACTATTTTCATGAACCACGAAGAGGAAAGAAAAAGGGCGGCAACCATAGAACATCTCCACGATATTGAAGTAAGACCCATCAACCGTAACGAAAGACTGCAATGGGATGAACTCATCCGACAGCACCATTACCTAGGACTCCATTCCCTCATAGGGGAAGGCATCCGATACATAGCCTTGCATCAGAACCAGTGGCTTGCTTTGATCGGATGGTCCTCAGCAGTGCTCAAGTGCAAGGTGCGTGACCAATGGATTGGATGGCCTTCCTTTCTTCAGTACCAACGGCTGTCTTTTATTGCCAATAACAGTCGTTTTTTGATCTTACCTCACGTTCGTATACCAAACCTTGCCTCTTATGTCCTCGCACAGAATCTCAAGCGATTATCTCGGGACTGGCAAACCACCTACCACCACCCGATCTATCTTGTAGAAACCTTTGTCGATCCTAGCCTAAGTTACGCATTTAAAAACATAAGTGATTGATATTCAATGATCTTCAAAATTATTCCTCACTACAATTCTGCTTTTTTGAAAGTTACCCGCTTTCTTTTTTACTTCCTTTATCTCACCTTGTGCTGCCTCCACTTCAGTTGCTACCCTTACATGGTGTACGTGGATACCATCAGCATCGGGCAGGA
>JBKBTA010000158.1:0-6820 GCA_046291035.1 Candidatus Brocadia sp.
GTGTAATCAGGAAAAGGGAAACATATGAGGATTTGATCAGAGGTGAAAATTTTGCGTAGTGCTTCGATACGATGGCAAAATATTATCCTATATTCCTGAATATTCAGGATAAGAAGTGTGTGGTGGTGGGTGGTGGTAACGTTGCCTGGCGCAAGGTATGCAGCCTGAAAGATGCCGGTGCGAAGGTAACGGTAGTGTCTCCTGAGTTTTGTCCGGAACTTGAAAAAGAGGCGGGGATTGAGCGGATTAAACAGAAATATGACGCAAAGTTTCTGAAAGAAGCGGTGCTCGTTGTTGCCTCTACAGATGATGGAGAGGTGAACAAAAAGATTTATTATGATGCTGTTGAAAGGGGAATCCTGGTAAATGTTGTCGACAGGCCGGAATTTTGTTCTTTTATTGTGCCTTCATCCATTATGCGAGGCGATCTCTGCATTAGTATCTCAACGGGGGGAGCAAGTCCCGCCTTAGCCCGTAATATAAGGGAATTCCTGGAAAAACAGTTCGGGGATGAGTATGGTGAATTTACGAAACTTTTGTCAGAGATGAGGCGAAAGATACTTTCCGAGGTAAAAGAGGAATCCATCAGACGTGATATCTTGCAGCGAATTGCCGGGCTTGATATGCTTGAGGTTGTTAAGAATAGAGGCATACTAGAGGCGAAAAAGAAAATGTTAGAGATCGTTTCTGAAAAAATTTCCACGAGTAATTAAGTCGACAATGTCTATAGACTTCTTTTTTCTTGCAAGATTTTTTGTGAATTGTTAATATAAAAATTATTGATTTATGCTGGGTTTTGCTTTATGTAATTGGTGTATTGTTAATTGTTTATAAAAATGGTGAGTTATACCAAAAATGTTAGGAGTTTGAATGGCTGAAAAGACTGCGACACAAAGAATTGACCTTAATGAATTGAAATCTGGCGGTTTTATAAAACAGACTCAAAAGGACCTTTTCACTGTACGGTTAAAGGTTCCTGGTGGAAGGATTACTCCTGAAAAACTGCTGAAAATCGCAGAAGTTGCGAAAAAATATAGCCGTTTAGGATATTGTCACTTGAGTTTCAGACAGTCGGTGGAGATTATTGGTGTCCATATCGATGACTTCGATGCAGTGGTGAAAGAATTGGCAACGGTGGGGCAGAAAGTCGCCTCCTGTGGCCCAAGAGTTCGGGTACCCACCGCGTGTGGCGGTTGTGAGTATAATCCCAATGGAATTATGGATACACAGTCCAAGGCGCTGGAGGTTGACGAGAAGTTTTTTGGCACCCCGTGTCCGCATAAATTTAAGATTGGATTTTCCGGCTGTCCCATTGATTGTACAAGGACAAGGGAGATGGATCTTGGCTTTCAGGGAGTAGTGTATCCGGTGTGGAGCAAAGATTTATGTAACGGCTGTACCTTATGTGCCAAGGCCTGTCAGGAGGGGGCAATTATCTCTGATAAAGAGGGCAGGCCAATGTTTGATGAATCGAAATGTGTCTATTGCGGTGATTGTATCAGGGCTTGTCCGACGGACGCCTGGAAGGATAAGAAAAAGGGCTGGTTGGTGCGTGTGGGTGGAAAACATGGACGACACCCACGGGAGGCAAATGAGGTAGCAAACTTTGTACCCGATAATAAAGTAAATGATTTTATTGATGCAACGGTAAAATGGTATAAAGAGAACGGCAAACCGAAAGAGAGAATCGGTTCTTGTATAGACCGCGTAGGTTTGGAAAAGTTCAGGAAAGAAGTCGTGAGTGCATTGGTAAAAACTTCCTAAGTATCTTATAAAAATATTTTGACATTTTGTTCAAAATGTCAAAATAAAATTAACCCTGCCAGGGTTGACTCACAAATTTTATGCTTCGGATTTTGTCTTCACCGTCTCGTCCATGTTAGGATTTTCCGATGAAAGGTAAAAAAAGATTCGTTATCTTTGCTCATAGCGGTACCTATGATAAACTGTATCAGATCATTACCCTGGCTGTAACAGCGGCATCGATGGGAAGGGAGACCTATATTTTTCTCTTTTTTTGGGCATTGAAGAGGTTTGTGAATGAAGAGTTTGATGTTACGAAACTAACTGCTGAATATGGTGAAGAGGGGACGAAACTGTCGAAACGAATGCAGGAGATTAATCCAATCTCACTCAAAGAACTACTCCGTGATGTAAGAGCCATGGGGAATTTAAAAGTTTATGCATGTACGGGTGCTGTGAAACTGATGGAGTTGGAAGAATCAGTTGTTCGATCACGGGTAGATGATATCATGGGGTTAACTACCCTTTTGGAAATAGCTGACGGCGCAGAAACTCAGTTATTTATATGACGAAAGATGAGGTAACATCGTGACAAGTATCGTGACAAAGGGAAAGGATACGAAACACATACCGAAGAAGTTTTCTCATACTTCAATTTTGGATAAAGTAGGAAATACCCCTTTATTAAAGATCGCTAGAATTACAAAAGGATTAATAAATAAGGATGTTGGAGTTTACGCTAAAGCAGAATGGTTTAATCCGGGTGGTTCGGTAAAGGATCGTCCGGCGTTGCGGATTCTGGAAGAGGCAGAGAAAACGGGAAAACTGAACCACGATAAAATTATCATAGACTCAACTTCTGGAAATACCGGCATTGCCTATGCCCTCATCGGCGCATCGAAAGGATATAAAGTGACTTTAGTGATGCCGTTAAACGTCAGCGAAGAAAGGAAGAGGATTGTACGTGCCTTTGGAGCTGCCATGGTGCTTACGGATCCATTACTGGGTTCTGATGGTGCTATGTTAGAAGCGAAAAGGATCGTGAGTGAAGAACCATCAAAGTATTTTTATGCAGACCAATATAATAACCCTGCGAATTGGAAGGCGCATTTTGAAACAACAGGGGTGGAGATATGGGAACAAACGGCGGGTGAGGTGACCCATTTTGTTGCCTGTCTGGGAACAAGTGGTACCCTCATGGGTACAGGACGACGTTTGAAAGAGTATAATCCGGATATTCAGGTGATAGCAGTTGAACCGGCCACTTCTATTCATGGATTGGAAGGTATGAAGCATATGGCTACTTCAATTGTTCCGGGTATTTACGACGCTCGTTTTCCTGATAGAAAGATAGCTGTAGAGACAGAAGACGCTTATGAGGCTGTTAAGAGGCTTGCGGCCGAAGAAGGATTGTTTGTGGGATACTCTTCGGGTGCTGCACTTGTGGCATCCCTGAAAGTGGCAAGTGAAATTGAGAAAGGTACGATTGTTACGGTGTTTCCCGACAGGGGTGATCGGTATTTGAGTACGAGTTTTTGGGCAGGTGTGTAAATTAAGTTTGTTAGTTTTTAGAGTTCTTGGAGAGTGAATGACCTTGCTGTGCATTAGGAATGACAAACTTAGGGAGATTGAGGAACAGGTAAGGAAGAGCTACCCTTTGGAATGTTGCGGACTATTAATTGGTACAAATACATCTGATAAAAAGGTGGTTGAAGTCCGTCCCGTACAAAATAAAAATTTTGAAAGGGCGCATGACAGATATGTAATAGAGCGTGGAGACTTCGAAAGAGTTGATAGGGAAGCTGTAAAAAATGGTTTGCAAATCATAGGTGTTTATCATTCTCATCCTGACCATCCAGCCATCCCATCTGCATATGATACTGAACACGCATGTTCCTGGTTTTCGTATATAATTGTTGCTATAGAAAATGGCGAAAAGATCGATATTAAGTCATGGGTTTTTGATGAAGAAAAGAAGCAGTTTAAAGAAGAAGAGATAAATTTATATTGAGTGGATATTATAGTTGTAACCTTTGCCCCGGAGGGTGAGACGTTTGAATAATAAAGTGGCAAAGAAAACTATAGAGAGATTTTTGGGGTTTCATACATGGCAGAAGAAGGCAAGTTTGTTCCTGACGATCGGATTGATTTACGAGGCGTGCTTTGCCCGATTAATTTTGTAAAAACAAAGTTAAAGCTGGAAATGATGGATTCCGGTCAAATTTTAGAGGTAATATTAGATGACGGTGAACCGATAAGAAGCGTTCCTCGGAGTATAAAAGAAGAAGGTCATAAAATCATAAAGGTAGAAAATGTGGAAAATGCGTATCGTTTATTGATAAAAAAGGCATGAAAAACAAATACATGAAAAACAAATATATTGTATCCTTTGATAAATTATGCTTGACTTTTCTCATCGATAGATATAATATTCGCCTTCCACAAATATGATAAATTATTTCCGATTGTAATAATGAAAATTTACAGATAAAATCTGAAGAAAGTAAGGGGTTTGAAAGGTTTTTCAAGGTAGGAGGTTGTTATGGAAATAAAAGAAAAAAATCAAGGCTATACATCAGAAGCAGAAGGGGGGATTTGGTTTACCTTCTCTCGCAGAAATATTTTAACACTAGCGGGTTGGGGTTTGTTTTTTGCCACAATTGGGGCATACCTATCACAAATTTTGGGATACAAAGGTTTTTTTTATCCGAAGGTGCTTTTTGAACCTTCACCGAGGTTTTCCGTCGGAGAGCCTGGGGCATTTCCAGAAAATTCAGTGACGACGTTAAAATCGAGGAAAATATTTATTGTCCGTGACGGTAATAGCTTTAAAGCCATTTCTGTAGTATGTCAGCATCTGGGGTGCGCTGTTGAATTCTCGAAGGAAAAGAATATCTTTGAGTGTCCATGTCACGGAAGTAAATACTATCGGAACGGTGTAAACTTTGCCGGACCAGCTCCCAGGCCTTTAGATCATTTTGAGGTTGTCTTAGATGATAGTGGCAAATTAGTCGTAGATACAAGTAAAAAAGTACCCCTTGAAACGGAGCTAGTCGTATAATTAATTTAGTTAAGAATTTTTTTAAGAAAGTTAGTGTGCTTTATGAATCAAGCAACTATACCAAAAAAAGGAATAAGAGCGCTTCTTGATCTGGATTGGTTACAACAAAATATTCGTTGCCAGCATCGATGTCCCGCCCATATGGATGTGCCTGGCTATATTCGGTTGATTAGCCAGGGAAAGTATGAAGATTCCTACAGATTGATGAAAGAAACCAATCCTTTTCCTGCCGTTTGCGGATATGTATGTCCGCATCCCTGTGAGTCTAAATGCAAACGTGGTGATTTTGATAGGCCAGTAGCGATAGATGCATTAAAGAGATTTGTTACCGATTATATTTTCAAAAATAAGATAAGAATTCCACCTCCAAAGATAGTGCAAAGGGAGGAAAAAGTTGCTGTAATTGGAGCGGGACCAGCCGGTCTTACAGCTGCAAATGACCTTGCAGGGATGGGTTACAAAGTAACGGTTTTTGAAAAGGAATCCCAGGTTGGCGGTATGATGATGTGGGCTATTCCATCTTACAGGTTGCCTCGTGAGCAGATAATGTTTGATGTAAGTCATATTCTGGCGCGTGGCGTTGAGATAAAAACGAATACCCCCATTGGGAGTCCGAGAAAGACAATTCCTGATTTGTTCAAAGAGGGGTATAAGGCTGTATTTATTGCCGTTGGTGCACAAAAGGGGAAAAGGCTTGAAATTCCAGGAGAAGAAGGCACTGAGGGTGTCATGGATTGTCTGGAATTTCTGAAAAATGTCAATGCCGGTGATACGCGAAGTCCGGGGAAAAAGGTTGCAGTAATTGGCGGTGGAAATTCCGCTATTGATGCCGTTAGAACTGCCAAACGTTTAAGTCAGGATGCATTTATTGTATACCGAAGAACCCGTGAAGAGATGCCTGCATTGCCCTGGGAAATAGAAGAAGCAGAACATGAGGGTGTCCGGTTCTATTACTTGTCGGCGCCAATCAGAATTATTACCGAAAATGGAAGAGTAAAGGCCCTGGAATGTATTAAGATGAGGCTTGGTAAGCCTGATAGTAGTGGGAGAAGGAGGCCTGAACCTGTTCCTAATTCAGAATTTACGATAGAGACGGATTGTATCATTACTGCAATCAGTCAGGAAGCCGACCTGAAATTTCTTGGTGAAAACTACGGGTTGGAAGTAACCAAGTGGGGAACAATTGCCGTAAATGACAATCTCGTTACTAATAAGGCCGGTGTTTTTGCAGGAGGTGATGTAACGCTTGGTCCCAGTACAATTATTGAATGCATTGCACAAGGACATACAGCTGCAAAATCTATCGATAAGTATATCAGAGGGGAAGAGATTCAAGAGCCTAAGAAGAAGGTATGGGTTACGCTTTTAGACAATGAATTTGATTTACGGGAAGAAAATTATGACGCAGTGCCTCGGCAACAGATGGAAATGCTTCCCGTAGCGGACAGGGAAGGTACCTTTGATTTGGTAGAACTCGGGCTCGATGAAAATCAGGCAAGGGTAGAGGCTTCGCGTTGTCTGAAATGCGACCTGAGTATCAATGTGGAGACAAATGAGTGTATACTCTGCGGTCGATGCAGTATGGTGTGTCCAGTGGGTGCATTGAAACAGGTGGATATAAGTGACGAAAGCAAAGAGTACAGACCTTTTGTCAGTAAAGACGGTATAGTGATTAAATATACCGATGTTTGTATTCGATGTGGAAATTGTAAGGATTGTCCCGTAAATGTTATAACTTTAAAGCGTGTGCTTTGGAAGCCTAACGAAGAAATAAATAAAACATTAGAAAGGGAGGAATAGGAGGATAATTTTTAATATGAGGGGAGGAAATAGTAAGAAAGCAAAACGGAGAAAGGAATGGTCAAATGAAACTAATTCCTGATTTAATAAAGAAGATTACTGACAATGAAATTTGGAGATCTGTATTTCGCCACGGTTACACTGATACCCCGAGGAACAGGGCGCTCCAGATTATCAGCAACGTATGGTTGCATTTGCACCCGGTGAAAGTTAGGG
>JBKBTA010000159.1:0-6807 GCA_046291035.1 Candidatus Brocadia sp.
GCAACGCCCACATTAGCCCTGCCCGTGGCGCTAATAATACCAACAGAAACTGTTTGGGTTAAACCAAAGGGACTTCCTATGGCAATTGCCCACTGCCCAACCCGGATAGTGTCAGAGTCGCCCAATTTTGCAAAAGGTAAATTTTTCCCGTCTATTTTTACTATAGCAATGTCAGTTTGGGGATCGGTACCGACTACCTTCCCATCAAATTCTCTTTTATCCCCCAGAGTAATCTTAAGTTCATCGGCATCTTCTACCACATGATTATTCGTTATAATATAACCTTCTTCACCTTCGATAATTACTCCAGAACCAAGCCCTTGTATTTTATATTCGCCTTCGGGAAACCGGGGTCTGAAAAAACGGTCAAAAAATTCGTCTCCAAAGAAATCTCTAAAGTTCCGGAATGGGTCAAATTCTTCGTCGGGACCTGGGCCCGGGCTGGGGCGATGAAACCGGTCTTCCGGCATCTTCTTTTTTTGCTGGGTATGTTTAAAAACCTTTACTGATGTGATAGATACAACGGCAGGTTTAACCTGCTCAACTACATGTTCAAACACATGCTCGAAATGCTGGGCAGTGGCTAATGCATCCTTATCAGACTCATTTGCCTGTTTGTTCGCGGCATAGAGTGATGTTTCATGAGGCAAACTTATGCCGATTCCGGCACAAAAGCCTAAAACGAAAAGAAGACGAAGATAAAAATTTGCTCCTTTGTGAAGCATGATAAACCTCCTTCAAAAAAGTTTAGATCTTTAACGGCCTAACCGAATTTTATTCTAGATATAACTTTTTGTCAAACCAAAAGTTGTATGACGCTTCTATAATGCTTGCAATCTCTCTTTAGCAGTGATAAAATGGTCTCATTAGTTATTGGTAACAGTCCAGTGCGCCCCAGGGAGTGCAGGGTTTGCAGTGGTTGTGATATTAAAATGTAGAGCGAAGCGGCGCTTCGCTCTACAATCACAACTCGGCAAAGGACTTTGTCAACGGTCCTGGGTAACACTTTAGTTTTTTGAAAATTGATACACATGGTTTCATTCCACATGGGTGGCACGGGCAAGCATAGCTTGTCCGTGATTGTGTGCGAATGGGTGAATTGAATGCCCCGCACGGACAAACAGAGTTTGTCCGTGCCACCCGAAACTAAGCTGCAACATATTTTCAAAAAGCCAAATTGTTACTATTTATTTAAGTTATTTAAAATAAGCGTCTTGTTATAACAGGAAGCCAATATGTATTTGTTCCAAAGAAACAGTGCGAAGAGGGAAATTATGGGTTGGGAAAAGATCTGTGTATCGATAATAGTTGGAATCGTGAGTTCGTTTTTCTATACGCAAGATAGGGCATTTTCGTCAGATGTATATTTTACATCACAGGAGATCAAGGGGCAGATTTTACATGCGATTGAAGGGTGCAGGGAGTCTATTGATATTGCCGTTTTGGATATTACCTCAAAGGACATATTGAACGCCCTCGTTCAGGCACAGGAACGGGGAGTTCATGTCAGGATTGTGGTTGATAGGAAACGCGCTTTAACAAAAGGGCCATTGTCAGACCTTTACAAAAATAAGAATTTTGCAATTAAGGCGTTGATTCAAAAAGGACGAATGCATAACAATTTCGCCATCTTTGATTCGAAGTTGCTTGCTACCGGGTCGTATTCCTGGAATGAAGATGCAGGTAGATTCAATCGTTATAACGTCATCTTTACTGATGAAACAAGGTTGTTGGTGAAGCATCAAAAGGAATTTGACCGTTTGTTTTACGAGGGAATAACTGCAGGTACAAAAGCAGGTGTGTCGGCAGCAGAAAAAGAGGGTGAAAAGATTGCAGGTATACCATCGGTTATCATTCCAGGGGTCCCGAAGGAAGGGAATCAGGTTGTCGCATCGAATTATGGTTTTGTTATAACGGAGACTCCTGATGGTTATATCAATATGAGTTTTGAAGAGTTCAATAATATCTTTGGAGTGGCGAGTGAATTATCAGATGAACAAAAGGAGAGTTTATGGAGTCGATGTGTGGGTAAAAGGGTTAAATGGAACGGGAGGGTAACTTATATTGGATGGGGACTAATAACAGGGTGGATGATGAGTGTGTCCCATGGTGACACCAGTGTTGAGATAAAGTTAAATTCTGCCCATAAGGAGCGTTTCTCTGGCGTGAAATATGGAAGTACCGTTACTTATACAGGGAAGCTCGATTCACGGGTGACGAGGATATTCCCGTATAAGCTGGAAGACGGCGATGTGCTTGAAATTAAGAATACCCTTTCCCCGCCGTCGAGCACGAATGAATTGTTTGAGAACCCCGACGTGGTACCCGTTTCCCAGGGGCCAAAAAAGATATTCCTCGTAGAGTCTTTTGAGGATCTGGACAAGATTTTTGGTAAGGGGAGTAATTTATCAGACGCACAAAAGGATGAGGCATGGGAAAAATATAAGGGGAAATATGTCAGCTGGATGGGGCAGATTGTCCATAAAAATTTAAACGTTGCGTCGGGTTTACGAGTAATGATGAAGCAAAAGGAGAGTGGGGACGTAGAGTTAAAGTTTGGGTTGGCGAAGAAAGAGAAGGTGTTGAAATTTCATGATGGCGAAACCATACTCTATACAGGGAAATTGGTTGAGAGATGCGGCATCCTTTCCCCATATATCCTGGACGATGGTGATATCATAACGCTCAAGGAGTTGAATATAGTGCCAAGTGGCATGTGATATTATGTGAGTAATGGGATATTTGAGATTTCCTGGCGGTAAAAATGAGGCCTTTGGTTACTTTCTCAATGTAGGGCGACGAGGCTCGTCGCTCTACAACCATTGAAAGCGGAAGGAGGCAGTCACGGTGAAAAGAGTGATGTTTATACCGATTATTGTCCTTGTTATGTTCGTTGGCTTGAAAGGAATATCAATCGCCGCGGAAAGTTATGAGAACGCCCTTCATGAAGGGAACGTCCTTGTTCGAAAACAGATGTATCAGGAAGCACTCAGCGCTTACGAGCACGCGATTCAGTTGAAACCCGATGCCATTGAGGCCTGGTATAATAAAGCAGTAGTGCTTGATTATTTAGGTAAATATGCGGAATCCGTAGAGTCGTTTGAAAAGGTGATTCAGTACAAGCCGGATTATTATGAGGCGTGGTATATGAAGGGAAGGTCTCTGGACCATGCGGGTAAATACGACGAAGCGGTTAAGGCGTTCGATAAGGCGTTAGAGATCAAACCGGATTCTCTCGAGGTCTTATACAATAAGGGAAATGTATTGGACCATACCGGGGACATTGATGCCGCCGTGAAGACCTATGATCGTATTATACAGGTAAAACCCGATGCATATGAGGCATGGAATAATAAAGGCCTGACCCTGGCAAGAATTCCTGAGAGGCGAAATGAGGCATTAGAGGCGTACGACAAGGCTATTGCGATTAATCCAAAATATTATGAGGCGTGGATTAATAAGGGAAATTGTTTTGTCAGGCTCCGCAGATATAAAGAGGCCGTTGAGGCATATGACAGGGCAATTGAAATAAAGCCTGCCGAACATGCATCGTGGGCTGATAAGGGATTTACCCTTGCTGATCTTGGGAAACATGAGGAGGCCGTTAATGCCTTCAATAAGGCCATCGAATTGAAGCCAGATTCGTATGCAGCTTGGAATGGAAAAGGGCTTGCGCTGGATGCCTTGGGTCGATATGAGGAGGCGCTTGCGGCATATGAGAGGACGATCCAAATTCAACCCAATTCGTATGGGGCATGGACGAATAAGGGGTTGGTTTTGTCTCGCCTTGGGAAGCATAGGGAGGCCGTTGCAGCTTATGAAAAAGCGCTCCAGATCCAGCCGGACTCGTATGAAACCATGACAAATAAAGGGTGTGAGTTGTTTAATCTGGGAAAATATGAGGATGCAATCAAAGTTTTTGACAGCGCTATAAAGCTAAGGCCCGATTACCCACAGGTATGGAATAACAAAGGAAATGCCCTTTTGCGGTTAGGAAGGTTTACGGAGGCGGTAAAATCTTTTGATAAGGTAGCACAGATAATTACGGATGAGGAAGCAGCAAATATTCCAAGGCAGGCGAAGATTAAATACGAAGCCCTCAGCAATAAAGGCCTCGCACTTGTACAACTTCAGAATTACGAAGAGGCCATAAAGGTCTTTGACAGGGCATTGAAGATAAAGCCCGACGACTTTGTTGTATGGGTGAATAAAGGACTTTCCCTCTTGCAATTAAAAAAATATCCGGAGGCGTTGAATGCCTTTGATAAGGCGACAAACCTGAGCGGTAATGTACATGAGGCATGGAATTATAAAGGGTATGTATTTGAAGAAATGGGGAAAAAACAAGAGGCGCTTGATGCATATAACAAGGCCATCCAGATTCAACCGGACTTTTTTGTAGCCTTAAACAATAAAGGTCTCTTGCTGGATGCCATGGGGAATCACAAGGAGGCGACGGAGGCTTATGATAAGGCCTTGCAGATAAAACCCAATTTTGATGCGGCGTGGTTCAACAAGGCCTGCGCATATGCCCTGCTCTCAAACAAGGAAGACGCTCTGTTTTCGCTGAAGAGGGCCATCGAGTTAAATCCCAGATATAAAAGTTTGGCGAAGACTAATCCCGATTTCTCAAAACTTGAGGGAGATGCGGATTTTCTCAAAATTGTAGGTGAATAGTTAGTTTTAAAATTTTCCTTGTATTCGGAGTAACCTTGACGGTGTTGTCCATACATATTCCAACGACCCAGATGGGTTGATCATTCATCACAACAATGGGGATTGCGTCACGTTCTTTTCGAGGGATTTTTTTATCAATAAAGAGATCTTTCAGTTTTTTATGACCGTTGATACCTAACGGTGAAATCGTGTCCCCTTCTTTGCGCCCCCTCACAGAAATGGGCATGGTTATTCTTTGCAGGTCGAAGACTTCTTCATATTTTGTCTTGGTTTTTTTGTATGCCTCCAATGAGAAGTCTTGAATGTCCAGGATTTCAGATACTAATTGTCCAAGAGGATAAATGGGCGTTGTTCCCGGTATTTCGACAGCGACTTTGGTTAATGGTACGCACGGTTTGTAGAGGGGCTCTTTTTTAAAATGGAGCATGCCGTGTTCATGCCATAAATAAAGTTTCCCTGGCAATTGGAAATGCCGCCCCTTTCCTTTTCTGGTTATTTCATCAAATATCTTTGTATAGTGCTCATAGGTAATCTCTTTTAATGGAATTTGCATTCTATTTAATATTTCTCTGAATGCCAGGTATTGCAATATCTTCGGTTGTTTTGTCAAAAAATGGGTATTGATGGTATATAGGTCTTCCCTTCCTTCAACCGTGGAGTCTTTTACTATTTTTTTTGCTTCCGAAACTAAATATTCATTATTCATGTTAAGGATTTGGCAGAGTTGTATGAGCAAGGCTTTGATATTGGGGTTGTATTGGTTTTCCAGTAACGGGACCAGTTCGAGCCGTATCTTGTTTCGGAGGTATATTGATTCGTAATTGGACTCGTCTGTTCTGTAGGTACAGTGTTCTTTTCCCAGGTATTCAATAATTTCCCTTCTCCAGGAGAAGAGGAGGGGGCGGACGAGCTGTATCGTGGAACCTGTTGCTAGCGGACGTTTTATGGATATTCCTCCCAGTCCCAGCGTTCCAGTACCCCTGATTATACGATGAAGCAGGGTTTCTACATTGTCATCTGCCGTATGCCCGATAGCCACGGTAGAGACGCTATATTCCTGTGCTGATTCCATGAAAAATTTATATCTTTCCATGCGTGCTGCTTCTTCAATCGAACGCTTCGTCTGGTCTGCAATCTTTCGAATATCTACCTTTTTATAAATGAAGGGTAGAGAAAGGTCTTTTGATAAATTCTGGACAAATTGTGCATCTTCTTCCGAGGAAGTTCCGCGAAGTTGGTGGTTAAGATGAGCGATGAGCAAGCGGAGACGAAGGTTTTTGGCCGAATTAATAGTATGGAGGATTTTAAGGAGGGCGACAGAATCGGGTCCCCCAGATACCGCAACGATGATGGAATCATGAGGTTTAACGAGATGGTATTTGTTTATGGTGTTGAAGACTTTGAAGGGAAGTTTGTCTAATCGCATAATCGGAACTATATCTGGTTAGTTCGGGTAAGTCAAGTTTAGAAATAGGTTGACTTTAGTTTTTGGGCTCGTAAAATATCCCCTAGTCATGATTTTATAAAGAATGGTGATATGTCTATGAATAAAAAATGGAATCGTCTTTTTCCCATAATACTTTTCGTTTGTATCGGTATAGTATATAATGGTTTTGAGTCAGTATGTCGTGGTGAACCGAAAAGAAAAGGCGTATTGCCCATAAATGTGGCCGGAATTGAATTGGAAGTAGAATTAGCTGTTACTCCCGAAGAGCACATGTTAGGTTTGATGCATCGCGATGCATTGGAAGATAACGGGGGCATGTTATTTATCTTTCCTCAAGAGGAATTCCTGTCTTTTTGGATGAAGGATACCCGCATTCCTCTTTCTATAGCCTTTATTAAGGCCAATGGCAGAATTGTACAAATCGAATCAATGAAACCGTACAGTTTGGATACCCATGTTTCGAGGGAAAAAGTCAAATATGCGTTGGAGATGAAAGAGGGTTGGTTTAAGGCACATAAGGTAAAAGAGGGCGATACGGTAAAGATACCGCATGGCTATTAAAGAAAAGGAAAAGGCCGGACAAAAATTACATTTATTGTATGGGAATTTTCACCTGTAATTGTCATTTCGACCGAAGGGAGAAATCTTGAAGATTCCTCGCTCCGCTCGGAATGACAGCAAAG
>JBKBTA010000160.1:0-6757 GCA_046291035.1 Candidatus Brocadia sp.
CATTCAGGTTAGCAGAAACACATGGCAGAGTCAATGATTACCAGTGACAGGGTCAAACAATGCTACGGAGTTTCTTAATTTCCTCTGATAAAGGTAATGGTTCGAAGCCCAGAGCAAAAGCCTTTGAGCTATCAAGTGAGACATCTGGAGGTCTGGGTGCTGCCATAACCACGTCCTTCTGCCTGCACGGTATCAACCTGGCTTCATGAATACCAAGGATATCCATGAGCAACTTGCCAAAATCGTAACGTGAAATGCGGTCAATACCTCCCAAATGGAGTAATCCGCTAACTTTTTCAAGGGCCAGAAAAATACCGGAAACCGCGGCTTTTACACTTACCGGAGTCCTGAATTCATCCACAAACAATCTCAACTGCCGACCTGCTCTCATTGCCTCTATCATTGGTTGAACGAAGCTTTTGGCACCGGGGCCGGGAATACCGAACATCAAGGCCATACGGCAAATAGCAACCAGAGGATGGTATTTGCGCATACCCTTCTCAGCCAATACTTTCTGTTCGCCATAAAAATTGACAGGACAAACCGGGTCTTCCTCACGGTACGGGGCGTTCAAGCCATTGAAGACTAAATCAGTTGATGTAAAAACACACGGGATTCTATAGTCGGCACAAAGTGCGGCAACATTAACGGAGGCACCGACATTGATTTTCTGTGATTCAGTCCGATGGATTTGACAAAAATTCGGGTCAGAATTTGCGGCTGTGTGGATTACCGCATCAGGATTGATCTCCCGAAATAGTTTCCTTAGTTCCTTATAATCTGTCAAATCGATTTTCACGATGTTTACCCCTGCAATTTCCACACGATGGGAAAAAACTATCCCGAATGTCTTCCATTTTTCCTTTGCTGTCTGACAGATATTCCAACCAAGGAAACCACTTGCACCCGTAACGAGCAATTTTTTCATACGAGCTAACCATAACAATTAACCTTATAAAATCAACAGAAATTTATAACCCATATCACCTAAACGAAATTTATTGATTGACAATAACTTATTTGTCGATGTTTAGGCACTAAACACCTTATGACGTAAAAAAGCCATATGGCTGAATTAAGAAATTAAAAAACCTTACTTCAAAGATACAAAACAATCTTCATCTTCAACAGTAAGGCTATCTTTTCGTAAAGCCGTTTAAACTGTTTCACCGGCTTTACAAGGGCATTTACTTTTTTGCGCCACCTTTCGTAATTTAAAAAGTAAAATGAAAATTTAAGACAAGGGGTAAAGAAGTTGATTTTAATGGCATATTTTTAAATGTTTCAATTTTAACTTCCAGGTGATACGCACAACAAGTTTTACAATAGTATCATCATGTTTTTGAGTAAAAAATTTCATTTTGCTTTTTGGTAAAAACAATAAATATTTGACATTAATTATTGACAAAGCTATACTTTCAGTGCACACTTAAACTATTTATACAAAATAATTTATAATATATAGAACAAATTTCTTTGTTAAATTAAGGAGTAGATTATGTCTTGTCTTCTGAGTATTCTAGGAACCATCGATAACTCTATCGGAAAGCTTCTCATAGCAGCTGTTTTAGGTGGGATTATTGGGTGGGAAAGGGAGCGACGGGGACGACCAGCCGGATTGCGGACCCATATCCTGGTATGCGTAGGTGTAACCCTGATGATGGTGGTTTCCGAACATATCTTTCAAAGATATAAAACTTTTGCAGCCGATTCCATCATAAGGGTTGATCCAGCAAGGATTGCCGCCCAGGTGGTAACCGGGATCGGCTTCCTGGGCGCAGGTACAATTATGAGATTTAAAACAACGGTGAGGGGGTTGACGACTGCGGCATCCTTATGGGTAGTGGCGGGGATCGGCCTGGCAATAGGAAGTAGTTGTTATACCCCTGCTATACTTACAACACTTATAACCCTTTTTGCACTATTGTTAGTACCACTCTTTGAACGCGATATCAAGCGCGATACCTATCGAACACTCAAGATATATGTCTCCGGTTCAGAACCCAATTTCACGTCCATTGTGGAAATACTAAAAAGAAATTCCATGGAACTACAGCATTACGAGTTTGAACGCGATCTTGTGAAAAACGAAGTCCATTACAACATCAATGTGCGGTTTAAAGACGAGGCTGCAATCTCAAAAGTCTGTGATGAAGTAACAAGGTCAATTAAAGAGATTAGCAAACTTGGCTGGGAGTAATGGTTTTTAATTATCTAACTATCGGTCAAATAAACATTTGACAATATATAGCCCATTTGATATATTGCCCAAACTATGGAACGACTGCTGCATTGCAGCGTCATAGTAATGCTTTGCGGGATACCTCAATCTTCTTGCTTCTCAAAAGGGGAAGGGATAAGAGGGAAAGAAATTACCAAAAAATAATAGAAATTTTGCAGGACAATATTTTTATAACCCAGTCTTAGACAAATTCGTGTATCAATAACCATTTTCATGGGAGATATGAGAGAATGATAAAGAATCTAGTATCGCCATTCAGGAGCTTAGCGTTGATGGCAGTATTAGTTTCTGGATGCATATACGGATGTTCCAAGGTTGATATGCCCGATGAGGTTATCATGGCATATCAAAAAGCCATTCGCATAAATCCGGGTTTGGCGGAAGCGCACTATAACCTGGGGATGGCATACAATAACCGGACTATGGCTGACGAGGCCATTGCGGAGCTAAAAAAAGCCACGGAAATCGATCCAAACTATAAGGACGCGCATCTCCAATTAGGTTTGCTCTACCTTGAAAAGGGTCTTTGGGAAGAAGCTATAACCGCACTCAAATCCGTGGTACAATTAGACCCCAATCATGAATTAGCACATGGCAAGCTGGGAGAAGCCTATAAATTCAGAAAGATGTTTAACGAGGCCATTTATGAATATAAAAGGGTGTTAGAGCTTAACCCCAAAAATGCTATATCCCTGTATAATTTAGGGGTAGTTTATGCCGAGAATAATGAGCCGGATGAGGCAATTCACGCATTCAGGAACGCCATTGAGATCAATCCAAATTACACGGACGCCCATTTCAGTTTAGGTCAGATATATCTCAATAAAAAACTGCTGGATGAGGCAGTGGCTGAATTCAAAAAGGTTACCGATATCAATCCAAATCACGCCCTTGCATACTACCACCTTGGTTTGTCATATTACGCGAAAGGCGACAACGTTAAAGCCGCTGAGGCTTACAGGAGATCGATAGAAATTGATCCGAAAAACCCAAAGGTCCATTATAACCTCGGGATCGTCTATGCTGAAGAAAGGTTATTTGACGAAGCAATCGTAGAATTCAGTACTGTGGTGAAGATCGATCCGGGAGATGCAGACGCACATTACCGCCTTGGTAAGGCTTACGCTGACAAGCGGGTGCTCGCTAATGCCATTGCCTCCGTTCGTAAGGCAGCGGCAGCCCATTACAATATACGGAATCCCTACTCAGATAAAAGGGCCCTTGATGAAGCAATTACCTCGTTACAAAAGGCCATCGAAGTAAATCCTTACGACCCATCGGTATACTTTGATCTGGGAAGTGCATATTCACAAAGCAGGATCCTGGATGAGGCTGCAGCTGCACTTGAGGAGACCGTTAGAATAGACCCAAATTTTGCAAAGGCACATTATGGTTTAAGCATCATTTATGAGCGAAAGGGTATGAAGGAAGAGGCACAAAGAGAGTTTTTGACATATCAGAGACTAACCGGTGAGTGTGGAAAATAAACGTTATTGAGAAATATATCTGCTCCAAAAGGTTTCGGCTTTTGGTACAATAAAAAATTACCTAAGAAAATTAGACGAAAGAGGGATTTTACCCTCTTTTTTTATTTCAGAACCTTGAGTGTCTTCCAAAAATAATTTTGACATTTTTGGCAAAAATCCGATGAAACATCCATGATCCTTCGGCTCACAAAGGACAGTGAAAATGTCACCCTGAGCGGTAAAAGAGATTCTTCGCGGAGTTTACCCTGAGCAGTGAAAGAGATTCTTCGCTTCGCTCAGAATGACAAAAAGCGAAGGGCTCAGAATGACAGCACAGAAGGTATTTTCAGGTGAAACATAATACATATCCTGGCGCCGCAACCAAAAATGGTTTAACCACGAGGGACACGAAGAAAAACTTACAAAAAAAGAAGTTTTTTTTACAGGATAATACTATAACCGGCTATAAAACCTTTTCAGTATCCTAAAACATACCAAAAATGGCATAAAAAACCATGTAAATTTTCTCAGAAATCTTATGATGAAGAAGATGGCTACGAGGCCGAGAATGATGGCTAAGATTACCGGGCTGTCGCCAAATAGCCAGGCAAGCGCATTTATCAGACCAGAAAAGAATGCGATGGGATGTGTGGCAATAGTGAGAAAGATTGTAGCAATGAGACCGTATTTGATAAACTTTGTACATTTTGCAAATATTTTTGGTGGCATAAAACGCATGACAAAGAGACCTGCTTTCCCCTTTCTTGCCAGCTTAAGCCCATCATCACCGTACATTCCGACATATTTTATGACATCGTCTCCGTATTTTTTTGCCAGGCGGATTACATCATGCCCATATTTTTCAATGACCTTAACACCGCTTAAGCCATATCTGGATACATACGGAATAACATCGTCCCCATAGAGGGCGGACAACTTGATTATATCATCACCGTAAACGGAACTCAGAAGGACAACGTCATTACCATGTTTCTGAATGACCTTAAGGCCGTCGTCGCCATAAAGCGCAGTGTATTTAATGACGTCGTCACCGTACTTACGTGCCAGGGATAGAATGTCCTCACCGTATCTTTCAATCGCATTTCCTGCATCTGCACCGTATTTGGAGACATATCGAACCACATCATCCCCATATTGCTGGGAGAGTTTAAGGATTTTACCGCCCGTTGCCTTCAGCGCCTTGATTCCATCGTCTCCATGTTTTGCCACAAACGGAATTACATCATCGCCATAGGTTGCTACGAGGTCTTCCGTCAGATGAATGAGACCTTTGAATCCTTTCGTGGTTTTGGCAAACCGTGCCCCCTTTGCCGCAAGTTTTGCCCCCTTAGATATACCACTGCCGATAGGGACAAATCCCAGGATATCAAGCCCTGCAAATAACTTGTCCTGTAGCGTAATGTCTTCCTGCCGAATCCTTTTCCGGCTGACCTTCTCGACATCGGAAATAAAGAAATTCCGTAATTTATTCGTAATGGTGGTAATGGCCTCTTCCCTGACGTTATTGATATCAAGAATTTCAAATCTATCCATGAAATCATTTCCCAGCTCAAAAATAAGGCTAACGGCCCTCCCGGCATTTTCACGTCTTACGGTTGCATCGCTTTGGATATTTCCCGTAGACGTATCTGTACCATACCACCAGGATGATATCCATTCATAGGCGCTTGTTGTCTTCAAATAATTGTAGAATTGACTGTTAAAATCTTTGTTATCGTAGAAAAGGTAAATAATGGGAATGGTCTGTTTATGTCCGTACGTCTTAATCACGTGGTAAAAGGTATCGTCATCAATGAAAAGATTGAATAAGGTCTTCGCCTTTTCCCCATATTCCTTCAGGGCCAATAGGCCGTCGTCCTGGAATTTCAAGACAATGTTTAACACGTCTTCGTCATAAAGCTTTACAAAGGCGATTCCATGTTTCCGAGCTAGGGGAAAGACAATGTCGCCCTTTTCGTTGGCAAGGTTGATTAATTGGAGGCCCCTGTCTTTATCTTCATTGATAAGAAAGAAATTTTCTGGATCATTAACAATATATTTCACCCCTTCGTCTCCAAAGGTTTTGTAAAAGTCGGCGAGGGCTTTGGGTGAGAATATGTGGAGATTATCTATGTTGTTACGAGGATGGTTATAAAGGTGAAAGATGTCTCTATAATCAAGGAGTGGCGACAGGTCAGCCATTTCTCTACCGTATTTTTCCAGGATGGCAAGCCCTTCGATCTTATACTCCTTCAAAAATTCGAGGGCGAAGGTGCCGTATTGTTGGTAGAGCCGTTCTGCATTGTCCCCAAATTGTCCAAACACATCTTTGTAAGTTTTGCAGATAGCATCGACGTGGTTTATTTGAACATTGTGGACTGCATTTGAGGCGCTTTCTATGGACTGAGAGCTTGCATTTTGTAAAGATAAAAAGGCTGTATAATTTACGGATGCTAGAATAAAAAATATGAGGAACTTTTTATTCATGAACAGTTCGGAACCAGAGGTAGCCCTGCGTTGAGGGCGCTTTCACCACTCTGTCTGGTCTGCCTTCGGTTGGTTTACAATGAGTGTTAAATCAATGTCTTTGTATCGTATATCTTGTATGCGGGTATGCGGCACATGATGAAAGAGACTCGATTCCTCGTATGCCTTCCTGCCAGCGATACAATAAATGGTTTTATCTGATAGAAATGCTTTTGATAGCTGGCGCTCATTCCTGATCTCAGGGATGAGACGGTTCATATAAAAATTCACGGGGGAAAGACATTCATCCGGCACCTTGTAATAGTAGAGTTCGTTTTTTTGCACGTGGTATGATACAGCGTTGGCCAGGTCAAGGCCCGGGGAATGGCGATAGTTGTGAGCGGTTAGTTCTTTCATGTAAATCAGGGCAATGGTCGTGAAGAATGCAATGATAATGGCGAAAGAAAAGTTGTGACTCTGGAGTTTTTTGACAAAAAATCTGCATACGATACTAGCCGAAAAGAGGATTCCAACACCGATACCAACAGGAAAGAGTTTTGTATAATGTGTAAAGGTATAAACG
>JBKBTA010000161.1:0-6726 GCA_046291035.1 Candidatus Brocadia sp.
ACCAGAAAGTATCATTTTGAGCTCATCATTTTTTAAAAAAGCATTCAACATTTCACTATACGTCTGGTTTTTATATTTCTCAATAATTTGGCTTTTTTCATTATTAAAGGTGGCACGATAGAGTTTTATAAGATCCTGAAAGAAATGCTTGATGCTATCTTTTTCCAACGGATAGCTATTCTGTAAACGGAGGATGTATTCATCCAGATCGGCTGGAATTTCTATGGTAAAGTTGGGGAAAATCAAATGGTCCATTGGGTCGAGGGGATGAAAATCCATATCTATCCCCAGTGTCTTAAGGCAGCGACCGACAATACCCCATTTCCCACAACCCCCAATATGATGAACTGCCGCATCGAAATTGAACCCCTTCCTTTTAAATGAAGTACAATAACCACCAGGGATGGAATGCTGCTCCACGATGAGTACCTTTTTTCCACACTTTGCAAGAAATGCACCACAAACCAAACCGGCTATGCCCGCACCAATCACAATTGCATCATAATGGGGATATAGCAGATCCTTTTTTGTTGATTGAATGCATCGATTGGAAGGTATCATGAATTACGGCTTGTATTTGTATTTGGAGATAATTAAGGATGAATTGTTTCCCAATCGTGAGAAGGTATTGATAAGGACGTTTTTGACTGGTAAGACCCTTGCGGTATTGGCTACATAATCTAAATCACATTCTGGATCGCGTTCCTTATAATTAATTGTAGGTGGAACTGTGTGCGTATTGATGGACATCACTGCAGTTATTGCCTGTAATGCTCCCGAGGCATCGTAACATTCACCTGTCATAGACTTAATGGCGGTAACAGGGATAAGATTCGCCCTCATGCCAAAGACTTCTTTGACAACTCTGGTTTCCATTGCATCGCCATGGACACCAGAATAAGCATTGGCAGCTATGTAAGAAATGTCATTCAGCGTTAGATTGGCATCCTGAATAGCACGCATGATAGCTCTTTTGTTTCCGTCTATCTGATAATTTCTGCTAATGGCCATTTTAGGGTCAAATGCGGTTCCGTAGCCCTTGATTTCTGCATAAATGTGTGCATTCCTCTTGAGTGCATCTTCTAAAGTTTCGAGGATGACCAATGCCGATGCTTCGCCAATGACCATCCCATTGCGTCTTTTGTCAAAGGGTGCACAAATTTCTAGAGTCCCATCCTTACTTCCCGACAATATCTTCGAATTATGCGCTCCCCAAAAGATATCATGGGTTAATCCATGCACGCCTCCGGCAACTACGGCCTTTACCCGACCCATCCGAAGGAAATCAGAGGCATAAATAATCGCATCAATGCCGCTTGTTACACCGTTTGAGATGGTTGTATTCAGTCCCGTGGCCTTGCAAAAAATAGAGGCACGACTTGCGGGGGCATTCAGTACGGTGTTGGGAAAATCCATAGGATTAACATAATTTGGGCCTTCACGCAAAGACTGAAAATCGAAGGAGCTGATACTGTCAATACTCCCATACGTTGAACCAACGACAATACCTAATTCATCACCACTGTATGTATTATTTTCTAGATTAGCATCTTTAATGGCAAGAACCGTTGCGGATGAGACAAGAAGGGATGTTCTATCGATATGGCGGATCCCTTTTTGACCAAGGTAAACTTTTGCGTCAAAATCGGAAATCTCGCCGGCCTGTTTACTATTGAATTTACTTACATCAAACAATGTAATGGGTTTAATACCCGATACACCATTGGTTAAATTATTCCAAAAAACTTCCTTATTGCTCCCAATAGGTGAGATAACCGAAACACCTGTAATAACAATCCTTGTTTTTTCCATTACAAACCTCAGTTATAAGACACAAATTCAGTTCCGGAGAACTGTCTGTTTTTTCATGTCCTACCGCTAAATTTTTTAACAACTAAACAGCTATTATTACCACCAAATGCATGAGCGTTATTCAGTGCGATATTTACCTTTTGTCTTCTTGCTACATTGGGTACATAATCCAGATCACACTCCGGATCCGGCGTTTCATAATTAATCGTAGGGGGAATGATGTCGTTTTGGACAACAAGGGCACAGGTAATAGCTTCTATAGCGCTGGCAGCACCCATGGTATGGCCAATCATCGATTTTATTGAACTAATTGCGAGATGCCCAGGCTTATCTCCAAATACCTTTTTAATAGAGATCGTCTCAGCTTTGTCATTAGCGGGAGTTCCTGTTCCATGGGCGCTGATATACTGGACATCTTCAGGTTTCAGGTTTGCACTTTTTAAGGCCTTTTTCATAGCGGAGACGACACCTTCCCCGTCGGGGTGAGGGATGGTAATATGATAAGCGTCACAGCTAAGGCCATAGCCAATAATTTCAGCATAAATATGTGCATTTCTCTTCATCGCATGATCGAGTGATTCCAGGAGGAGCATACCTGCACCTTCGCCAACCATCATGCCTTTCCTGTTTTTGTCAAAGGGCTGGCATATCTCTGGAGCAATGGCGCCCAATCTAGCAAATCCCGTATAGGCAACTTTCGAAAAAGGGTCCGAACCGCCGGCGACCATCATATCCACCCGTCCAAACTTAATCAAATCGTAAGCATATCCGATCGCATAATTACCCGCTGCACAAGCGGTAGGGATAATAGTATTGGGTCCTTTCAAACCAAACTCAATGGCAACGTTAGCCGGAATGTTATTGCATGGATGCATCAAAAACAAATCAGGGTCTACCTTGTCTTCACCCTCTTTGTGCCGGATGTAGTTGACTTTTTCCAGAATTTGTATTTCGCCCGCTGTCGTTCCTACAGAGACTCCAATCCTTTCTGTGTCAACTTTATTCAGATCGAGCCTGGCATCATCCAAGGCGAGTTTCGTGGCCGCAATGGCAAACTGTGAACCCTTACCAATTTTTTTAAGGACACCATTTTTTATATAGTCAGAATAGTTGAAATTCTTTACTTCGCATCCTTTATGGACCTTATAACCTGAAGTGTCAATGCATGATACATCGTCCACGCCTGATACCCCTGCAATAAGAGCGCTCCAGAATGTGTCCTTTCCTGATCCGATAGGGGTGATCATTCCTACGCCTGTTATAACCACACGTTTATTCATAAGATAATTTTATCAACCAGATATTAATGCGCTTTTATCTGCAATTCCAAAAGTCAAAGTTGCCTTGGCAACTGCCTTTTCACCAACCTTTACCGATGCCTGAACAATGGCTCCCTTAGACACAATCTTTTCTACAATGATTTCTACAAAAAGTTGATCGCCAGGGAAAACGGGTTTTATGAACCTAGCGTTACTGACGGATGCCAACAAAAAAACCGTATCCCTGTTATTTTGGGTAGGAAGGCTTTTCCTGAACAGGATGATGGAAGCCTGAGCCATCGCCTCAATGATTAAAACGCCGGGCATAATGGCAAAATCAGGGAAGTGACCAACAAAGACGGGCTCGTTGCCGGAGACATTTTTTACACAAACGATTCTTTTTCCCTCTTCTAACTCAATAACTTTATCAATAAATAAAAAAGGATATTTTTGAGGCAGAAGAGACCGGATTTCCTCAAAAAGCATCATTTTCTGCGGCCCATCGTCATGTTAATCATAAAAGTATCTTCTCTGTACATTTCTCACGCTGTCAATGTAATATTTTAAGATGAAAGTTTTCCGCTTTCTGCCAGAACGGATTTTGTTAAATCAATTGTGGCGCTTAGTGATGTAATATCAACGAGCTTTTCTTCGGGAATTTGCACCTTGAATTTTTTTTCAATAAGTGCAAGAATTTCAAGGGCTAAAAGGGAATCTATCTCAAGGTCTTTAAAGAAATTTGCATCTCTTTTGTCCCAAATTTCTTTTTCATCTAATTCTGTAACCTCAGCGACTATTGCAGTTACACCTTTTTCAATTTCTTCAGCGTTCAAAATTGTCCTCCTCTTATAATAACCAGCTTGAAACTTAAAACAATAGAACAACCATCATAAACTAAAACACAGCGAAATATAGTAGCAGACGTAGTTTATATTGTCAATAATATTCTTTATCCTGGCAAAAAGGGGAAAGGAATTAATTCCCAGAAAAAGTGTTTTTGATAATAAACTTAAAACGTCTGATAATATATATTATGTTACAATATTAAAGTTTTCTCCCAATGTTTAAATGCATGTCTATTTAGCCCTTCTCAACGCCCTTTTTTCCTGTCTCGTTTCTCGTCGTCTATATTTAACCAATTCCCTCAATGCCTTATACATTTGCATTTCCAACATCGTTTCGTATTTAGACAACTCTGCGATTTTGTTTTTATTCTCGATTACTTTTAATGCCTTTAATTGTGTCAGCTCTTTGGCAGTCCTTTTTCTTGTTCTAAAAAATCCCTGCTCGTACTCTTGAATACAAGACGCACCGTACTCTATGGCCTGGCTTTCAATTTTCAAACATCGTTTCAATCGCCAAACGCTTGAAACGATACGATCAACAATAATTGATTCTATTTCATCTGTGGGTTTTAATTCTTTTATAAGCCTGTTTCTAATCCCATCGAGGTCAGACTTATTTTCCCCTTCCAGTAATATTTCACTGCTAAAGATAGGTTGTTTTAAAGCACCTTCCGTTTCCGCAGGTTTTATTGACTCCGATGGCATTTTGCCTTCTATACCCTCCATTTTTGCAGGATTCGGCATCTCAATTGATTCGACTATGGTGTTCATTATTTTATCTACTTTTTCTTTACCGTAGGTTTCCTTAGTTTTCCCTCGCAAAATATCTTCTTTTAATATTGCAGACATTACTCCCCCTTTTCTTTAAAAATATCTTAAATTTAGCCTTCGGCAACTTTTTCGTAACTCTTCAGCTACATCTTTTCTTCTTTTGGTATCGCGTCTGCCTGTGGCGTAATCTGAACTTCCGGCGTTGTTCCTTCTTCAGGCGTTGCTTCTTCTTTTGGAGTTGCAATTTCTTCCGGTGTAGCCATTGCTTCTGGTGTTATCACCTCTTTGGGTGTTGCCTCTTTTTGCGGTGTTATCCCTGCTGTTATTGGTATAACTTTTACGCTAATATACGCTTTGAGGTCTCCGGTCATAAACCTGATGGTTGCCGGCTCTTTTTTGGTTTCCTGAATACCCGTTACCGTGAAGACCACCTTACCACTTGCGTCTGTTAATTCAGCGGATGATGAAAGGCCTATCTTGCCACCGCCAGCCTGGACAAGTGCATCCACCTTAGCATCCACAGCAGGACTGCCATTTTCACATATTACCTTTACGGTGACCTGTCCACTCTTTCCTTGTTCAAGTACTAACTTCTGGTCGGGTTCTATCTTTATTCTTCCTGGTTTACACTCGGTTCTTCGGACCTTTACAGGTAGTCTCATTGCAATCTCCCCTGCCGTAAATTTAATTTCAGCAAGGTCCTCTTCTGTTTTCTTGTTGCCGGTAACAGTAAAAACCGCTTTACCATCTCCGTCTGTTACGGCACTTGCAGGAGAAAGTTCTATGGCCTTTTTCCCTTTCAGAGTAACAGATTCAACGGTAACGCCAACAGCCGGAATATTGCCTTTGCATTTCACCTTTACGGTGACATTGACACTCTTCCCTCTTTCGACCACCAGCCCTTGCTCTGGAAGGGTTGTTATTGCCTTTGGTATGCATTCTGTTGTTTCTGCGCCTTCCCCTCCCACTGGTTTGACCCTGACATCCAATTTTGTTTTCAAGTCTCCGGTCATAAACCTGATTGTGGCAGGTTCTTTTTTAGTTTCCTGAATGCCTGTTACCGTAAAGACCGCCACGCCACTCGCGTCTGTTAATTCCGCAGATGACGAAAGGTCTACCTTATCGCTGCCAATCTGAACGAGTGCGTCTACCTTGGCATCCACAGCCGGACTACCGTTTTCACATTTTACCTTTACCGTGACCTGACCTGTCTTTCCCTGTTCAAGTACCATCTCCTTTTCGGGTTCTACTTTTATAATGCCCGGCTTACATTCAGTTTTTCGAACTTTTACGGCTAATTTGGTAGCAAGTCCACCAGTTGAAAATACAATTTCGGCAAGATCCTCTTCTGTTTTTTTGTTGCCGGTGACTGTAAAAACCGCTTTGCCATCTCCGTCTGTTACAGCACTTATAGGAAAAAGTTCTATTGCCTTTTTCCCTTTCAGTGTAGCCGCTTCAACCGTAACTCCTGCGGCAGGAATATCACCCTTGCATATCACCTTTACTGTAACATTAACACCCTTCCCTCTTTCCGCTACCAACTCCCGCACAGGGATGGTCGTTATTTTCTTTAGCACGCATCCTGCTGTTTCTGTGCTTGTCTTTGGCTTGTCCTCATTCGTTTCTTTGGTTTTCTTCTCCTTTGCAATTACGCCATGCGGGTTGACTGCCATGGCAAAGCCACACAAAATTAAAGTTGTCAAATAAAACGGATGCTTAAAATTCAACCATTTCATGGATATCTCTCCTTAATTTTCATGAGGATATTTCGCAATACAGGTAGCACAAAAGTATTATAAGTTTTCTATTCCAAAATACAACCCTAAAGTAGTTATTATCCCGCAAAAGTGGTACTCTGAAACTACGGACATATTTTCGATATTTCTGCGTGGTCTTCATAGATAGTTTTTCTTGCATTGAATTGCAGGAATTATTTAGAATAATGAATAAGCCGTGATCACATAAAACCAGGAGTCAGTATATATGCACCAGGTTTCTGAAAAATATTTAGAAGAGTTTGTTACTGCCTGCCATCGGGT
>JBKBTA010000162.1:0-6680 GCA_046291035.1 Candidatus Brocadia sp.
TTACTACAACGGATTTGATACATGAGATACTATAAATGGAGGGCTTTTGTCAGGTCTCCACTTGACAACGCTACCAATTTTTTAAAGAATGGCCTCAGATTAACACTATAAGATACAAATCATTCTTACCCTTTAAGGAGACACAATGGATGTATCAGCAAGATTTCTCCAGACAGCGCTGGATGGCATTCAAGATTGCATTAACATCGTAGATAAAAATTTTCAAATCATATTTATCAATGAAGCTGCATCTAAGAGGGCAGGAAAAAATTGGAGAACGATGTTAGGAAATAAGTGTTACGCACAATTGTGGGGAAAAAGTACACCATGTGAAAATTGCGTAACTGGAAAGGCTTTTGAGACTGGAAAGACCCAGCAAACAATCAAATGGGAAATAGGACCCGATGGCAAGAAACACTTCATGGAACATTTTGCATATCCCATTCCAGACAAAGAAGGTAATGTAGAATACACGGTAGAAATTTTTAGGGACATTACCGAAAGAATACTGCTTGAAGAGGAGCGGGAACAACAGCGACTGGAATTAGGCAAGCGGATACGAGAACTACGGCATGCCTACGAGGAACTCAAATCCTTACAGAATCAACTTTTGCAAGCGGAAAAAATGGCTTCTATCGGGCTTCTTGCCTCCAGCCTCGCCCATGAACTGGATACACCACTCGCCACGATTTCCGGCTATTGCGAATTATTGGCAGAAGATATCCAGGATAAAAATTTACTGGAACGTATTAAAACCATTTCTGAACAGGTGACTAAATGCCAGAAGACGATTAGAAACCTGTTGGATTTTTCAAGGAAATCCAACTACGAAAGAAAGTTATGCAATATCCATCATTTAATCAATACTATCCTCTCACTTGTTGAACATCGATTAATAATTCATAAAATAAGATTACATAAAACGTTTGATGATCGGATACCACCTTTATTAGTGGATGGGAATCAAATTCAGCAGGTAATTCTCAATCTCGTCAATAATGCCGTGGATGCCTTACCCCGGGGAGGAGATGTCTTTATTGAAACCAGATTAAATAAGGAGTCGAAATCCGTTGAAATTATTTTTGAGGACAACGGAGACGGGATATCAGATGAAAATCGCAAATATATTTTTTCACCCTTCTTTACAACGAAGGAACCTGGCAAAGGAACAGGATTGGGATTATCAATTTGCAAAAATATCATTTCAGCCCATAATGGTAAAATAACGTTAGAAAACCGTTCCGGGAATGGGACAAAATTCGTTATATCGTTACCGCTATAGTTTGTATTTCAGTTGAGGATTAAAAATCTTGAAGAAGATATTAGTTGTAGATGACGACATGGCAATGGGAGAGATGTGTAAAGAACTCCTGAAAAGTAAAGGCTACTCATCGGATGTTGTCACAAGTGGTAAAGAAGCCATAGAAAAGGTATCCAGGGACGGGATATATACCATTATCCTTACCGATCTGGTTATGCCGGATATCGATGGTATAGAGGTTTTAAAAAGGGTTAAACAACAGAACCCAAACTTAGATGTAGTCGTAATGACGAGTTATGGTACCGTAACAAATGCCGTGGAGGCTATGAAACTTGGTGCCGCCGACTATATTACAAAACCGTTTAAACGTGATGAGCTTATCATTATCATTGAAAAAATATTGCAACTGCAACGACTCGAAGGCGAGGTGGACCGGCTGCGTTCTGAACTCGGCGAAAAATACAACTTTGGTAATATTATTGGTGAAAGCCCGAAGATTAAAAAGATATATGAAATTATATCCAATGTATCGAATACAGAAGCAAATATCCTGATCCAGGGCGAAACGGGAACCGGCAAAGAACTTGTAGCCAGGGCTATTCACTACAACAGCGCCCGTAAAGATTATCCATTTGTAAAGGTCGACTGTGCGTCACTGGCTGAAACTTTACTGGAAAGTGAACTCTTTGGTCATGAAAAAGGGGCATTTACCGGTGCCACAAAGGATAGAATCGGCCGTTTCAGAACGGCCGATCATGGCACGATATTCCTGGATGAAATCGGTAATATTCCTCTGGCAGTACAGGCGAAATTGCTTCGCGTCCTGCAAGACAGTGAATTTGAGGCTGTGGGAAGTGACGTACCGATAAAAGTAGATGTACGAATCATTGCAGCGACCAATGCGAACCTGGAAGAACACGTTGAAAAAGGCCTTTTCCGCAGAGACCTTTTTTACCGACTCAATGTTATTCGCATTTTTCTGCCGCCATTACGAGAGAGGGCGGATGATATCCCATTGCTTGCTTCACATTTTCTCTCCATTCACAACAAAAAGAACCGGAAAACCGTCGAGGGTATTTCCCGTGAGGCATTAAACAAACTCGTATCGTATCCCTGGCCCGGGAACATACGGGAATTGGAAAATGTCATTGAACGTGCAGTTATCCTTTG
This sequence comes from Candidatus Brocadia sp., assembly GCA_046291035.1. Taxonomy (GTDB): domain Bacteria; phylum Planctomycetota; class Brocadiia; order Brocadiales; family Brocadiaceae; genus Brocadia. Next base: position 2,432 of record JBKBTA010000162.1, read on the forward strand.
CAAGGGAAAGATGATTGAACCTGTAGATATTCCCCTGTATCAGGAAAAAATGGGTCTACCCCAAGATCTCTCCGGAAAGCCACTCGATGTATTAATGGATCAGGTTGAGCGTCAAATAATCATTAATACTTTGGAATCGGCAGGGGCAGATAAGGAAAAAGCTGCTAAAATACTCCAGATTTCCCGCGCCAGTTTTTATAATAAGTTAAAAAAACACAAAATTACTGAAATGATATAATTTTATGAAAGAATTCCAAATTCTCTATATCGAACATTGGCACAATTTCCTGCTCGCCTTTATCCCGCTCTTTATAGCAATTGACGTGATGGGAATATTACCAATTTTCATGTCATTGGTGGAAGGGTTAGAAAAGCCGCAGAAGATAAAGACAATAAATCAGTCTGTGATTACCGCCCTTTCCGTCAGCGTAGGCTTCCTGGCCATCGGAAAGTTTGTTTTTTCTGTACTGGGAATAGAAATATACGATTTCAGAATGGCTGGTGGACTTCTGTTGCTGGTTTTTGCCATCAATGACCTGCTGTTTGCAGAAAAAGGGAAGAGGGCAATAACGTCAACAATGGGGGTCGTGCCTCTTGGCATCCCGCTTGTTGTGGGTCCGGCTGTTTTAACCACGATTATAGTTACGGTGGATACCTATGGATATATTCCCACGATAACTTCACTGGTAATAAATCTTGTCATTGTATGGGTCGTATTTCTGAAGTCAAATTTCATCTATCGGCTTATGGGAGAAGGAGGGTCCAAGGCCTTTGCCAAGGTCGCATCTCTGTTACTTGCGGCCATAGCCGTAATGATGATCAGACGGGGGTTTATGGATATGATAACATATATGAAAAAAACCTCCTGACAATTAATGCCTATTCTCCGAAGATTTTTTGGCAAATTATAGCCAGCGTTCCCAAACGGAGTTTGGGAAGGAGCAGCCAAAAAAGAAGTAGTTTGACATTATGAGTTAAGATATATTACAATAATATTTTATTATTTTTTCATTTTTTTATAGGAGAAGTCAATGTTAAGAGGATTGGTTAAGCCGATAGGGATTGTATTGGGTGGAATATTGTGCATTCATTTGAGCGTATCTGCTGCAGAAACAGAGACCAAAAAACCTTCTGCGCCACCAAAAAAAGCAAAAGCAGCACCAAAGACAAAGTCCGGTGAATCAAAAGAAAAAGAGGCAGCAGCACCCAAGAAACAAGAGGGCGATTCAAGTAAAGTCCTGGCAACGGTAAATGGTGAAAACATCAGCCAGCAGGACGTCGATCACATACTCAGCAGATTCGGAAACCAGATAAGCGAAGATCAAATTCCAGCAGTTACAAAACAAATACTCGAGGGACTGATTACCCAAAAGCTCATCCTGCAATTTATCCGGGATAATAAGATTGAACCGAGCCAGACGGATATAGAAGCAGAGGTGAATAAGGTGCGGGAAGATATCAAAGCCAATCCGAGTCTGACAAATCAAACACTGGAGCAGGTATTGGAATCTCACGGAAGCAATATCGAAGACCTGAAAAAAGATATTACCATATCCCTATCTCTGGAAAAGTATCTTGACAAAGACCTTGACGACCAGAAAATAAAGGCATATTTTGAGCAGAATAAATCTGCTTACGATGAGACAGAAGTAAAGGCGAGCCATATCCTCGTAGATACAAGGCAAATGAAGACGGAAGCAGAATTGGCGCAGGCTAAAGAAAAAATCAATAAAGTAAAAGCAGAGGTAGATGCGGGAAAGGATTTTGCAGAAGCTGCAAAACAGTATTCTGATTGTCCTTCTAAAGAAAAAGGCGGAGACTTAGGTTTTTTTAAGAGAAAAGGACAAATGGTTGAGCCGTTTGCGGCTGCGGCATTTGAGCTAAAGGTAGGTCAGGTAAGTAACCCTGTACAGACACAATTCGGGTATCATCTCATAAAAGTTACAGAAATAAAAAAGGGGAAAGACATTGACTTTGATACCATAAAACCAAATGTTAAACAAGATATCCTGAGTGAAAAAGCCAAGGTGCTTATAGCACAGCTCAGGCAGAATGCCAAGATAGACATTAAAACACCTCTTTAATCAATTCTTGGGTTCCATATCTTATTGACAGGCGTTTATTTCGAAATAACGCGATAAGCTTCCCATTCGCTCCCATCGGATGGGAAGCTTTATTTTTTATATCTTTAATCTTCATGGACATTTAAGTTGATTTTTTACTTCCCATATATTATCTTAATTATGCACCATGGTATTTTTAAGGTCTTCTCATGCAAGTAGATGGAACAAAACTTATGAAAATAATAATTTTGACTATCGAAATCATATGTGATATATTCCCTCTCATTGATTTAGATAATGTAAATAATCTATTCAATTGCACATATCCGGTATAGAGGTTGAAAAAGGAGGTATATGAAATCAATGGCACTGAAGAAGAATGTCACAAACAAGCTTGTATTAAGTTCCTTTTTCAAGATAATTACCATTGATGGAAAGACGGAGCAGGTAACCACAAAGGTGAGGCGGACACTTTTCTTTGACGACGAAGACAGTTTCCCCTTTTCTAAGATAAGGAATGTGGAGGTTATAAAAGACGTTCGAGAATCGATACCCAATGACTATATACGATACGCAGTATTATTAAACCTGACGAACGGAAAGAAGATATTAGTTGATGAAGTAGGTGAATCATCCAGCCGTGGGGGGCTTAGGGAAATGAAGAACCTTGGGAAAAAAATCAGCATGATAACAGGCAAAGAACTTAAATTATTTGAGGAGTAGAGAAGGACGCACTATCATAAATTCGAAGGACAGAAACACACAAAATATTATCTGGAGGTGTTTTATGAGACTTGTCAAACGGTGTCTGGGCCTGGTTTGTATAATTATATTGGGAGCACCAGCACTATCTGGCGCGTTCGATATCCAATTAACACAAGAACAGATGAAGGAGGCGAGTGAATATGGTTCAAAATATAAAGGAAAAGATGTTTTTGGCAGCCCTGTCGTAAAATTGGCCTGCTTTGGCGAATATCCCAAAGGGGGAGGCGGGCTAATTATGAGCAAATATATCGAAATTGCCGTTGTTTCTGCCATGAAGTCCATGCAGGAGAAAATCATCACACCGGAGGATATGAAAGAAATTAATGAATCAACGACTTTCAAAGTCGTTGTGTCTGTCCCTGAAGAAAGCGTTCAAATCCCGGAAGACGTTCAAATTATCCTGAAACAGGGAACGAATACCATCCTGCCACAAAAGACAGAGTTTGGTATGAAGTACAAGGACAAAAGGCAAGGCGTCGTTGGCACTTTCCGGTATGATAAAATCAATCCCCGGGCAAAAACTGCGATCATTGTAAAAACAAAAAAAAGTGAGGAAAAGTATAAAATCGATTTTTCTGATGTAAAATGATTAACACTTTAGAAAATAAACAAATTGGTCCAAAACGGACACTGAGAGATAAGTTATTCGAGTATTCCTGCCAGAGAATCGGTAAGGAAAGGACGAAATTTTTCTTTAAGTTATACGACTTGACCAGGTTCGATCTCTTTGGCAAACCAAAAGGCGCAATTGGGGCAATTGATATTACCAATCGCTGTAATCTGCGCTGCAAGCACTGCTATTTCTATGCACACGACTACGAAAAGAGGCCTGAACTCAGTGATGACGAATGGATTGATAAACTGGAGTGTTTAAAAGAAACAGATTTTCCATTTTATCAATGTTCCTGGATCGGTGGTGAACCCCTCCTGAGAAAAGAATTAATAGAACGCGGGATGAAATATTTCAAGTCAAATCTGGTTGCTACCAATGGAACGATTGAATTGCCCAACTGGCCGGATGTGAATTTCTATATATCGGTTGACGGCAAGAAAGATATGCATGATGCCATTCGTGGAAAGGGCTGTCATGAAAAGATAAAAAAACATGCCAACAGACCGGAATTAAAAATTCATGTGTCGATGGTAATTAACAAGATGAATTATCAAGACATCGAGTACTTTATTGAAGAATGGAAAGATATCGGTGTTAAGGGATGTTTGTTTCAAATACACACTCCCGTAAAAGGCTTGAAAAACGACGATCTGTGGCCGGGCTGGCAATTGCGTGATGAAATATTGGATAAACTGCTTCGGCTAAAAGATGAAAAGTACGGAGATTTTATAGGCGTACCCGGTCTCGTTCTCAAGCTCATGAAATCAGATAAATGTAAAGAGGTCACGAGGAATTGTATCTTCAAAGA
>JBKBTA010000163.1:0-6661 GCA_046291035.1 Candidatus Brocadia sp.
GGCATCGAGAGCGGGAGACGGTCCAGCGGGCCGTTTTTATCCTCGGTAGACGCAAAAGCGTGAAGGCTCTACAGCCTCTTTTTGATCTCTTTAGACAGACGGATAATACCTTTCTAAGAATAGAAATTCTCAATACCCTTAATGAGATCGGAGTACCGAAAGCTAAGAAGTTTTTAATGAAAGTGATTAACTCAGATGTAGGCATAATTAAGAGAATGGCGAAAGAACTCATAAACAGGGAAGGTATAAATCATAATGAAAAATAACTGGTTAACAAAAAGTATCATCGGTATTGGCCTTACTAGCCTCTTTAGTGATATGGGACATGAAATGACCACTGCAATATTACCGATGTTTCTTGCTACGGTAGGGGGAACTGCTGCAACTTTAGGGCTTATTGAGGGGGTGGCAGATGCATCATCGAGTATCATCAAGCTCTGGATGGGTTATCATAGTGACAAGATTGGTAAAAGAAAAGCAATAAAAGTTATCGGTTATATCGTTACCGCACTAAAAGGTTTATTTGCCTTTACCACAAACCGGTATCAGGTGCTTGCCATAAGAGTAATTGCGTGGATGGGGAGAGGCGCAAGGGGTCCAGTAAGGGATGCACTCATGGTGGACCTCTTAGAACCAGCTTATTATGGGAGAGCGTTTGGATTCCATACCGCCATGGATACCATCGGGGCAATTATCGGGCCAGCGATTGCATTTGCACTCATTGGCATCTTAAGCTACAGACACATATTTCTTATTTCCTTCGTACCCGGCTTTCTATTGGTAGCATGTTTTGTGTTCCTGGTGAAAGAAAGGAGAAAAAAGCATGACGGAAAGGTCAAATTTTGGGAAAATATAAAAGAACTCCCTTTAAATTTTAAACTCTTTATTCTCAGTGCCGGTATCTTTGGATTTGGTAATTTCGCACATACCTTGTTAATCCTGAGGGCAATAGAAATACTTACCCCTGCGTATGGAAAAGTATTCGCGAATAGTACTGCAATTGGACTTTATACACTTCATAACATATTCTATGCAGGATTTGCCTATCCCGCTGGAATATTGAGCGAAAGACATGGCAGACGGACGATGCTCGGCATTGGCTACCTTTTATTTGCCCTCATGTGTCTGGGGTTTATCCTTGAGCCTCCAAAACTCTGGGCATTGATAATACTCTTTTCTCTCGCCGGTATCTATATTGCGCTGGTTGATTCAATGGAAAGGGCATTGGCAGGAGACCTTTTGCCATCACATTTGAGAGGCACTGGATATGGTGTTTTATCAATGGTAAATGGAATTGGAGATTTCATATCAAGTTTCACGGTAGGGCTTTTGTGGGCGAAGGTTTCACCATCAGCAGGCTTTTTATACGCTGGTCTTTTAACGTTTCTCGGAGGTGTAGTTTTGTTCATGGTAAGAAATAAAAATAACTTTCATGGAATGCAATATGCTGAATGAATATCAAAAAAGGGGTCTTTCAATAACCCTCCGTATTGTGGAAAAGACTATGCAGGATATTGAACACATCTTACATAACGGAACCTATACAGGTATCCTCTACGACATGAAATGTAGTATTTCCCCGGAGGCTAAAAAGGAATTTTTTAAAAGAGCATCTCTTATTAAAGACAGAATAAAGATCATTTCAAGGATATTTGACCTTCAAAAGGAACATAGGGAAGCACTGCATGAGATTTTTGGTAAATTACCCCATTGCCTGGAAATTGTTGAAGATGTAAAGGCCGAGAAATTAAAGAGGTACGGGGATGTCTCATATGGACTTGATAAAACCCTCGATCCTCAACTCAATATAATTATTGATTTAATTTTGGAGATGCAGCGGCTTTTACGATGAACAAGTGAACCGGAGCTAAGCGATCATGAATGCTGCCAAACCTTGACAGCGGAAATTAAAAGTATTGCCGAAAGCAACGGCAGCAGCAATGATGTGGGTACAATTCCAAGTAATTTGCCGCCCAAAAAAGCGCCAACCAAGGAGCCCATACCCATTATTACGAGAAAGCGCCATTGCAAACGAATGACTTGAAAACTTTGATCACGACTGTAACGCGCAAAACCTGTAATCATCGTCGGGAGACTCACCGCAAGGGACAAACTCCCTGCGAGCTTCAGATCGGCACCAAACAATAGAACGATTGTTGGTATAAGCAGTTCTCCTCCTGCAACACCTAACAGCGAAGCGACGATGCCGATACCGACACCGGCAATTGCGCCAACAAACATTAACGCCAATCCATTGAATTGAAGTTGTTGTGAGTGTACTCCATGTCCGAAGAGTAGTACGCCAGCTATAAAGACCAAGAGTACAGCAATGACCTTGTAGAGTAACCGAGACCTGATGCGTATAGCCCATCCGGAGCCAAACCATGCACCAACCAGGCTACCTGACAGAAGGATGGCAACTACACTCCAATGTTCGAAGACATGCCCAAATGGAACAACCGCTGCGCGAAAAGGGAGAGAAAATGCGACAACAACAAGACTCATGGCCTTGTTTAATATGACGGCCTCCAGGGCTCCGAAGCCAAAGAGGCCGATGAGCAAAGGTAGACGGAATTCCGCACCGCCAAGCCCGATGAGGCCGCCAAGACAACCAATAACAGCACCTCCGCTGAATACTACAAACATACCATGTTGTTGAGTAGACCTTGGGGTCATCTTGCCTCCTTAGTTGCGAAATCTAACATTAAGTAAGTGTACCAAAAGCCGTCTTATTTTGCGCCTATTAGTACAGGTAATACTTTTCCTTGTAAACTAATCCCTTGTTAGTTTGCCGGAGGATAGGTAACAATATCGGAGAAATCCACATTCACAGACAATAGGATCGCATCAAGTTGTTGTGCCTTCGCGATGACAACGGCATCAGAAGACTCGATGGGCAGATGCTCACGAAGCCGCCGCATGACTTCATGCCCTGCATCGCGAAGCGCCTGGATAATCGCATTGGGCACGCAGTGGTCGGCGAAGAATCAGAAACCCATCACACGGCCATTTCAAATTCTGAAAGCCCTCTGGCATAATCCAGACACGCCGCAATCTGCTCTGCCCTGAGGTCAGGGAATTTTGCGAAAATCTCCTCGGTCGTATGTCCTGCTGCAAGATAGCCAAGAATAAGACTCACCGGAATCCTCGTCCCCTTGATTCGTGGTTTTTCCCCGCAATACGTCTGCCGTGCTTGCAATATGATCTCGCCAATCTAGCGCATCTTCTCCTTCTTACAGGATGAAACTTACCGTTGGCATTAAGCAGGCGTACTAAAAGCCACCTTATTTTATAGTATTACTCTGTAAAAACTTCTTTTTTTAAGTTTTTTAGTAACTAGCCCATTTGTCCGCTTAAGTAGGCAGTAAGCAGTAGGTAGTTGGCAGTTTGTAATGGAAATGTATCATTTTTTGCCTACTGCCAACTGTATTCTGCCTGCTTCATCTTTTTGGTTGCGGCGTAGCTGCGCTAGGTCTATTATAGTACCGATAATATACCTCAATTGCAAGACGTTGTATTTGTTAAAAAATGAGCCAACCACCCAACAATTTTCGCCCCAGGTTTTTGATGGATACATATTTTTAGCAAGAATGCCTGTCCCATGAGGACAGCTTGTGTAGGGTGCGTCCTACGCGCCGAAACAATCCTCCAGGGTGCTGCGTTTTTCTTTGCGTCTTTGTGACTTTGTGGTATTGAAATTCTATGCATGTATAGTATTCAGCAATGTTCAGACGGGACCGCTCGCCTTACGAGTTTGCAAAAATGGTAAAAGCAAAAGTACTCCCACGCAAAAGGCCCGAAACCCAGAAATCCAGCCACAGGCATCTCAAAGATTTTTACATCCTTCATAAAGGGGGCGGTGTAGACCCACTTTGATGCAGCCCAGTAATTCCAGAACTCCCACAGGAAACCACAGATGTATCCTGCTACGAAGAGGCTTAAGATTCGCGAAAGTCTGCCTTCCTCTAAATCCTTTAATAATGACTCCTCTTTACTGCAATATACAATAGGATCGAATATCATGACATATCCCGTCCAGACCAGCCCAAAGAGATATCGGGCATAGTTCCTGCTGATGAGTAATGGCGCCATGATAAAAAAGAATCCAAGTACAATACTGCTGTAGATAATCCTGTTTGAAACCCGGAGACTAACAATCCGAAAACGATCAAAGAATTTCAAGGTTTCGATGAGTTCTGTGGTCTGGAATATCCCCGGCATGATCATGGCAAAGGCAAGTCCCATCCCGATGCAAAGTTCTATCTTGTTATTTGGCAGGCCCTGATACTCCCAATTTACAAGGTGGAGGTTATAAAATTCAAAGAGAAGCCAGAAGGCGATGGACAGGGGCATCTGGATGTAAAACTCCCGCCTCCGGTTGCAGAGGAGTGAATTCCCTTTGAGCTTGAAAATAACCGCATCTAAAAGCATTACATAGCCCAACCAACACAAAGGGGTTGCCCAGATGCTGATTTTATAAGCAAAATAACTGCGGTGCTGGATAAGCAAGCAGCACTCAACAAAACAGATTAATCCAATACCCAGCCAGCCATGGCGCTTAAATGTAAAGGATGTGTTTTTCATAAAATGATTATCATTTAAAATACCTGAACGGAAATAATGATTCAAGATATTTTACATTTTCGCAATAGTTCACCACAGATGGCACAGAGAACACGAATAAAGACTGCATAAATAAAATCCTTTACATCAACTTAGGCCTTCAGTTGCTTTTTAATTTTTTTGTTTGACATAAAATGCTATGGTATAGTGTGTAAATAAGAATATAGCTTGGGTTGAGTACGAAATCAACAAGCCTTGTTTTAAAAGAGCCTGTACAAAAAGTTAATTTTGCATACTACATGTAGAGGGAAGTGCCACTTCGCTCTACAATATTCGTATCTTGTATATTAGTTTTTGGATAACCTAAAAAAGGGATGAGAATTCAGTACAGCAATATGAATTATTTCAAGAATAAGTTTCTTCGAAAATATATTTTATGGTATTTTGTCATTTTTATTCTGGTCTTTGTTTCAAATGCTCGTGCCGGCGATACAGAATTTGCCTCCCTGTTTACCCAAGTTGCCTCAAAAAATGAAGTAGCGGTTACCGGGACAATTCCTGATCGTTATCAGAATGTCATTATAAACTTTTCCCCTTTGAAGACTGAAAGTGAAGAATATACCAGAATACGCATTGATTTACTGGATCAAAGCATTACTGCAAAACGCACAAAATTCCTTCTGGGACCTCAGGAAAGCTTTACCTGGATTGGGAAGCCGGAGAATGTGAATGGGTCGGTTATCATGTCAGTCTGCGGTAACACCCTGTTCGGCCTTATTGAATTAAGGGAAGAAGCGTACAAAATAGAGCCTGTCAGGGGTACCAACACCCATCGAATCTTTAAACTTGATCCAGATGGGTCCGCACCCATCGATTATGGGGGCGTGATACCTCCTGAAGGTGAACTTAGGGAAAAAATGGGCGTTTTACCGGGTGTTTCTAAGGGTACAGATGACGGCACATTTTTTGATGTACTTGTCCTGTATACCAAGGGCTTTGCAGAGACATATCCGGGAGATGAGCTGTATGCACAGATCAGTTATCTGATTGGTGTGGCAAATACCTGCTATAGCAACAGTGAGGTCAGTCTTTCCGCACGGGTTGTTGATCTTCAGGAGGTTGATTATACAGACGATGGAATGCTGGCTGATGCCCTCAATGATTTGACAAACGGGAAAGGTGTCTTTTCTGATGTACCCGCCTTACGTAATCAATCAGGCGCCGATCTCGTTACCTTGTTGAGGGTCTTTACTGATACGAACGATGTGTGCGGTCTGGCATGGCAGATGACCTCGCTCAGCAGTTCCTTTGAAAGGTATGCCTATTCCGTGGTTCAGGTAGGCAGAATTAGTTTCGGGGGCGGTTTTAAGTTTTGCACAGACCAGACCCTTGCCCATGAAATGGGACATAACATGGGCTGTGCCCATGAGGATGGAAGCGGTGCCGTGTTCAATTATTCAAAGGGATACGTGTTTCCACCCTATATGTCGGTTATGGCCATAAGCGGCTGGACGAGGGTCAGCCATTTTTCTAATCCTGACGTGTCTTATTTGGGACTTGTTACCGGTGCGGAAAATGCCGATAACGCGCGCTCAATAACCAAGGTCAAATTGACCGTTTCCCGGTTCCGGGATTCGAAATGTCTGGGATCGATGACTGCGACTCCCGATAAACTGTCCCTGAATCGAGAGGAAACTAGTGAAATAACAGTAACCGTGACCGGCGAATACGATTACCCGGTTGAAGGCAGGGAGGTAACGGCAAAGGTGAATGCTGAAGGGAAAAAACGCATATCAGTTTCACCGCCCAGTGGTATCACAGACTCCAACGGACAGGCCACATTTACCATAACAGCTGGGAAGAAGAAAGGGAATGCAAAGGTCAAATTTAAGGCAGACTGTCTCAAGGAATCGGTGAAAGTAAAGGTTGAGTAGAAAAGCACCCGGATATTTATAGTAATTGTAGAGCGAAGTGCCACTTCGCTCTACAAGATTCTTCTAAAAACACTTGGTGAGCCGTCCTTTCTCACGAAGTCCGCCAACAACCTGCGCGAGTTCGCACGCTTGCCCATCTAGCAATTCCCTAATTGTAATGACAA
>JBKBTA010000164.1:0-6656 GCA_046291035.1 Candidatus Brocadia sp.
AGTTTTTGAACAAGCGCTGCTGCCTCTTCCTTTAATTTTCCCTCTCCAATAATCTTTGCCATCCAATTCCGTTCTTTTAAAAGGCTAAGGCTTTCTATAAATTGGAGAATGCCTTTAATATGATCAAGCTTTCCAACAAAGAGGATATTTTTGCTCCTGCTGTCCTTTGTCTCTTTTTCTTGAATTGCGGCTTTATCAATATAATGAGGTATAACTGTAATACATTCTTTCAGAAAACCATTCCTGATAAGTTGTTCGCCCATATAAGAACTCGGAGCTATTATCCTGTCTATCTTTTTTAAAATTTGTAATTCATAGGTCATGAGCAAGAATTTATGGAGATTCCATAAAAAACTATTCTTTTCTGGATGAAAAGGATAACAATCATTTCTAAAACACTGCAACCCCATTGGGTAATTACATATCTCATCAAAGGCAGGTATCACCTTCCAACTGAAACTTGGGCAAAATAGACGGATGTCATGGACAGTTTTAACAACAGGTATTACTTTTAGAATGTAGTTTAAAATGAACGGACTTAAAAAATATTGAGTATTATGCAGATGTACAATATCGGGATTTTCTTTTTTTAGTATTTCTTTAAATAAACCCTTTATCTTTAGACTACTTCTTAACCCGTAAGAGCCTTTTACAAAATATTCCTTTCTTCCTGGAACATGTATTGCCTCTTTCTCAGAAGAAGAAATGATGATAATTTCATGGCCCATCTCCTCAAGGGCTTTGCAAATACTTAACAGATATTTTTCTGTTCCACCGAAATCGCCATAGTACTCATTGATATGAACGATTTTCACCTTTAAACCACTTCCTCCTGGAGTATTTAAAACCCATCTGTATCCCCATACGTAAGATGCCAGTTTTCCGGATTCAGGAGATACTCCGTGTCAACCTCCTCTGTCAGCGGTGCAAAGACTACCTGGATAGGCTTAATCTCCTTGTGTTCCCTGAAACCCATCCTTTTAAGCAGTGTACACAACGAGTCGTGCCTCAAAAGGCCGCACAAGATATAATCAACATCCTGTTTAATGAAAAATTTCAGACAACCTGCTAATAAAGAATCTATTTTATCATTACGGGAGAAGATGTCCATGATATAACCTACCCTTACATCACTGGAATTCTCTATCTTTGTAACCGCATATCCTGCGAGTTCTTCACTCTTTTCCCCTACGAATATGCGGTATTGTTTGCTCTTATATCTCCAGTTCAAATACGACATGTTTCTCACGGTCATAATTTTGTATCTGTCCTTGATACTGTTCCAGAACCTGTTTACTCTTTCATCGAATGCATCAACAGATTTTACAACGGTGGATGTATCGAATCCTCTCAAGAAAATCGCAAACCGGTAAAATACTTTACTGATATGGTGAAATAGATGTATTATCCGGCCGGGGCACCATGGAAATCTCCTTTTCAATGAAACTCTGAGACCTAACCTCTTAAACAGTTGAACCATCTCTCCTAGGTCTTTGTACCCGAGAAATCTTTTTCCGACCATATATGCCGTTTCATTGGGAAAGCCAAAGCCAAGTAGGGCGATTCCATTATTGTGTTTTACATGCATGTCGTAGAGTTTGCCAATGAGTTTCATACCGGCTTTTGCCGAAGGGTCTATTATAGTATCTACCGGCTGTCCTGCCTTAATCACGCGGTTGTCATATTTCATTTCCGTTGCGAGGCTGGCATAGTGTCCAATCACTTTGCCGTCCCTCTCAGCTACAACAATCCATTCTGCTGGGTCTTTGCTGGCGGGATTCTCCCTGAACTTCCAGTTCCATTCCTCGATGGTCCTTGATTTATGAAATATCCTGTTAAAAAGTTTATTAATACCTTCTTCGTCCCCGTACTGATATGGTCTGATTGTTATGGGTGTATCCGCCATCCTAATGCCTTTCCGAGCCACCGGTATTCGTTCAATGGGCATGCGATAAAGAGTTCGGCATAACCGTTCCCGCCGTTCAGGATTGAATAGTATCTCGATAGTCCCCTGGCAGCTTCTGTCAGATCTATAAGCTCAAGCTGCGATTTATGCTCGTTTATTGCAAGGGTCTTTTTCTCAAGATATTTAGTTATATCTGACACGATATTGGAGGTGGGCAGAGGTGTCCATATTCCGTACGAGTAACACATGGAGGAAGTAAGAGATTTTGCAGCAGAAAAAAATATTTGGCTGGTTGCAATATGGTCAGGATGATTATCCATGAAAAACGGGATGAAGACGGCCTCTGGCTTATAGTCGTAAAGTATTGCCGATAGTTCCGTAATGGTCTTGCTTGAAAGGGAGAGTTCTGAGTCCCTGTTGTCGAGGAATATGAGTTTGTCGATACCAAGAATCCTTGATGCCCTCTTCGCCTCTTCCTGCCGTATCCGTACCAATTCATCTTCCATATACCTGTCATTTCCCTTTCTGCCATCGGTCATGTATACCACGGCGATCTCAGCGCCCATCAGGTGGTACCGGCAGAGGGTGCCGCCGCACCCGATAACGTCATCATCGGGATGGGGGGAAAGTACAAGGACTTTCTTTTCCTGCAAGCCGTCCACCTTTGGCATTCTCAGGCGAGGAAATACGTCTATGGATTGGCTTATCCTCGCAGGGAGGAGATTTTTGTAAATATATCTAAGAAGCTTTTTCATCCAGCATATCCGAGGTTTCTTAGGGCCTTCCTGATTTTCTCAGATTCTTCGTCGCAAAAAATTCCTTCTCCTCTTGCTACCTCAAGGTCAGAGGCCGGACTATGCGTAACCGGATACTGGTCCAAATATTCTTGTGTAAAGACTTCATCAAGGACCTTCCCATCCATATCTTCAGGGACGGGGAGTCCTAAACGGTAAAGGAGCGTTGGTGTAATATCCATAATATTTGCTCCGTTTACAGTGGCATTGGTTTTTATGCCATCCCCTTTTATGATCAGGATACCCTTATCCCTGTGAGTGCCGGAGCTTTTATTCGGCAAACCGAAAAGTTCTTTGTGATAGAACTCTTTTTGCATGATATATTCACCCCCATTCATTTCTACAAAGATGTCGGGTGCATCATCAAGGTAAGGGCCACGGTATATCTCTTCCTTTTTATAGACCTTTATATCTACAGGTTTTCCGTTCGCAGGGTCTTTAATCTCCTTCAATTTTCTTATGATGGAATCCCTGACCTCTTCATATTCTTTACCTTTTCCCACGATACCCATAGGCTCCCTGCCCTTAAGATTTATGTATATTCCCTGTTCCGTATGGTTTCCGGCGTATGCCTTAGTCCTTTTCCAGTCGATAAAGAACGGGATGCTAATTCCCTCTCTCGGATCAATGACTCTTCCAAGTGTCTTTAGTTTATCTAAAGGTATTACCCAGGTAATCCCAGGGAATCCAAGCCGTCTTATAATCTTGTAAAAAATGTGGGGAAACCTTATGCGCCATAAGGGGAGGAAAATATTCCTGAATGCGAGGTAACCCTGCTGGTGCAACCAGCTATTCACGTAAAACGCGCCTTTTTCCGGACCGGCTCCATGATCTGAAAGGACTATTACGGTCGTATCTTCACCGATTTTTTGTAATATTTCACCGATAGCAGCGTCTATCTTTTCGTAAAACTCAGGAATGACGTTTTCGTATTTTCTTGATAGATAGGCATCATAGAGGGGGTGTTCCTTATCAAAAAACTTCCAGAAATGGTGTTGGATGACGTCGATACTGTAAAATACCGCCATGAAAACATCCCAATCTTTGTGTTCTATCAGGTAAAGAATGGACTTTTTTCTTATTTCAAATATCTCCTTCCATTCCTCAAGCAATTTATCCATGTGGTTTGTGTAAAGGCTTTCAAGGTCTCCATACAAGACCCGATATTTGCCAAAGCGCTCCTGTAACTCCTGCATGACTTCAGGAGGATGAGAAAATGATCCCCTTTCGTCAAAGGAATATTGCATTCCGGGAATTATGAAACCATGTACCTCCTCCGGGGGATAAGTCATAGGAAGGTTGATAACCCCGACCTTTAAGCCATTATCCGAGAGCATTCTCCAGATGGTTTTTGCCTTAATGTACTTCGAGTTCCATACCGGTCTTACATAGCCATAGGAAGGAGAAACATAAAAATCAAACACCCCGTGTTTGCCAGGGTTTTTCCCTGTCATAAAAGAAACCCAGGCAGGGGGAGTTACCGGTGGGATGGTTGATTTTAATTGTCCTGACGTCCCCCCTTCGATCAGGCGGGATAAATTTGGCAACTTACCCGCTTTTACCAGTGGATGTATAATATCGAATGTTGCACTGTCAATTCCTATGATACATATCCGCGTCTTCTGTTTCATCCTCGATACCTCACTGAATAATCCTGTAAACGGCTTCCATTACCTCTTCTATAGTAATTCCATCCATGCAATTGTTCGCGGGTAGTTTGCAGCAACCTTCCAGATAGCACGCCATAGGTCTCTCTTTTGGAGAAAAAAGGGCGAGAGGATTATAGTACGAGCATGCTACACTACTTTGAACATACGTGCCCTTTTTACTATAGGGACCTGCCACGGTTCCTGACGTTGGACCGTACAAACCTACCGTAGGGACTCCAATGGCCGCCGCCAGATGGGTAGGTCCCGTGTCAACACCAATGAATATCTTACAGGAGGAAACGATACCCATTAAGAGAGGAAAATCGACTCGCCCCACTACTAAAGCACTATTCCCTGTTAGATCATGCACTTTGCCAAAAATCTCCGTGTCAGTGCAAAAAAGCACAACATCGTAGGATAACTCTTTGAGTTTATTTATGAGTTCAGCGGTTTTTTCAGGAGACCAGTTTTTAATCTTTATGTTGCTTACCGGGGCAATTCCGGCTAATTTTCTGTTCACATTTCCCAAAAAAGCCTTTGCTTCAGATAAGGCAGAATCGGGAAGGGTTAAACAAAGACGTCCTCTCTCCTTTACTTCGAAACCAAGTTTTTCAAGGATCCTGAAATAAACTTCTACAATGTGTCTGCTCTCTGAGACTTCCTCTTCGAGGTATGACCCCATTGATATGGTTTTCAGAAGACAAATCTTTGCCGCCAGATTAAACACTCTCTGAGGAAGTCTCTTATCACCCCGTAAGACAATAGTATCAGTACGGTTTTTTATGAAAAACATGCACAGGCGCAAAAACACCTCTACACGGGATGCCCCTCTCCTGAATATGGATTCTAATGGATAAACATGGTCGACAAAGGGAATGGCCTGCACAAAAGGCATTGAATATTCATTGGTAAGAACGGATATGTCGATTCCCTGTATATTATCCTTTATGGTCTTATAAACAGGTGATAGCAGAACAGCATCACCCATAGCAAGAAACTGGTGTACGAAGAGTATTCTCTTTGAATCTTTTATTTTGTTAAATTCAGGCATTTCTTTAACGCTATTTTTTCCCTTTTTCGTAACGATAAAAGAAAGTCTCCTTGTAGTCACTCTCTTCACCGGTAACCGGTGAAGTGAGTCGCGACCTGAGCTTGTAAAGCCCGGCATCACCCTTCTGTAGAAATGGATGGAGTGGGATGTTAAAGTTTAAAACTTCCTTGGTTATTGAAACTAATTTGTCTTCTAAACTGATTATTTTCCTGTGCCCTGATTCAACGAATTCAGCCCATATCTTTAAATTCAAGCTTAAATCCTCTCCTTCTTGATTATTGATCTTGATCGTTGCATGAACGGCCTCATCGGTCGCAAATTCTGTCTTCTCAATGCCTATCTCAAGGGTAGGTAATGGAGTGCCAAATGCAAGCAATCGTGTCCCTGCCGTCAGGTAAACAGTGCCATCATCTGAAATAACCGGGGTTCCATGGATAAAGGTGTAAGTTGCCAGCTTCTGCCTGAGTTCACCAGCAGGAGTAAGGACATATAAATGGCCGCTCAGCGATGTAAAGTATACGTTCCCTTCCCCATCTATAGACGCAGAGGCCTCTATGGATTTTCCCGTATTATAGGTCCATAGTGTCCCTCCTTCCTTCGATAGGGCGTACAAATTACCATCCCATGACCCAAATACTATGGTGCCATTCCCGGCTATTGAAGCGGTGGTTCTGATATCACTCCTGGCTTTGAATTTCCACTTTAATGTGCCGTCAGGATGTATTGCATAGAGTATTCCTCCCCTTGATCCTGCGTAAACAGTTCCGTCGTTATCGATTGATGGAGAAGTCCGAACTCCTCCTTCAGTCTCGAATTTCCATTTAATACTGCCGTTGCTGTCCAGTGCATACAAATTGCAATCGTATGAACCGATATAGATTGTACCGTCTTCTCCTACAGCTGGCGAAGAAGCACTGATATGTCCTAAAGATTCTGAAACCCATTTTAATGTGCCGTCAGGATTTACTGCGTAAAGGTATCCATCGTGGCACCCGACAAAGATAGTCCCATCATGTCCTATTACCGGTGACGAGTCTATTTGTTGCTCAGAGAGCACTTTTATCCATTTGGCTACTCCGTTGTTATTTATGGCATATAAAGCTCCATCCCTTGAGGCGAAGTATATGGTGCCATCTCGTGCAATTGCTGCAGTTGCCCTGACGCGACCGCTAGTCAGGAAATACCATTCACAAAATTAAATGTAAAAATTATTACTATAAAGTTGACAAGACTCGACCGCGTGTCTGGAATTTCCA
>JBKBTA010000165.1:0-6642 GCA_046291035.1 Candidatus Brocadia sp.
ATATGTTTTACCTATTATCGGGCTTATTCTGTGGTTCTTATTCAGGGTACTTCCAAAGCCGACGAGAATGGCATATCCTTGTCAACAGGCAGCATTAACCACCATTTTGAGCTATGTAGGTCTCACATTCCGTTTCTTGCTCTTCCCGATAGCTTTTGTGAAATCTACACTACGAAATGTTCGCCGAAAGACAATCTGCACGAAAAAGGTAATGTTTCGTGCAGGGTTATCGCTCAGTGTACTTGCAGTGATTTTTTGTTTTGACTCGATCAAAGTTTTGTATTACAAGACACGGTATCACTTCATTACAAAGACGGTATATAATCCTGTATATAAGCAGGATATCACCTACCATGCTACGCAATACCCAAGATCGAACCCTACGAATGCTGCTTATGCACAGTATTCTAGGAGCAGGGTCGTTCGCATTGAAGATGATAATGCTACTTCATGGGATTATAAAACAGGATATTACTGGGAATACGTTAACCAGAGTGTAGTTAACGAGATGGTAAAAAAAGGTGTTATGGCGTTGACCGGCAAGGCAACGGAGCAAGAGGCATGGAGAGCTATTTTGCCAAATTATACGCAGGGACAGAGGATTGCGATCAAATTAAATGGAAATGACCTGTGGAACGACGATCAAAGTGAACTTGACGGCCTCCCCCATGTAGCGAATGCTATTATAAAAGGTCTTTTATCCCGCGGGGTGTCTCAAAGCGACATCGTGGTTGTTGAAACATCCCGCCAGGTGAATATGGTGCGTAACCGGTTTTTCTATACGTATTATTATAATATAATCAATAAACCATACCCGAACGTTCGATTACTCGATACCGATGACTCCACCTATAATATAAGAAGTGATAACAGGGTCACTTTCCCCTACAGGTCGGATCTCTATATTGCAGACTTGCTGGTACAAAGCAAGTATATTATTCATGTACCTCTCCTGAAGGCTATTATGCCTCAGTGGGGAATTACCGGATGCATTAAAGGAATGATGGGGGTTGTTAACGATCCGCTTGGGCTCCATAATTATCTTACAAGGGAAACAGCGGATAATGCCGCCGTTCGAATTTATCAGAATCCTCATATCAGAGGTAAGATTGTATTAAATATTACCGATGGGCTTTTTGGCAATTATACCGGGATTCACTTCCCCAGTACGGAAACGGGTAATAATCCTCCCAATGATAAGCCGAAACGGTTTTTAACTTTTGGTAACAATTCACCGAATAGCCTCTTTTTCTCGTTCGATCCGGTAGCCATGGATAGCGTATTAAAAAAGCACATAGACGATGAACGCTGGCAAAGAAATCTCAGTGCTCTTCGTCATCCTATGTTACGTGCAGCGGAAGCAGCGGGGCTCGGCGTCTATGAGGATCCACCGTTTTCTCAAATTGAATACGTGGAGTTAAACATGGGCAACGTGGTCGATACGGATAACGATGGAATCAGTGATCAGGATGAATCCGCTATCTATGGAACTAATCCCAATAAGGCTGATACCGATACCGATGGTATCGGTGACGGAGATGAACTAGCCTTTTGGAAAGATCGCTGGAATACAGACTATGATAAAGATGGATTGATAAACCTGCTGGACAATGATTCGGATAATGACGGCTTTTCTGATGGTGTTGAGATCT
Source organism: Candidatus Brocadia sp. (assembly GCA_046291035.1). Lineage (GTDB taxonomy): Bacteria > Planctomycetota > Brocadiia > Brocadiales > Brocadiaceae > Brocadia. Next base: position 1,653 of record JBKBTA010000165.1, read on the forward strand.
CTCAGGGTAGCAACCCGTCCGATCCCTTGTCCACGCCAACCCCAACACCTACCCCAACGTTCACCCCTTCTCCATCACCTTCGCCCACACCTTATGATGGACCAGTAGCCCTCTACGCGTTTGATGAAGGAAAGGGAACAATTATTACGGATTCGTCAGGCAACAATAACAATGGTACCATCAGTGGTGCCATATGGACAACGGGGAAAAAGGGAAGTGGATTGAGTTTCGACGGAATTACTCATTACGTATCAATTCCCCGCATCAACAACGATGAAATGTCAGTCTCTGCATGGTTCTATAAAAACACTGTGGACACAACAAATGCCGATGCAATTTTCGGCGGATGGAAATGGAATTCAGATGTGCAACTTCAAGAAGGATTTGACTTGCGATTTTACCAAAGGAGTCCTGACAGGCTTGAATTCGCCCTCGTGACACAAGATGGAAGTGGGAATAAAACAATGAAATACGCTCAAACGGATTTGATTAACTCAGTTGGCAATTGGTATCATGTTGCCGGTACATATAATAAAACTACGGGAGAACAGAAATTATATGTAAATGGGCAACTGGTAGATACACAATTCCATCTGCCTGGAAATATTGTAACGCCACTGACGTATTATCCCGATATGAGGATAGGGTATTCAAGGACTAACAATGGTTATTTTCATGGTATCATCGATGAAGTGTGCCTTTATAACCGGGCATTAAGTGATCAGGAAATACAAGATATTTACAATAAATCGACTTCAGATACGCCAGACACCACGGCACCTAATTGTTCTGTTATTATTAACAACAATGACTCATATACCAAATCCACAACGGTGAACCTAAATCTTTCAGCGACAGATGATGTAGGGGTGACTGGGTATTATCTCTCTAACAGTTCAGCTGTACCGTTGGCATCTGCCGCCGGCTGGACTTCGGTTGCCACCACAACCAATTATAGTGCCAGCGTTTTATATGACTTCGGCAACGGAAACGGTAGTAAGACAGTATATGTCTGGTTTAAAGATGCCGCAGGGAATGTATCGAATACTGCCAGTGATGCGATTACGGTGGACACGACCAACCCCGCGATAACCATCACAAAACCCACATCTAACGCCACGTATAAGACAACAAACAGCACAATAAGTTTGGGCGGAAGTTCCTCGGATAGCACAAGCGGTGTGAATAGAGTAACGTGGCGTAATAGTAAGGGTGGAAGTGGTACGGCCAGTGGAACTACCAATTGGTCAATCTCTGGTGTGACCTTAACAAGAGGTGATAATGTAATTACGGTAACGGCTACGGACGGAGCTAATAATACTTCACAAGATGTAATTACCGTTAGCTATTAAGGGCTCAATGGCCTACAAGGTTTCTATACTTTTGCTGAAGACAACGGGACGATTGCTGCTTTAATAAAAAGGCGTTCTTGTCATAATAAAGACAAGAACGCCTTTTATGTTTTACGTAATCAAATCATGCTCTCAATTATTTTATGACATGTTTATTTTAATGGCAACTTTGATTACAGTTTTTGCGAAATCCTCTCTATGCAGAATCGGGGCTAAGTCATACGTTTGCTGCATTTCACTTTTTGTCAAATTCCGAGTTCTCTCCTCTTTTTCTGGATATGACGAATCATTGCCTTTGCTGCTTCTTCCGGGTCGATCTCGACGATCAAAGTACTGCCGGTGATGTCTTCCAATCCTCTGGTAAGCACATCGACCACATGCGGAGAACCACCAAGCTTCGGTGTGACACCGATATGAGTCGTTATACCGAGGGCAATTACTCCCATGTAGATAGCAGTTGCCTTTTCAACCACATGTTCTGCCGCGCTTGCAACCAGGGGCAGTTTATCTATAGAGGTATCCAGATAATCGGCAATTGCTGAGGCCAGTACAGCGCAACGTGAATTATCCACACATGAACCAAAATGAAGAATCGGGGGCATCTTACCGTTTAGTCCGGCAGCCTTTCCAAGGGTATCAAGGACGCCCCGTAATGAATCTCCCACCAGGCTTTTCGCCTCACCGGTCAGCAGGCCATGCCTTGCACACGCCGTAGCAGCACACCCAGTGGCAAGAACGAGGATGTTATTCTTGAGGAGTTCCTTTGCAATGGTGATAAAGCTCATATCGGTCTGAATTTTGGGAGACAGACACCCTGCAAGCACCGCAATGCCCTGTATTGAACCGTTAACAATCAAATCAACGAGCGGTTTTAATGGCTTTTCGGGATTTAATTTTTCAAGGACACTCATGAGGACTTCGGCTGAAAATCCACCCAACAGGTCATGTCCTTTTGCTTTTGGCAGGAATGCCCGTTCCGATTTACGCTCTTTATACGCGGCAATGGCCTCTTCAACGATCTGTGCGGCCGCTTTATCGGCGTTATCAGGTGTGAATTCGATGTAAATGTCGTTGTCCATTCTCAATTCCGGCATAGTCGTAATCAATCGTGTGTGAAGTCCTTTGGTTATGGTTGAAAGGGATGGGTAAACACACTGCACGTCCACACACACTGCGTCAACCAATCCGGTCCCGACAACAAGCTCCTGCATGATCGTGCTGCCCGCCATAGGAATTCCATGCCGTACCAATATTTCATTTCCCGTACAGCAGATGCCTACGACATTAATCCCCCTTGCACCTGCCTCCTGTGCCTTACCTTCGAGTTTATGTGCACAGGCGACTACCATTTCGGAAAGGACAGGGACATGGCCATGAACAAGGATATTTACTTTTTCTCTATCCAGGACGTCCATTCCAATTTTACTTTCCTTTGGTGTGGGAACGCCGAATAAAATATCCTGTAATTGGGTAGAAATGTAGAGGGACATCATATCGATCACGCCAAATTTTAAGCAGGACATCAGGAGATGGTGGGTACTGCTCATCATGCCCTGAACGGTGCTGTGGACTCCCTGTACGATGGTCTCAGCAGCGCCCTTCTGGGGTATGAGGCCTGCCTTTTCAAGTCTACCGATCTTCTTTGGTGCAAGGGCAAGTGCAAAATTCATTGGTCCATCACCTGGCCCAATGAGGTCTTCCATGGCCTTTTGCCCAACCTCCCTCGCGATCTCAAGGCTTTGTTTTCCCTGTATGTTAATCCCCAGTCCCTTTGCAACTGCACGCAGCTTTTCTTCGTCTTTTATGAGATAATTTGCGGAACCCTCTGCGGCCGTCACAAATGTCTTTGCGGTGTGTATTGCGTGACCAAGATGAGCGCTTGTGCCGCTTACAACGGTCTGCAAGAGCATCCCGGCAACCATACTATCGGCCGTTTTGCCACAGGAGCTTCGCTTGATATTGGGGACGGCAAATTTCATGTGGAGGGGGATCTCATCGCCATCCAACCGGCAGGGGCCCAGATGACAGTTGCGGCAGCAGAGTCCGTGACTTCCGAATGAGCACCTGTCCTTCAATCCAAAAAGACCCGCATCATATGCGGCCTGGACATCCCAAACGGTTCCGATACCCCTTTGGCGCAAAAAACCAACCGTCTCTTCAATCTGTTTATCTGCAAATCCCTTTTTCCGTAATTCCCTTTCCTTCTTCAACCACTTTTGCATATTCTTTTACCTTTTAAAATTGAGTTAAATTGATTTTTTATACAACCCTTTGTGTCAGGAAAAATAAACTTTGCAAATATACAAAAAATGGGTTATTTCGTCAAGAAGGACGTAATGCGTGACGAATATAATGAAATTTAATGCTTAGGAAATTCAAAGTTGCGGTTGTCGAATGCCTAATTTAATGATAAGGAATTTCAACGCCATGGTTGTAAAGCGGCGAGGCTCGTCGCTCTACATTGAGAAAGTTACCGAAGGTCTAATTTAATGTTAAATTAAATTTCAAAGTTTGTATCATCACGTATCAGACAACCACCTGAATCCTCCTTCCTCACCTCTATCCCCCTCCGGAGGGGGACAAAGGGGGAGGGGAAACCCCCTTAACAATCTCATCTTTACCCACATTTATTACTGGCTACAGGTGGTGGATGAAACAAGTGAGGGGCAAGGACAGACATGGAGATTTTCCACATTTCCGTGATATCGTCTAACCTCTGAAGTCCATGCCCCAAGGTTTGGGTTCCTGGCTCTCCATCGCATTTTCTGCATAAGAAACCACGAGACTGGCGACCATATGCATCACATCTCGTAACGTAGGCGGATTTTCCGGTGGTATCGGGTTTTGGGTTTTGTACGCAACCAGCGTCTTCCATTCTGCGTCTTCAAAAAAGACGGTACATGACATGTTCGGCGTCTCTCTTACAAGTTTTGTCAGATGATATATTCGCCATGCTACCACCATATCAATGGCAAGACAGGTCTCGATTCTCTCTGCACTGCCCAGCTGCCTTTGCTCTATCCTGTAACCGTTTTTCAATACCCGGTGATATATTTCTATACCCCATCGCAGGCAATACCACTGCATTTTCTCCACTGCTTGCTCAAATGTCTTTACCTCGTAGGTTGTCAACAACATCCATTCCAACGCCTCCACACCATTGGGAACCTCTGTCTCTCTTGCATACACTGCACATATTGTCAATTCTCCCAATTCTTTCTTGCCTTGCGGTGGCGCGAGCGTTACTTCCCCAAACCGTATATCCAATTTCGCTTCTCTTGCCGGCTGGCTCTGCTTGCGGGGTACACGTACTGTCTGAACTCCCGCAACCTCCTTCGCCTGGAGGTGTTCGTACAAATGCCCTTGACCATCTGCAAGCAAACGATTATGCTCTGCACGAACGAGAAGTTTTGGACTCTCCGCCTTACTTAAAGCAAGATGGAACAACTCGTAAACGTCTGCCTCCCTGTCTCCCACACTCACTACAATCGTCTCGGCACAACGTCTTTGTACTTCTGTTGCCACATTGAAACTCTTCAGCCACTTATTGTTCTCCTTCTGTTAGCTGGTAGGCTGGAGGTGTTAGCCTCCAACCCCCACTCGTCGCCAAATACTTTGGACAACGTAACAAAGTATCC
>JBKBTA010000166.1:0-6641 GCA_046291035.1 Candidatus Brocadia sp.
CTCGCTCCTTGCGTACTGCCTCACCTATTATTTTCCTGAATATAATTTCCCCATGAAGTTCAATGCCGGTAAAAGCCCTGCATGCACGGTTAATCCCTTCCCGTTCATCTCTGTCTTGATTTTCGGTTGCCTTCTTGTCTCTTTTTGTGCTATATTCTTCATAGAAAAGGTGAACCTCCTTTTAAGGCGTTTTTATTTTCATAATACCTTGAAATCCCTTGGAGATTCTACCATTTCTGGCCTAATCCTGCAACAAGGCTTCGCCTTGTTTGCAGGATTTAGGTATCAAATAATCCTTTTTAAAACTAAAATCATCTAACTTTTAAAATGCCAGAAGACACGTTAACCATCATCGATAATCGTACAGGCAAACAGTACAAACTGCCTATTATGTACGGAACTTATCCGAATTATGGGGCTGCCATCCATGCGATAGATCTCCGACAAATAAAGACATCTGATGAGGATTTTGGACTGCTGAGTTATGACCCTGGGTTATCAAATACTGCAAGTTGTAAGAGTACAATAACTTTTGTCGATGGGGAGCGAGGCATCCTTCGTTACCGTGGTTATCCTATCCAAGAACTTGCTGCAAAGAGCAGCTTCCTCGAAGTTGCTTATTTGATACTCCATGGCAGGCTTCCCACACAAGCAGAACTGAATGAATGGATATGGCACATTACGCATCACACAATTGTTCATGAAAATATCAAGAAATTTATGGAAGGATTTCGATACGACGCACATCCCATGGGTATCCTGGTAAGCACTGTCGCAGCCTTATCTACATTCTATCCCGAGGCAAGGAATATCACCGATCCGGAAGTACGCATGAGGCAAATTTACCGTTTAATCGCCAAAATGCCAACCCTCTCAGCATTTGCATACCGACACAGCGTTGGCTTGCCTTATGCCTATCCGGACAACGATCTCAGTTACACCGGTAATTTTCTCAACATGATGTTCAAAACGGTAGAACCAAAATATACACCGCACCCATTACTCGAACGTACCCTGGATGTGTTGTTTATTCTCCACGCAGATCATGAGCAAAATTGCAGTACGACAACAATGAGAAATGTGGGGAGCTCGCATCCTGATCCATATGTCTCTGTGGCAGCGGCAGCAGCAAGCCTTTTCGGGCCACTCCATGGCGGTGCAAATGAACAGGTACTCCGCATGCTAAGTGAGATCGGAAGCAAGGATCGGGTGCCAGAATATCTGAAGCGTGTCAAGTCTGGCGAATTTCGTCTTATGGGTTTCGGTCACCGTGTCTATAAAAACTATGACCCGCGAGCAAAGATTCTGAAGGATATGACGGCACAGGTACTGGAAGTTACAGGGAAGAATGTCTTGTTTGACATAGCGCTCGAGCTCGAAAGAATAGCCCTGGAGGATGAATATTTCATAAAACATAAACTCTATCCCAATGTAGATTTTTATTCTGGAATACTCTATAGGGCAATGGGTTTCCCGGTAGAGATGTTTCCAGTCCTTTTCGCAATTCCCCGCACAGTGGGCTGGCTTGCCCAGTGGCTGGAAATGCTGGAGGATACCGAACAAAAAATAATACGGCCAAGGCAGGTCTATATGGGCGCAGACAATCGCAATTATGTCCCTATTAAAGACCGCAAAGGAGATAACATGAAACCTCTTTTGGAGCATGCGGTGAGCAAGACGAATCTATTTGCGAGTTTGGTTTTACCATCGTTCAGCTTCATTCCGGGTTTCACTTTCATAAATCTTAAATCATCAAATTTTAATAACAATTTAGTTTTTCGAAAATCGTATCAATGCTTATTCCCAAATTCCAGTTGGAAACAAGTATTGAAACACACCCCAGGCCGCTCTTGATAGTGGGGAGGTTTGAAGTCCCCTCTAAAAAGTGGGGATTTATGGGTGTGTATAATGGGTTTCAAAAAACCAAATTGACACAAATTTTATTTGACATATCCTGGAAAAATGTTGTAATTAGAAATACGCTTTACGTCATGTAAAAATATCCCAGCAACTTCGCTGAGAGTGCTCTCGGAAAGCCTGGCCTAATTTCCTAATTGAGGAGGAGAAGGAAATGTTGAAGAAATCTGGACTTACTTTCGTTATTGTAGGTGGGTTGATTTGCAGTATTGGTACTTTCAATATCGTATCCTCCAGGTCTGTGATGGCAGGAGAAACGCATCACAAAGAACACAAAGAAGAGGAACATGGAATGACAGGTTCAGAAGGAGAAACGGGTAAGGAAGCAAAGGATGGACACAGGCATAAAGAACCTGAGAAAGGAAAGGGTGGCGAAGCAAAGACTCATGCTGAAAGTCACAAAGGAGAAGAACATGGTATGACAGGCGCTGAAGGAGAGGCGGGAGCAAAAGAAAAGGAAAAGAAATAAGGAAAAAAAATGCATAAATGCAAATGAGAATTAGTGTGGATAATTAGAAGTGCAGTACAAAAAGGCAATTCTTTGAATTGCCTTTTTGTTTTTCAGGAAATGAGTTATGCCACGAGAATTAACTCTTAGTAACGGTTCGCTGCAAGTGATGTTCGACGCCGTCTATCAGCTCCGTGACATCTACTTTCCGTATGTCGGTCAGGAGAACCATACCGCAGGACATGCATTTCGCTTCGGTGTCTTCACCGAGGGACAGTTGAGTTGGGTAAATGAGCCAGAGTGGGAACGATACCTTGCCTATGAGCCCAACACGCTGGTAACTAACGTGAAGCTTATTAACCGGAGGCTTGGACTCATACTTTACTGCCGCGATGCCGTAGATTTTCATGAAAATATCTACCTTCGTGAAACAACCGTTCATAACCTTGGCAACCGTTTACGGGAGATTCGTCTGTTTTTCCATCAGGATTTTTACCTTTACGAGAACAACGTTGCCGATACGGCGCTCTATGAGCCCCGACTGCAAGGGATTCTCCATTACAAAGGCAATCGCTATTTCCTGGTCAACACCCGGACGGATACCGGGGTGGGGATCGAAGAGTGGGCTATCGGAATCAAGGCATACAAAGGAGCGGAGGGGACATGGCGTGATGCGGAAGATGGATACCTCGGCAAGAACCCCATTGCTCAGGGCTCGGTAGACTCCACTGTTGCCCTCAAGATGGCGTTGTCTCCCAATAGCCAAGCCACCTGCCATTACTGGATCACGGCCGGGACAAAATACAGGGAGGTGAAAGTTCTTAATTCCATTGTTCTTGAAAAGACGCCGGCCGGGTTGCTCGACCGCACGGGAGATTACTGGAAACTGTGGGTAACCAAAAGCCTTCCGGATTTTGCTGACCTGCCGCATGAAGTGCTCGAACTCTACCAACGCAGCCTCTTGATTCTCCGCACGCTGACCGATAATCACGGTGGGATCATTGCCGCCAATGACTCAGACCTCTTGCATTTTGGACGCGATACCTACAGCTACATCTGGCCTCGGGATGCAGCACGGGCGGTGTATGCCCTCATCCGGGCCGGATACATTGACATGCCTCGTAACTTCTTCCGTTTTTGCGCCGATGTCATAACCGACTAAGGCTATCTCCTGCATAAATACAACCCTGATGGAAGTCTGGGCAGTTCCTGGCATCCTTGGTATGCCCGCGAGCAGATGGAGATACCCATTCAGGAGGATTCGACGGCGCTCGTGCTATGGGCGTTATGGCAGCACTTTGCCCGTTACAAAGACATTGAGTTTGTAAGGACACTTTATCGCCCACTTATCATCCGCGTCGCAGATTTTCTGGAGGATTACCGCATGGAGACTACAGGGCTGCCCCGCCCCTCTTACGATTTGTGGGAAGAGCGGCATGGAGTACATACCTTCACGGTCGCAACAGTCTACGGTGGGCTTATGGCTGCTGCGCACTTTGCCGAAAGTTTTGGAGAACGGCATCTGGCTGAGAAATATCGGAAGGCGGCAGCCGAAATCCAGGAAGCTACCGGGCGAGTACTTTATAGTCCCCAGGCCCAACGGTTCGCGAGGGGGTTTGACCCCAATACCGGAGAACTTGATCTCACAATCGATGCAAGTCTGTTTGGTGTAGTCGCCTTTGGACTTTTACCGGTTGACGATCCGAAGGTCATTTCCACAATGAGGCAGGTTGAAGAACGCCTGACGGTGCGAACTGATATCGGTGGCATTGCTCGTTACGAACGGGATTGGTTTCTCCACGCGACGGGGGATTTCAGACAGGTGCCTGGAAATTCATGGATAATCTGTACGCTCTGGTTGGCGCAGTACAAAATAACAGCGGCGCTTACATTAGAGCAATTACAGGGTGTGATTGATATCCTCAAGTGGGTTGTCCGGCATGCACGCCCTTCGGGAGTGCTGCCAGAGCAGCTCCATCCCTTCGGTGATCGTCCCATCTCGGTGTGTCCGTTGAGCTGGAGCCATGCAGAAGTGATCATTACCGTCATGGATTATCTCGACAAATATCACCAGTTGAGGAGGAAAGAGCAATGATTGGACAAGCCTCAATGAAACACAAAGACCCTGTTTGCGGCATGCGCCTGGAAGAGAAAGACGTTCAGGCAACTGTCACTTATCAGGGCAAGACATATTATTTTTGTTCGGTTGCATGCAAAAAGAAATTCGAGCAATCACCGCAGAAATATACGAGCTAGGTAAAACGGCCATTCGAGTGCTTGTTTTCTTGTTCCCAAACAGAGTTTGGGAACGAGTCACAAAAAGATATTGTTATAAGCGCGTAAAGAAATGCCTTTGCTTTAATCTGAAATTGTACTATCAATTATGACTGAAATTAATTATACACCAAACAATGAGTATGCAGTTATCAAAGAGTATGACAGTCTGGCTCCCGATTATGACCAACGCTGGTCTTTTTATATTGACGCAACACTCAGGGAAACGTTGAAACGATTGGAGATTAATCCAACCGACAGGATATTAGATATTGGGTGCGGGACGGGTTCTCTACTTCAGGCAATCATTGAAGGTTATCCATCGGTTAAAGTAGTTGGTATTGACCTTAGTAGAGAAATGCTCAAGATCGCCCGGAACAAGCAGATCAAGGATAGCGCCCTTATTGCTGGCAAGGCCCAGTGTTTACCGTTCCGCTCTGAAAGTTTCGATGTGGTAGTTTCCTGTAACGCCTTTCATTATTTGCGCAAGCCTGAAGAATGTTTGATAGAGATCGCTCGTGTCCTCAAACCGCAGGGTAGAATCGTTATTACCGATTGGTGTGACGATTATATTGCATGTCGTATCTGTGATGTATTTTTACGTGTGTTTAATCGTGCCCACTTCAAAACGTATGGACGGCGTGCTTGCGAGCACCTGCTCCGAAATGCTGGTTACAGCAATCTACAGGTTGAACGATACAAGATCAATTGGTTATGGGGGCTCATGACTGCAAAGGCACAAGCCAGCCACAATTAGCATACGGTATAGACAAAACGTAACAATTTAGCTCTTTGAAAAATCCGTACATTTGAATTTAATCCGAGGCTCCTTTCACAACGGAACAACCTGTTACCGAACCAACTTCGCCTATACATCCACCCATAACTTATGCCTGTCCGATGCATCCAGAAGTAGCGCAATCAGACCCGGGGAAATGCCCTACGTGTGGAATGAGATTAGTCCCGTCAGAGCCTTCAAAAACTGACTCGGAGGGCAAACAATGATGTATAGAACGGTAACCATATTTGCAATGATTACGTGTATTGGATTACTTAGTGGTTGTGCATCAGTGCCTAAAGAAGCGGGGTTTCCTGATGTCCAGAGGCTTATAGAACAACGCATCGGTCAACGGGTACACTGGAATCAGGGTAGGCCAGAGGATGCAGCGGTGTCCGATGCCGTACAAATTGCATTGCTTAACAACCGGTCCTTGCAGGCAACATATGAAGAATTAGGAATTGCTCAGGCTGATCTGGTTCAGGCCGGCCTGTTGCGGAATCCTACCTTCTTTGCCAGCTTCAGATTTATGGATAGGGCAATAGATAGGCATCGACAGACCAACACTGAGTTTTCGGTGGACCAGGACTTTCTCGATCTGCTTATGCTTCCTTTGAGAAAGAAGGTGGCCGCGGCGCAGTTTGAACAGGCAAAGCAGCGCGTCAGTAACGCAGTTTTAGATCTTGCAAAAGAGGTGCGGTCGGCTTATTACACCCTTCAATCTGATGAACAAATATTAGAAATGCGCCGGACTGTGGCTCAGGCTACGGAGGCAGCAGCCGAACTTGCCAGCCGGCAACTCGAGGCTGGCACATTAAAACAGCTTGACGTAGATAATCAAAAGGGATTCTACCATCAGGCAAAACTAGATATGGCCCGCACCGAAATCCAGGTCGTTACCGAATCATTAAGGAGATTAATCATGATTACCCGTCGTAAAATGCTTTTTTCCGGCGCAGCGGCGTTGCTAACCGGCGGTATCTCCATGTTGCTAGGACGCAAACAATTAAAGGCTATAGGCACACAGACAACTACACAGCCCTCCCCTATTGCACCACCCACACATGGCTTATCCTACACACCTGTGGTTACACCCAATGGGAGCACACTCCCCTGGAAGTGGGACAATGGCGTTAAAGTCTTTCACTTGATCGCCGAGCCCGTTAAGCGGGAGTTTGCACCCGGAATGATCGTCAACTGCTGGGGCTATAATGGCCAGACACC
>JBKBTA010000167.1:0-6573 GCA_046291035.1 Candidatus Brocadia sp.
GGTTAGGGATTGACAATAAATAATCTGAACAGGTCAGGGCTAAAGCCCAATTCAGATAAGACCGTCACTAACCCCAGCCTTAAGGCTGGGGTTAGCGGGTACACGTCATACCGGGGCTTTAGCCCTGATGGCACAGCAGCCTGTCTGCGTGTGGACACGCTCAGTCAAGACCGCAGCCGCAGGGTCAAACCTTCATTATTCAATTACAATAGTAGTCTTTAGTTAGTTTGCCTTTTCTTTTTTTATATGTCTATTGAAAAATGAAGGTTTGACCCTGCTGTTGCTGCTTAAATGTGCGGGGGGCACGGGCACCGTGCCCCTACGTGCGACGGTTGTCTGAACACAACGCCCGTGTCCCCCATATCTGTGTTTATGCGCCTGATATTTACTCAGTTGTTTTGTACCTTGATCGGCTGAATCAGGTAATCATAACGCGTCAGTTTGCCGGCATCGGTTGCCTTGATTTGTACATAATGGGTTCCAATATCCGCATCAGTGGGAACCCATTCAAATGTAGTTTCAGCGCTAATGGTTCCTCTTTTAGCCTTGCCAGTCTGAGCGCCAATCTCTTTATAATCGCTATTGTCCGAATCGTTAAATGGGTTTGTGTCATCATCCAGAGCAAACATAATATCAAGCTTGCTGTCAACATCCTGGTAGTAATAGGTGAAAACAACCGTTTCTCCAACATTCACCTCATACTCAGACTGGTCTGCAAATGGCCTGAACGTTACAGTTGGAAAGGCAAGGTGTTTTTTAGACACATTTAAGTCCTCTCTGTTGTTTTTATTTGATTTACTTAAGCGGTAATGTAAGCCATCCCTTGGATGAATGAGTGGTTGAATGCCTGTATCGTCTGATGAATAACGGTCTCCCTTGCCAATCCGGCTGAAATAATATCCAGTTCGGCGCGTTGGATATTTTGGCGCATACCATTCGGGCTGGACGCCCACGTGGTCTACGCAATCATCGTCAACATCTATCGTTCCATGATAATAAGTATGCACCTGTTCATGCGCTGTCCCATTTGACAGTCTTTCATTATCGGAAAATAGCGCCACCGGCCGATTTAAAATCCGGAGCAGAAGTAACTTTTACAAGGTCTTCGGCGATTATTTTGCCTTTGTTATCTTCGACCATCTTCATGGAATAAACAGGCATCTTATCGGCGCCCCCAAACCGGTTTGCGATAGCCTCCGCCATTTCATCTACCCATACTGGATAAGCGCCAAATAACTGATATCCGTGCGTTATAATCGTTAAACCAAAGACCGGTGGTTGGACAGAAGTTTCTGATGAAGTAGTAAACGTCTTCTCACTCCCTTCCGTCTTCCCCGCGGTGTTTTCTGCAACGAGCCGGTAGTAATATTTTGTGCCTGCCGATAGGCCGCTTAGGGGGGCGCTTATGGGGGTGTCGCTTGTGCCGGTTACGGTTTGCGTGGTGGTGTGGGAATAGGGGCCGCCGCTGGTATCGCCATACTCAAACCATGCCGTTGCGGTTAGCCCGTTGGCATTTACCACGCCCTTCAGCGTTGCGGTATTCACGGTTATATCCGCTGCGTCTCCCGTTGTTACCGTTGGTGGTTGGGCAGTGCCCGCAGAAAGATTACCGTCCAGCTTCGAGATAAAGACATCAACACAACAACCATCATAAGAGGTATCATACGCCCCGCTCGTCGTCGGAAAGTCTGACGAATATGTATACCCCATCACATATACGTTCCCGCTTGTATCGAGGGTGAGAGAAGAACCAGACTCCCAACCAAACCCGCCCAGGTACGTGGATGCCAGCAGGGGGTCGATGATGAGGTCTTTTGTGCGGTCGTAGGAAGCGACGGTGAAACCGTACTCTAATTTACGATTTGCGATTTTAGATTTTGGATTTGAAACTTCTACCTCGTCGTTTTGGATTGCGGATCCCCGATCCCCGCTCTGAGTCGTGGACAAGCCTGAGTCGGGGACAAGTTTTGGATTGGAAGTTGAGGGTTGGAGGTTAGAAGTTATATATGCACCCTTTCTCCCCATCCCCTTTTCTCTGCTGCTAATTAGTCTCTTGCCGCTTGTCTCTTGCGGGTTCAAACCGTTTCTGTTGGGTGCGCTTCGCCCTTCGACAAAGCTCAGGACAGGCTTCACACAACCCACCCCTGAATCCCCTCCCAAGAGGGGAATAACCCATGCTACCCTGTGACCCGCTTAAATAAAATGAAAATTTCTATACAATCAAGTTAATGGTTATTTTGCAAACATTTTGCATTCCAAAAATCACAAACCAAATAAAAAGTCGCAGGGTCAAACCTTCATTATTCAATAATCCAACGCTTTTTGGACAGTTCCATGACGGAATTGAGTGCCACTCTCATTACTTGTCAGGTATTTTCATTTTTTGCCATCAAAGCAAAAAATGCTTTTTCGCATATTCGATAGTATGTTCAAATAATGGTCTGGCAGTCTTTACAAAATGTTGCATTTGTTCCCAGCGAATATCCAGATATTCATGCGTAATAATGTTTCTTAATCTTGCAAATTCTCCTAATTTTTCCGCAATATTCTTATCAAAGTCTTTCAAAGACATAAAGGACCTTAAAATTTCCCTATACGTGCCCGGCAAAGGTTTCTTTTCTGAAGCAAGGAGAATTCTTGCAATGTCAATTGTTGCATTCACTATATTCTCTACCCAATGTTCAAGGCTTCTTCTTTTCAATCTGTCATTCTGGTACTCATCCCAATCAAATTTCAGATAAACGTTCCAATCATCAATCTCATTCGTCAAAAATTTTATTATTTCAATTAACCTTGTTTTGTCAAATTCACTTAATGAAGTTGACCGTTGTTCGATTTGCCAGTAATCTTCCACAAATTCTTTAAAATCCATTGCAGCGGAACTGATAAATAATAAAAATCTTAAATACAGTAAACCGTCTTTAATGACAAGGGGCATACCTGAACGCAAAGCATCAAAGGCAATAAGACAAGGAGCCTTGTTTAGAACCAGGATATCAACATCTTCCCCTAGTATTTTTTCTGTTTCTGCCCAGATCTCAGTTACACCCGGATACGAACCCCTCTCTTCCCATTCCAGCCTTCTATCCTGTGGTTTAAAATATATTGCGATATCAACATCAGAATCAAAAAGGGATTGCCCTTTAACCCGGGAGCCGAAAAGAAAAGCCATTGATACCTCTGGGTTTTCTAGAAAATACTTTTTAAGCACTCTCATTTTGTTTTTTGATATTTTTCCCATTTTCTTTTCAGTTATTTTAAACATAATTTTAATATCTTTGTAAAGAGAAAATATCTATAAATGTAACCAAGGGATTGAAATTGCAGTAGTGGTTTTGTTATTATACCGAACTTGATCTTACAGAGCACAATAAAAATTAATAATGATTATGAACACGGGTAATTTAAATAATTATTTAGAAGTTGCAAGGGAGGCCGCCCTTCGCGCTGGCATTGTTTTAAAAGAACATTTTGGGAAAGTGTGCCCCTCGATGATTGACGAAAAGGCCAAAAATGACTACGTCACCGAGGTTGATAAAAAATCTGAGGAAATCATAAAAGGCTATATCAAATCTCATTTTAGCAACCATAGCATGATGGCCGAAGAATCTTTGGAAGAAAAAGACGATTCCGCCTTTTTATGGATCATAGACCCGCTGGACGGCACTCTGAACTATATCCATGGCCTGCCGAGTTTCGCCGTCTCTATTGCCTTAGAAATCGAAGGAAATTTGGCAGTTGGTCTCATTTACGAACCGCTCAGGGAAAACATCTATGCTGCAATGAAAGGGCATGGCTCTTTTAAAAATGGCAAACGTATCCATGTCTCTCGCTCCAGCACGTTGAGTACCTCGCTCATTGCAACAGGATTTCCTTATAGAATAAAAGACATCATTGACCCTTACCTCAAGGTATTTAAGGATTTTTTTATGCATGCCACTGGTATCAGAAGAGGTGGCTCGGCCTGCCTTGATCTTGCATATACAGCGGAGGGCATCTTTGGCGGTTTTTTTGAATGCGCCCTGTCGCCGTGGGATATGGCTGCAGGCGCACTCCTGGTCGAAGAGGCAGGAGGTGTGGTCACAGATTTTAAAGGGGACAAACAATATTTAAAAACGGGGAATATCATCGCCGGCACCAAAGTGATTCACCAGGAAATGTTAAAAATTATTCAAGCTACCTTTAAGAATTGACAAACCCCCGCAACAAGTCTATAATCCGCAAAAAGAAGTCGGCTTAAAGCCTTTACACAATCATGCCGTCCGCATAATCCTATGAAACCAATCACTCATAAAACAAATTCCACATTAGATGCGTTGAAAAAATATTTCAACAGCAGAGAGGATGTCCTCATGTCCTTTATCTTCGGTTCTTTCATAAAAGGGAGAGAACATGAGGGTTCCGATATCGATATTGCCATCTATCTAAAACCTGAACAAAATATGTTAGAAATAGAAGAACCCGTATTCTACAAGTCTGAAGATGAAATCTGGGGAGACCTGGAACGTATCCTTAAAAGAGAAGTAGACCTGGTAATATTAAACAGGTCACCTGTTAACATCTGTGACGTAGCTGTAAGAGAAGGACTGCCCATCGTCATTAGAGACAGAAAGACCTTTTTGCGATATATGGTAGCCGTTTCTGATCTGGCTGTGGAATACAGAGATTTTGTGGAAGATTACTGGAAGCGAAAAGATGCTTACACCAGCCGACCGTGAAGACCTGATAAGGAGACTGGACTTTTTATCAGATGAAATAGCTGACTTCCATCTCTATCAGTCCCTGACCTGGGAGGATTATAAAGACAGGAGAAAACGAAGAGAAGTAGAACGGTGGATAGAAAATATCATCAATGTTTTAATTGATATTGCGAAGATCTTACTCAGTACAAAAGCAATGGAAATTCCCCAAACATACAGAGAAATACTGAGAAATATTTCTCTTACAAATCTTTTCAGAAAAGAACTGGGTCTGGAGATATCAGAATGGGCTTCAATAAGAAACAAACTGGCGCATGAATATATTGATATACGCTGGGATGCAATCAAAAAGTTCATCAAAGAAAGTCAACCATTGTTGGCAGAATTTACCAGCGGTGTTAAAAACTACTTACTAAATCCACAATCATGATGAGAAAAGGGAAATCCAACCTATCAGAAACTTCAAGCAAACAGACAAAGAAACCCATAGAATAATACAAGCACAAAAGGGCCAATAAGCCGCCGGTGGGTCTTGTAGCGCCAGGAACCGATAAAGAAAGCAGGGAAAAGACCTATGCCCTCGTCCCTCACATTGACCCTTTGCTGCAGAACAGATATTTTCTCTCAAATGAACACGGTGGATTTGGTGAGTGGCAATGGGCTGTATCCAAAGATACTGCTGATATTACAAATATTCTTGAGGATGCAATGTCAAATAATTTAAGTTGTAGAATACCCCTTGCTGAGATGCCTGCCTTTTAACACCCCATACATCGCACATATTATCAAATAACAAGTTAATACCGTTGATAGTGCCAATTCCGGGGTAATAACAAAAAACAAAATGGCTGCTGAAAATTCTAATACCATAGCAAAAATACCCTGCTGAACACCGATTTTGCTGGTAATATTAAAAAATGGGACTTTGCTGATCATAAATAAGCCCAGTGCAAAGGTGACAAAGGGTAAAAGCATCGTGACGACATCCGTCCCAAATCTTATTTGCACAAAGTGATTAAGAATGACGAGTTGTGCAATCGTTCCTCCTGAAAGGGTGGTGGGTAAACCAGAGAAAAAATGCCTTGGTATATTTACACCTTCTTCTTTTTGTACGTTAAATCGCGCTAACCGGAAAGCGGCACATATCATAAAAAATAAGCCAATACTCCACAAAAAGATAACCGGAAAATTGTCGCAGGTCTTAATCATAAGAATGGCTGGAGCAATGCCGAATGTTATCAAATCTGCCATAGAATCTAACTGAGCACCCGTCTTACTTGTACTCTTCATCATGCGGGCAAGTCTTCCGTCAAGGGCATCCAAAGCCATAGCTACCACAATCAACCACGCAGCAAGTTCGTACCTCTGGTTTGAAACGCATAGGATCGACACAAAACCGCATATGATATTTCCTATGGTTACTAAGGTGGGTAACATTTTTTTTATTTCCAATGTAAACCTCCGGTTGAAGTTTGAAAATTTAAATGTCCTATTGGTAGGAGCAGCCTCCTGAAGGCGGCCGGGAATTCCCATCGGCGTGTATGCGCCAGGTCGCCAACGGGAGTTGGCTCCTACCAAAACCTTTGGAATTCCTTAGCTAACAAAAAATGTGCCTGGAGGGCAGAATAATTATGTTTTTATATTGATTTCATAAACACTTAATTTCACGACACTTACTAAATATCAAGTATCAGTAAAAAATAAGGTATCGGTTCGTATTTCAAAAATCGCAGTATAATTACTGCACTTATTAAATATAATTACTGCAGTGAAGAGGAGACTATAATAAAAACTTCTGGTAGCGTTGTCAAGTGGAGACCTGACAAAAGCCCTCCATTTCATATAGATCATACATCAAATCCGTTGTAGTAAT
>JBKBTA010000016.1:0-30223 GCA_046291035.1 Candidatus Brocadia sp.
CATCGAAAAAGGTATATGTAAAAGCAGAAATAAGTAGTGATATTGAAAGACCGTTGTTAAGGCCTGTTAAGTCAGAAAAAGACGATGCCGTTACAAATGATCAGGGAACGGTGGAATCATCATCGAATTCTAAAACAGAGCAATGTATAGAAAATATCATGTCAATTCTCCAGGCCGAAAGAAAGAAACTTCAAGAATTAGAAAATGAATATAAAAAATTAAGAAAAGATGTAATGGAAGAGGACGATGCTAAAAATTCTGAAATAGATGTGAAAATGGAGACCGAATCGATATCTGCTTCTGCTGGTAACGTTCGTAGTAGCGACCGATTGCAACCCAACGAGAAATCTGCAATAGCTGGTGCATCCTCTGCATTGGCAAAGATATATCCATTAAAAGATGCGAGCACGCGGAACGGTAGCTCGACGGGGCAGCTATATATTGTGAAGGATAGTAAAAAGCCAGAAGTGGGTGTAAGTAATGACTTAAATCAGCGGTTATCGAAGGTGATTGGGAATGTGAGTAAACTCGATCTTGCAGAGTGTTTTTATAAATTATGTGAGTATGATAATGCACTGCAGACGTATAAATTGCTTACCCTAAACGATATTCCTTTGGATCAGTATATTTGGGCTCAATACCAGATCGCAAACTGTTATAGGAACATGAAAAAATTCGATGTTGCCTTTAACGAATATCAGCGTTTTATCAATCAGTATCCCGGGAGTGATTGGGTAGAACAGGCAAAGTGGTACATAGAAGATATTAATTGGTGGAAGTCCTGGTATGAGAAAAACACTTTGACCAGTAATCAACTGCTTGTGTCATCAGGCAGCTATGAATCCAAATAGTTAAAGAGGATAGGGTAAAATGACTGAAAATACATCTGTAAAAGAATTTACAAAAAACCGGGAAACCGAACTTGTTGCTGTCTTTCACCTGTTTAATCAGTATACCCAGCGGCTTGAAGAGGCTTACAATCAACTCCAGAACAGGGTTAAAGAGATTGACAGGGAAATGGCACATACAAATGAATGTCTGAAGGACAAGGTACAAGAGTTAGATAGTCTTACGAAATATTTAAACAGTCTCCTAAGCAGCATTCACAGCGGTGTTATTGCGGTGAATTTAAAGGGCGAAGTGACTACTCTGAATAAGGCAGCAGAAAAAATATTAGGTTTACATGCATCGGACGTAATGGGGAAAAAAGTTGAGTCCGTTTTTAAAAGTAGTGATGGCAGTGCACCGTTATTGCTATTGGCACTTGAAAGAGGGAAAAACTGTATAGATGTGGAACGGAAGATAGAAACAAATCAAGGAGTGTTAAAATGGATTGAAAGCAGTGTGTCCCTGATTAAGGATGCAAATGAAAATACAATAGGAGCGGTAGAGGTGTTCAGGGATTTGTCAGAAATCAGAGAATTGGAGATGCGTCTGAGAAATGCAGATAAATTGGCCGCTATTGGTGCTATGGCTGCATGTATTGCCCATGAAATTCGTAACCCTTTGAATGGAATAGAGGGGTTTTCCGCCTTGCTTGCAAGAGATTTTGAGGATTCAGATCCCAGGAAGAAGCTGGTAAAGAATATCATTCAGGGCACAAAGAATTTAAATAAGACGGTGACTGAGTTGCTGATATTTGCCCGTCCACTCAGGCTGAAATTAGGGAATAATAGTATTTCAGAAATATTGGATAAGACGCTTTTCTTCGTGATAGAAGATATGAAACAAAAGGGTATTACGAACATTCTTATTCGGAAAGACTATAATTTAGACGCAGACTTTTTACGGTGTGATCCCGAGAAATTGCACCAGGCCTTTTTAAACCTTTGTTTAAATGCAGTCCAGTCCATGACGGACGGAGGTTGTTTAACAGTATTCACGCGCCCGGGAGAGGGTGATGAACAGGGGAATATCCAGGTAGGAATAAGAGATACAGGAATTGGCATTAAAAAAGAGGTTGTCCATAAAATCTTTGATCCATTTTTTACAACAAAACAAGAAGGGACTGGTTTAGGGTTGGCAATTGTAAGCAGGATTATTGAGGCGCATAACGGCAAGATTTATGTGGAGAGTATGGAAGGCAAGGGGACAACATTTTATATCAATTTACCGAGAAATTGTAATTTCGATACGGGTATCTTCGATGATGCAAGGCTAAAAGTTGAGGCTTTAGTACCACAGTTTGTATAAAGTCGTGGTTTTGTTGAGGTAAAGTGTTTATGCTTAATTTCAGATTTTTATATTCTCAAGGGAAATAATATGCGTGTAGAAAAGGTATTGGTAGTAGACGATGATACTTTGGGTCGTGAATATCTTTGTGAAACATTAACAAGAGGCGGGTACGATGTCGTCTCTGCAAGTGACGGGCACCAGGCGATAACCAGGATTAGCAAAGAAGGATACGATTTGATTTTTTTGGATATGAAAATGCCGGGAATGTGCGGTATGGAGGTTCTCGAAAAGGTAAAGGCTGTTTCACCGGAAACCGTTGTGATTCTTATGACAGCTTACGGGACTATAGAGACAGCAGTAGAGGCCATGAAAAAAGGGGCGTATGATTACATTATAAAACCTTTTTCCCCTGATCAGATAGAACATTTAATTTCCAGAGTTAATGAGCGGCAAAGGTTAATTACGGAGAACAGGTATTGGAGAACTAACTCAAATATTGACGAAAAATTGAATCCCGTTTTTAGCAGAAACTCTAGAATGTCCCAGATATATGAACAGATTAAAAAGATTGCTCAGAGCAAGGCAAGTGTTCTTATTCAAGGGGAAAGTGGCACCGGAAAGGAACTTGTTGCACGTGCAATACACTATCATAGCCATCGATGTGAAAAGCCTTTTATCCGGGTTAATTGTGCCGCTCTGGCAGAAACACTTTTGGAAAGCGAACTGTTTGGACACGAACGTGGGGCTTATACCGGCGCCATTTCAAAACATGTAGGGCGTTTTGAATTGGCGAATGAAGGTACTTTATTGCTTGATGAGATCAGTGAAATATCACCCAACATACAGGCCAAATTGCTCAGGGTTCTGGAAGAGGAAGAGTTTGAGCGGGTAGGGGGAGAAAAGACCATAAAGATTGACGTGAGGATCGTAGCAACGACAAACAGGAATCTGATGGATGAGATTCATAAGGGTACTTTTCGTGAAGACCTTTTTTATCGTCTGAATGTTGTTCCTATCCATTTACCGCCCTTAAGGGAGAGGCGAGAGGATATTCCTCTGCTTGTGGACTACTATCTGAAAAAGTATAGTCTCGAAAATGATGCTATAGTTAAATCTATCGATAAGGAGACCATGGATTATCTGTGTCAATATAACT
The DNA here is from genome assembly GCA_046291035.1 of Candidatus Brocadia sp. Lineage (GTDB taxonomy): Bacteria > Planctomycetota > Brocadiia > Brocadiales > Brocadiaceae > Brocadia. Next base: position 3,332 of record JBKBTA010000016.1, read on the forward strand.
GGCCAGGAAACGTGAGAGAATTAAAAAATGTCATACAAAGAGCCGTAGTTATGGGATCATCCGAGGTGCTTCAAATAGAGCAATTTACCGGCCTTTTTATTCAGGATATAAAACGGACAGGAAGTACATTGACTTTGGCAGCAGGAAAAGCTATTGAGGATGTGGAGAGGGACTTAATTTACAATACACTTGAAAAAACGGGTGGAAATAAAACCAGGGCAGCGGAATTGCTTAAGATCACGACGAGGACATTACGAAACAAACTTAATAAATATGATGCAGAATATAAATCTTCGCTGGAAAGGGAAACAATTTCCTGTGTGAAATGAATATTTTCCCCTGGTAGCTATGGCAATTGTTCTTGTGTATTTCAATAAGACTTTACAATAAAAAGAGTTAGGTAATATCATGTGTCGCGGGACAGGCTGGCATTGTGGTATCTGTTTTGCTTTAGGAGGTTTTTTATGATTACAGGCATAGACGACAGTATTAATTTATTGGGAAAGATGTTGGATGTTTCAGCAATAAAACATAAGGTTATTGCGAACAACATCGCTAATATAAATACACCGGGTTACAAAAAAATGGAGGTAAGCTTTGCAGAGCAACTTGAAAAAGTGATAAAAGATCCCTCCGTGAACAAATTTGACAGTTTCCAGCCTAAGATTGTTGTTTCGAAAGAAGACGCAAATGGAACCGTTCGGAATGATGGTAATAATGTTGATATAGATAAAGAGGTTTCTTCTTTGATGAAGAATACACTTTCCTATAACATTTATACACAATTGTTGGCGAAAAAGATAGAGCTGGTAAAGTCAGCAATCGAAAATTCTCGAGTTTAAAGGAGCAATAAAATGGGGATAGATAGCATGCTTTCCGTATTTGACATTAGTGGTTCCGGACTATCTGCTGAACGGATTCGGATGAATGTAATTGCCAATAATATTGCAAATGCAAATGCCACCGAGACTCCAGAAGGTGGGCCATATCGCAGAGAACAAGTGGTATTTTCCTCCTTACTTAACAAGACGATGCAGAAGGGCGGCGTTAAAGGTACAGAGAGATTGGGTGGTGTGAAAGTTCAAAGGATTCAGAAAAGTACAGAACCGTTTAATAGGGTATATATTCCCGGGCATCCCAAGGCAGATGCAAAAGGTTTTGTAGAGATGCCCAACGTGAGTGTTATAATGGAGATGGTAGATCTTGTTACAGCAACAAGATCATATGAAGCAAACCTTGCAGTAATAAATTCGTCAAAGGAGATGAACAATCGAGCCCTGTCGATTATTGGAAAATAGGAGATAAATGTATGGATATTTCACCCATTAAAACGAACGAAACCGGTCTCACAAACAAGGAGCTTGTCAGCCTGGTTGAGGAGCAAGAACAAGATTCCTCATTTCAAAAGACATTAAGCGGTTTTATTAATGAAGTAAACGATCTTCAAACAAAAGCTAATGCAAGCATTGAAAATCTTGCAACCGGCAAAGTTGAAAATGTCCATGAAGTTATGATTGCTATGGCAAAAGCGGAGGTTAGTTTTAAATTTATGATGGAAGCACGTAACAAACTTGTGGAAACTTACAAAGAAGTTATGCGCATGCAGATGTAGTATCTTTGAAAGTGGTAACATATCAGGCAAAGAACATTTCTGATAAACCCTCCGATTTACAAGATTCTTTTCAATTGATTTAAACCCAATTCCAACCTCAATACGGACATTTAAGTAGCTTCAGAACAATTTTTTCGATTCAGCCCAACAGCTTAAATGTTCTGTGCGGTAAGGTTGTTAAAATAATATACAGCTGGTTAGCACATGATATTGGAATTATGGACTTCCGCATGTGTCCATTTAAATTACTCTCTGAGGAGCTATGAGTTAGTAATCTATAATACAAGTTTTAACAACGAGTTAGGACTATTTTTTCTTGAGCAACGTAATAATGTTTCTTGGTATTAAAATTGCGCTTTGCCCTCTATAAACAGATAACTATTATCAGGGATTTAAAAATATGGAGAGGGGGGCTATGAATTTTGATTTGAAGAAAGTAATGAATCAATTTGGAAATATCTGGAATGGAATCAGCTTCTCGCACAAATTTATTATGATTATGATGACCATGGGGTTTATAGGCGGTATCATTGGAGTCACGCACTGGGCAAGGAAGCCCGACTACGGTTTGCTGTACGGAGAATTGAATCCAAAAGAGAGCGGAGAAATTATAGAGTTGATTAAAGAAGAAAATATTCCTTATCAAATCAGAGGGAATGGGACTGCGATCTTAATTCCTGCCGAGAAGATACATGAAATGAGACTGAAGCTTGCAAGTAAAGGATTGCCACGGGAAGAATCCGGGTATGAGCTACTGGATAAAGTAGGCTTTGGTACGTCTGATTTTGTACAAAAAGTGAATTACCGCAGGGCAATTCAAGGAGAACTTGCAAAAACAATAAGACATTTAGATTATGTAGAATGGGCACAGGTACATATTGCCATGCCGGAGGCTTCTCTTTTTGTGGAGGATGAAAAACCGCCGACTGCCTCTGTAGTTTTAAAGTTAAAAACGAAGAGTGGCGGTATTTTAAAGCCTGAGCAGGTAGCCAGTATTACCCATCTCGTCAGTTCAAGTGTTGAAGGGCTTAGACCTGAGAATGTTACTATTACCGACACACGCGGTAATCTGCTTTCAAAGAAGGAATCACCCTTATCGAATGCAGGTGTGAGTCATGATCAGTTAGAGGTTAAGAAAAGGATTGAGGAGTATTTTGTGGCTAAGGCCCAGGATTTGTTGGACAGAATTGTTGGAGCCGGTAAGGCCGTTGTACGTGTGAGTGTCGATTTGGACTTTAAGCGTATAGATGAAAAGCTCGTCGAGTATGATCCGGAACGCAGGGTACCCAAGGTACAGACCGTGACGACAAGGGTATCTGGTGGTGCACCTTTTCCCGGGGGAGGAGTACCTGGAATGCAGGCCAATCTCAATCTTTCTCAGTCTGGAATTATTCAGTCCGTAGGGTCTTCTGAAGAAGAAGAGACCGCTCAAACACAATATGAGTTAAGTAAAACAGAACGCGTAATTGCCGACCACGGTGCAAGTTTGAAGAGAATGTCTGTGGCGGTGCTCGTGGATGGTACGTACGAAGAGCAAAAATCGGAGGATGGAAAGGTTCAGAAGGTGTATGTTCCCAGGAGTAAAGAAGATTTAGCACGAATTGCAGCGTTGGTAAAACAGGCAATCGGAATCGATGAGTCTGGCACTCGTAATGACGGTTTTGAAATACAGAATGTGCAATTTTATGAACCGTCTTATGAAGAGGAGGAGGCTTCAATAAAAAAAGAACAACAAAAAGAATTCATGTTGAAGATGGCAAAGAACGGGTCGCTTGCAATTACTGTATTGGCTTTTTTGATGTTTATCTTAAAAACTATGAAAAAACTTAAAAAGGAAAATAAGGTTGAAGTACTAGATAACCAAATAATGGCACAAACCACGAAAACAAATATGCCGGTGGGTGGAGATGTTGAGGAAGTAGATGAAACAATGGATACTGTACGTAAGGAAGTTATCAGAAATATAAGAAAAGACCCGAGATTGGCGGCGGATTCATTAAAGAAGTGGATAGTTTCTGAGATGGCGGTTAGAAATAAATGAATATGGAAGATTTAACCGGAATTCAAAAAGTTGCGATTCTATTATCAACCCTTGACGCTGATACTGCAGCTGAGGTGATTAAGGAATTTAATGAAGAGCAAATTGCGGCTATCACCGCTGCAATGTCAGATATTGAACGTGTTGATAAAGAACTTGTCGAAAAGGTGCTCTCTGAGCTATCTAAGGAACTAAAATCATATGAAAGGGTTGTGAGATATGATAACAATTCCTTCAAAAAACTCCTTGAAAAGGCCATAGGGGTACAAAAAAGCGAAGAAATTTTAAGCAGTGTTGAAGAAGGGACTATATTCCCTTTACCTTTTTCTGCACTCCGTGAGGCTAACGATGAGGATATATTACGCATTCTCGTAGGCGAACATCCTCAAACGATTGCACTTGTGTTGTCGTACTTAGATTCACAGCGCGCTGCAAAGGTCTTATCGCAATTCCCTACCGAGCTTCAATCAGAGATTATTATGAGAATAGCTACGATGGAACCACCTCCTACAAAGTTGTTGCAGCAGGTAAATGAAGTTATATTATCAAAGATAAAGAGTGAAGATCGACGCCGAACGACACCGGCAAAGAAAAAATACAAATTTGCCTCCGAAATTATTGGTAGTATGGAAGGATCTGCTGATAAAAACGTAATTGATCAAATAAGCTATAAGAATCCGGAACTTGCAGATGAGATTAAAAAATTATTGTTTACCTTTGACGATATAATTCATATCCAGGACGAGGCGCTGAGAAAAATTCTTACAGAGGTTGACAATAATGTGATTGCATTGGCGCTAAAAACTGCCAATCCGGAGGTTGAGAAGAAATTCTTCAGTAACATGTCCAAACGTGTTGGGGATTCCGTTAGGGAAGTGAGGGATTTGTTAGGACCAAGGCTTTTATCCGAAGTGGAAGCTGCACAACAGCAAATTGTTGAAGCAGCGAAACGGCTAGAAGCTAAAGGGGAAGCTGTCCTGAAAAAGAAGGGTACAAAAGGAAGTGCTGATAAATTTGTATGAAAAACAAAAAGATTTATATATCGCCTGACGTGAAAGGTGTTTATGTTTTACAACCCGCTGCCAATCGGAAAATATCTCCTCCAGCAGATTATGAGGTAAAACAGGAGATGGGAGAGAGGGAAAAAGAAAAAAGAAGAAAAGAGGAAGAAAATAAAATAAGGGAACTTGAAGCGGCAAGAGAAGAGGCATACAAAAAGGGTCGAATGGATGCGCAACATGACTTTACCCTGGAAATTGAAAAACTCAGAAGCGAATATGCATCATTGATGGCTCTGTTCAGGGATGCGGTCAAACAGCTAACAGATGCAAGAGAGAAAATATGGCAGGAAAGTGAGTCTGAAATTATCAAGCTTATTGTAACCATTTCAAAAAAAATCGTGGGATATGAGATTAATACTAACGGTATAAATGTTGTAAAGCACGTAGTCAAAGAAGCACTTTCTTGTGTGGGTGAGAAGAAGGTTGTTGCTGTGAGGCTTTCGCCCGATGATCTGAAAAAAGTAAACACGCTGGAAGAAACGAAAATAATGGATCAGAATATAAAGATGGTGGAAGACAGGACGATTACTTCGGGTGGATGTATAGTGGAAACAAATTTTGGGAGCGTGGATAGCCAGATGGAAACGCGTTGGGAAGAAATTCTGAAGGCCATAGGGGGGAATCAAAATGGGCAAGCCGTGCATTGATTTTGAACGGTATCAGAAAAGATTATCTGCTGTGGTTCCGGTCAAATACGCAGGGAGAGTAACTCATGTCGCAGGTCTGGTGATTGAGTCAAATGGTCCATCCGTTCCAATAGGAGATTTATGCTATATTCACATAAATAATGGGCATGAGCCGGTGCCAGCAGAAGTGGTGGGCTTTAAGGAAAAAAAGATACTCCTGATGCCCATTGGTGAATTAGATAGGATCAGTCCAGGGACGAAAGTTACAGCATCAGGGTCTCCTCTGGTAATACAGGTGGGAATGGACCTCATGGGGCGAGTTATTGGGGGCCTGGGTGACCCAATTGACGGAAAAGGACCAATAAAGGCAGAAGAGTATCGCTCGATTTATAATTCTCCTCCTGACCCTTTAAAAAGAAGCAGGATAAAAGAACCTTTAAGGACTGGAATACGTGTATTAGATGGGCTGTTTACCTGTGGTAAAGGACAGCGATTGGGGATATTTGCAGGTAGTGGTGTGGGAAAGAGTACATTGATGGGGATGATTGCAAGAAATTCTGAAGCGGATGTAAATGTAATTGCCCTCATTGGTGAACGAGGCAGAGAAGTCCGTGAATTTATTGAGAAAAGTCTCGGTGAAGAGGGCCTAAAAAAGTCTGTGGTAGTCTCAGTTACCTCTGATAAACCAGCCTTATTGCGAGTGAAAGGAGCTTACATTGCTTCTACCGTTGCGGAGTATTTTCGTGATCAGGGAATGCAGGTAATGTTATTGGTGGATTCTGTTACACGTTTTGCAAATGCACAGAGAGAAGTTGGTCTGGCGATAGGAGAACCGCCAACATCCAAGGGTTACACACCTTCGGTTTTTGCCTTATTGCCAAAGCTCCTGGAAAGGTCAGGAACCGGGCCGAGAGGAAGCATTACAGGGTTGTATACGGTATTGGTGGATGGCGATGATATGAATGAACCTATTGCTGATGCTGTCAGAGGCATTCTCGATGGACATATTGTGCTATCGCGAATGCTGGCCAATCAAAATCATTTTCCTGCGATTGATATCCTGGAAAGCGTTAGCCGGTGTATGGGTGATATCATTACGCCGGAACACATGAAAGCCGCCTATGAACTAAAAACCGTATATGCCACCTATAAAGAATCTGAGGATATGATTAATATCGGGGCATATACAAAAGGAAGCAATCCAAAAATAGATTTTGCCATATCTATGATTGATCGGATAAAGGATTATCTTAAACAAGATGTGACGGAAGATAGTACGTTTAATGATACGGTTGCCGGACTTGTAAATATCTTTGCAAAAAAAGAGGGACTGAGGAAGAATAACGTCATTAAAGCGGAGAAAAACCCCTAATTTTATGGGATTCCATTTTAAATTTCAAAAGTTACTGGAAATCGAGAAATGCCGGGAAGAGGACCTTATAAGGGAATTAAAAGTCTTACAAAGGCAGTTGTATGACGAGGAGAAGCTTCTGGGGTTTTTGAAGTCAGTTCTCGCACTGCAACAATCAGAGATGGGAAAAAAGTTATGTACACAAGCTGAAGCGAGGGTGTTCGTTCTCTTTGAATCATACTTTTCAAAACTGAACCGGGATATTGCCGTACAGAACTCTAAAGTAAAAGAGGCCTCTAAAAAAGTGGATCATGTACGGGAAAAGCTCATGACCGTATTTAAAAAGAGAAAGGTGCTTGAAAAATTGCGCGAACGTTGTGAAAAAGAATACAAAGAGCATGCATTGCGGTTAGAAAATAAACATTTCGATGAGGTTGCAACATCCAGGTTTTATCATAAACGTAAGAATGGAGATATCCATTAGTCATTCCCGGAGAACATAGTTATGAAGCTTCCGCTAAACAAAAAAATGATGATGCTACCAGGAATAGGAATTGCCGTCTTTGGAATTTCTGTGATGGGTATGATTTTTATGAGAGGTTCAAAGTCTCCGTCTGCAGAGCAGATAGCACAAACAACATCTCAGGATATGAAGGAAAATGACGGCACAACTCTAAAGCATATTGGCACATCTACTACTGGCGTTGCAAAGGCACACAAGGATAAGAAAGAAAAATTGACGGCAAAGTTGCCTTCAGTATATAAACAAAATGCAACTGCAATATTTAAACCCCTTTCTTCAAATGAGATAGCCTCTATGATAAAGGAGCTAGAAAAGGAAAAAAATGAGTATGAGAAACGGAAGGAACTGTTAGATTTTAAAGAAAAAGCCCTTGAGTCAGTGCGGGCTGATTTGGAAGCGGAGAGGAAGGAACTCGATGCCATCAAACAAGAGTTGAATAAAATTCTCGAAGTCGTATCGACACAAAAGGTAGAATTAAAAAAAGAAACGGTTTTGCTGAATGAGGTGGAATCCAAAAACATAAAAAAATTGGCGGCCGTATACAGTGGTATGAAGCCGGAAAAAGCTGCGATGATTATAAAAGAAATGGATGAGGAAACCGCCGTTAAATTATTAACGATGATGGATGGTAAAAGTTCGGCCAGGATCCTGGAGTCGATTGACCTTAATCTCGCGGTCAAATTGAGTGAAAGATTAAAATTGTTGAAAAGTGATTTTAAAAATGGCAAAAAATAATTTTATTAATGAGATATTTCTTTAGAACCAGGGAAAAGGTAAAGGTGTATATCTATGGCAGAAAAAACAGACAAGAGTGAAATAGCGGAAACGCAAGAGAATAAGGTCGTAGATCAGCCAGCTGATAAGGGAAAGGGTAACAAGACTCTCATAATGATGGGTGCGGTTGTTCTGATCTCAGTTGGATGTGCGTTTGTATTCGTTTCAAAGGTGTATCCGTCGTTAACGGGAAGCGCACAGCCCAATATCGTTGGACAGGGCAGTGCGGAAGATCAAGCGATGGAAACAGCAGAAAAAAGTGAGAAGGTGCAAACAGTGGAACCAGCCAAAGTGATGAAGGAGTCAGCATCTACATCAAAAAAGAAGGATGAAAAGGGAAAAGAGGATAAAAAAGATGTCGAAGAGGAGTTGATGATTGTACCGATAGAAACTGTTATTGTAAATCTGAGCGGTTCTGGTGGGCGGAGATATCTCAAAGCTAAGATAAATCTGGAGGCAAGTGATGGTGAAGTAAAAAAGAAGATTGAGGCTAAGTTTGTACAAATAAAAGATCGGTTAATTTCTATCCTTTCGTCAAAAACCCTGGAAGATGTTGAGGGTCTGGAAGGGCAAGACAATCTTCGAAAGGAAATAAAAGATGCGGTAGATGTAATATTAAAAGTGGAAGGCGGTGTGTTACAAGTGTATTTTACTGAATTTGTTATCCAGTGATAGTTTGAATCGGGGACTAATGGAATGACCAATGCAATACTGACCAACCAAGAAGTGGAAGCGCTCCTATCCGCGATAGAGAGTGGGCAAGTATTGGTTGGACAAAATATTGAACCTAAGAAGGAGAGAAAAGTTCAGCACTATGATTTTCGGCGTCCTGATAGATTTCCAAGAGAACAAAAGCGCCGGTTACAAAAGATTAGTGAAGAGATGGCTAAAACAATTGGGATGACACTTTCCCGATTTTTAAGAGTTTCCGTAGATGTTGAACTCATTGCTATAGAAGAATTCAGTTATGAAGTGTTTGTGAATTCATTTACCGGCCCTGTGTGTGCAAATGTTGTAAGTCTAAAGCCTCTCCCTGGATTGGGTTGTTTTACTGTTGATGTCGGTTTTTGTCTCGCTATTGTGGATCGTGGTTTAGGAGGACCAGGAAAAATACCTCAAAAGATCAGACCGCTTACTTTGATTGAAGAGTCTGTGGTGGGTGCTGTGTTGTCTAATGTCATTGAAGAGATAAGATTTTGCTGGTTAAAGTTGATGCAACCAGAATGGAAGGTAGAAAAGATGGATACGGATATAAAATCGTTGCAGATTGCGCCTCCCACAGAACTCATGATATCAATCAATTTTGCTGCAAATGGAGATCTGGGTAATGGAACAATCATTTTATGTATTCCTGTTATGAGTCTAGAAATGATAATGGTAAAATCAAAAATAGAGAAAATGAAGAGAGAAGACGAGATTGCCATTATTGAAGGCGTTATTGGAGAAACAGAACTAACCACCTCAGTGGTTCTTGGAACAACTCAATTGATGTTTCATGAACTCATTAATCTGAAAGTCGGTGATGTAGTGAAATTGGATAATAAGATTACTGAGGATATTCGCCTGGAGATTGATGAAAAAACAAAATATTATGGCAAACCCGGTGTAATTGGCAAGAAGATGGCATTTCAGGTATCATCAGTATCTGATTAGAAGTTCAGGAATTTCAAATACCACCGTAATTCCCCCGTACACGGGTGGGGGAATAGGGGGGAAAGTAGCCAGAGGCATAATTTGTTGAATTTACTTATAGAGAGGTAAAAATATGGAACAAGTAAAAGATATTGCTGCAAATGAAAATATGAATACTGAGACTTCGATACAATCAGTGCAATTTAGCCAACTGAAGAACGGCAATACAGAAGGTGTCAAAGATGAAGGCAAGCGTAATTTAGACTTGATTCTGGATATTTCCGTCCCTGTTTCGGTTGAGCTGGGACGTACCAACATGCTGGTAAAAGATATCCTTGCTTTAACGCAAGGATCCATTGTGGAGTTAGATAAAATAGCGGGTACACCTGTAGACTTACTCGTTCGGGGAAAATTATTAGCCCAGGGGGAAGTTGTTGTGGTAGATGAGAACTTCGGTTTGAAGATTACAAATATATGCGGTTCTGAAGAGCGGGTGAGAAATCTTGGATAATGTATCCAAACCCGAATGAATTGGAAAAGCCGTAGTGGTAAAGCGCGGCTTGCCACTACAAAAATATTTTTGCTGAAAATGTCAAAATATTTTTTGCAAGGTACTATTTAAATAGTTAAAAATTGGGTAACAGTTCAGTCATCGCAAAGAACGCAGGGATCGCAGAGGGTTTTAGAGGATACAGAGAGAATATTGTGCTGGTTTTTTCTTCTGCGATGGTTTTGCAAAGCCCAATTCTTCCAATGAGTGGATTTTGAGGCATTGCCATTCCTTATTTCTGGGCAATTTCGTGCCCCCTCCCAATATCCTCCATTAAAATCTTGATGGGGCGATTCCTTTCAACAAAATTACACGGAAAGACATTTTTCCGTGGTATATATCAAACGGACGCTACATTTCACTGAAGGAAGACTCATTAAGAGTTTGTTTAAAATTTCCACAAACAGTACAAAAAGCCTACGATAAATAACCTCTTTTAGATATCATTGAAAATCGAAAAAAATTGAATACTTCGCAGTTAGTAAAGTAATGTTCATATGATGTATTGTATGTATTTATAACATATATACTTATTTGACAAATAGGCGTAGATTGATTATTTGCAGAAATTGTGAGGAATAATGAGGCATCTTATTTGCTCAAAACATAACAGCGTGTTTGTTAAAAGATACTGTAAATTCGTTGCTCAGGAAGGTACGAAAAAATGTCTCCTATCTTTAGTCAATCGACTCTATATTTGGGCAAAATAATATGAAAAAGAAGTGCTGGCCGGTGATTTTCCTTCTGTTACTTTTTGTCTGTGACAAAGGGTATTGTGTGTCAGAAACCGGAGAAAAGGTAGAAAAACAAGGGAGTGCTACTGCAGAATTGGACAGTATTGGTGTCATGTCACCCATCAATTTTCCCAAAATTACAAAATTGCTGGAATCAACGGGGATTGTAATTGTTATTATCATTGTGACGGTTTTTTTCTTGCGTAAGAAGCTGGGAATTAAAACGGGTATGACCGGAAAGAAAAGGTACGTTCACATTGTGGATACAGTGCTCCTTGGATCAAAGAAGTATATTCATTTAGTTAAAGTACCCGGGAAAGTGTTGCTGGTAGGTGCCACCAATGAGCGGATTCAATTACTCACTGAAATAACAGAAAAAGATATTGTCGAGTCCATCGAAACAGAATCGAAAGGCAGTGAATTTATGAGATTTTTTAAGCGTGCTTATACAGAACGAACATAAACTTGAGTATTACGCAAGGATGATGCTATGAGAAGATGGCTGATGATTTTGATCATGTGTGGAATGGGAATAATTTTTGGCGGTATGGGCATCGTTGCGGCCGCTGGTGAATCTGCCGTACCATTAAAATTAACGATGAGTATCGACAATGTTGGAAAACCTAAAGAGATAGCCAGTACCTTAAAGATTGTGCTTTTTTTAACAGCACTCTCTTTATTACCAGGATTATTGTTGACCATGACTTCGTTTACAAGAATTATTATTGTGCTTTCTTTTGTCCGGAAGGCACTTTCGTTTCAAACACTTCCCCCGAACCAGATACTCATTGGCATTTCACTCTTTCTGACATTTTTTGTAATGGCACCTGTATGGAAACAGGTCAATTCTGAGGCGCTTCAACCGTACCTGAAAGAAGAGATTACCCAGAATGAGGCCTTATCGAAAGGACTCGTGCCATTTCGAAAATTCATGCTCAAGCAGACCCGCGAGAAGGATATTGCCCTATTTATGAATATCGCAAAAATGGAAAAACCAAAGTCGGTTAAGGACGTTCCGATGCATATAATAATTCCGGCCTTTATCACCAGTGAACTGAAGACTTCATTTCAGATGGGTTTCCTCTTATTTCTCCCCTTTCTTGTGATTGATATGGTGGTTGCCTGTGTGCTGACAGCTATGGGGATGGTTATGCTTCCTCCCGCTATGATTTCAATGCCCTTTAAGCTGATTCTCTTCGTCCTTGTGGACGGTTGGCAATTAATTATCCAGTCTTTGATTTCAAGCGTGGTATAAGCACATTGTGTGGTATTCCAAAGGTATGGTTGCAGAGCGAAGAGCCTCTTCGCTCTACATTGAAAAGTTACCGACGGCATAATTTAATGCAAAGGAATTTCGATGGTAGGAGCCAACTCCTGTTGGCGACCCATGGCGTTTGCAAGCCGTTGTGCATTGCCAATCGCCGTCGGGAGACGGCTCCTACTTTGCATCACGAGAAAGTCGCCGAACCTAATTTATGTGAATATTGAGTGTTGGATGGATATTGCTTTATATACAATTGCTTAAGGAGTTGATCATGACCACGGAAATGGTTACCCACATTGGGAAAGAGTTATTACAGATAACGGTTGTCCTGATGGGACCCTTGCTTGTGGTTGCAATGGTGGTCGGTTTGGTTGTCGGGATATTTCAGACAATAACGAGTATTCATGAGCAGACGATTACTTTTTTACCAAAAATATTTGCCGTTATGGGAGTGTTTTTATTGTGTTTGCCATGGATGCTGCGCATGATAACGTCTTACACCGTAAATTTACTGGGGAATCTGACCAGATACTGCCAGTAGGAATTTCAAGGTTTTTGGTAGGAGCCAATTCTTGTTGGCGACCGGGTACATGCACGCCGATGTGCACTGCAAATCACCGTCAGGAGACGGTTTCTACTTTTGTGTCTGTAAAAGCTGCTGAAAGCCAGATTTCATATGGATTATTTTTTAAATTTTGTAAATGACCTGCCATTCTTCATGGCTGTTTTTTTCCGTGTGGGGGGGATGCTGCTTTTTGCCCCGATTTTTGGGAATGCCAATGTCCCTTTGCAAGTGCGGGTTGCCATTGCATTGATGTTTGCCTTCATACTATACCCCTGTGTAGATAAAAATCAGTCCATGTTGCCATCCGACATTATTTCGTATGCCTTTGTTGCCTTCAAAGAGATTGCAATTGGCGCTGTGGTTGGCTTTGCAGCCTCGATTATATTTTCAGCCTTTACTATGGCCGGGTCTTTAATAAGTAACCAGATGGGACTTGATACCGCAGCGATTGTTGACCCTTCGTTAGAGACTGGGGAGGAAGAACAATCAATATCGATTTTTTATAACATGGTTGCTATCCTGATCTTCCTCGCAATTAACGGACATCATTGGTTTATTAAAACGACAGTTCAAAGTTTCGGAATGATTCCCCTAGGGAGTTTCAAATATACCACGGTAACACTCTCAAAAATCCTCTCTATTTTTAAATCGTTTTTTGTTACGGGAATTAAAATATCAGCGCCTTCATTAGTGGTGCTTATGTTAACAGTGGTTGTGCTTGGGTTGATGACGAAGGTCGCACAGGAAATTAACGTATTTATTATTGCTTTTCCTATAAAAATATTAATCGGTTTTTTGATACTCATTATAGCGCTGCCATTTGTAATTAATGCAATGAAATCTTACCTGATTCCTTTCGAAAAAAGTATGGTGTCGTTATTGTCAACTATGTGAGGTTGAAGAGATGGCATTTAGTTCCGATACGGAAAAAACAGAACAACCTACCGGGAAACGGCTGAGTGAAGCACGGGGAAAGGGAAGTATCGCATTTAGTCCGGACTTGAACAATGCGGCAAGCTTACTGTTTGGTTTTGTATTGTTGTATGCTATGGGTATCAGTACTTACAACGGCATATATAAAACAATGAAATCGTCTCTGGGACATTTGGTTTGCAAAGATTTTACACCGGAGTTATTCGTGAATATTTTTATATCTCAGGTTTATGAATTGATGAAGATACTATCTCCCATTTTGGGAGGGTTACTGCTGATTGGATTGGCTACATCCTATCTCCAGGTAGGTTTTATGGTTAATTTTGGGCTGTTGAAACCAAACCTTAGTAAGCTCAATATTATATCGGGCGTAAAAAATCTTTTTTCGACACGGTCGTTGATAAAACTGATTTTTTCCCTGTTAAAACTCCTTGTGGTTGGCGGCGTTGCCTTTTTTTTTATCAAAAAAGAGTTTTGTCATGCAAACCTAATAGACATTATCGATCTGAGTCTACTTGAAATATTCGGGATGAGCATAAAATTAATGTATGGGCTGGCATTGCGCGTGTCGGTGGCATTATTCATTCTGTCTGTTTTAGATTTTTTTTACCAGAAATGGCAGTATAAACGCAATTTGCGGATGAGTAAGAATGAAGTTAAGGAAGAAAGAAAGCAGCAGGAAGGTGATCCATTAATCAAGTCGAAAATCCGGTCGATACAGCGCCAAATGGCTATGAGGCGTATGATGGCATCGGTTCCCAGGGCGGATGTTGTGGTAACAAACCCGACCCATTATGCGGTTGCGTTAAAATATGATGGTGCGGTGATGAAGGCGCCCACGGTGGTTGCAAAGGGCGCAGATCTTATCGCAAAGCGGATCAAAGAGGTCGCAAAGAAGCATAAAATCCCGTTAGTGGAAGACAAACCCCTCGCACAAACACTCTATAAAACGGTAGAAATTGGCAGAGAGATTCCACAGAAGTTGTATTATGCCGTTGCAAAGGTTTTATCCTATGTGTATCAACTGAAGAAAGGGAATAAGGGAGTATAAACTGAAAAGAGACCGCATGAATAAGGATTGAATATGGAAGCAGACAAAACAAATTCCGTGACAAAACCTCCTTTCGGTAAATTATTATCACAGGGAGAGATTGCGTTAGTTGCCGGAGTAATAGGCATTTTTGTGGTGCTTATTATACCGATTCCGACATTTTTACTTGATTTACTCATTACCGTTAATATCTCCGTTACCCTTTTACTGTTGTTAGTTACTCTCCATGCAAAGGGGCCGCTGGATTTATCTACATTCCCTTCTATATTGTTATTTTTAACGCTTTTCCGGTTGTCACTCAACGTGGCATCTACCAGACAAATTTTATTACAGGGGTATGGGGGACAGGTAATTGCTTCATTTGGTGAGTTTGTTGTGGGTGGAAATATTGTTATCGGAATGGTGGTCTTTTTAATTATTATTGTTATCCAATTTATCGTAATAACAAAAGGTGCAACAAGAATTTCTGAGGTGGCTGCCAGGTTTACCCTTGATGCAATGCCTGGAAAGCAAATGAGTATAGATGCAGACTTAAATGCCGGCCTTATTACAGAGGAGCAGGCGCGGAAGCGAAGGGAATTGATCTCCAGAGAGGCGGAATTCCATGGGGCTATGGATGGCGCCAGCAAATTTGTAAGTGGCGATGCCATTGCAGGCATTATCATCGTATTAATTAACATCGTTGGTGGAATTGTTATGGGCATGCGGCAAGGGATGTCCGTAACGGAGTCGTTGCAGCATTACACGATTTTAACGGTGGGTGACGGCCTTGTATCACAAATCCCGTCTTTCATTGTAGCTACTGCTTCTGCCGTCATTATCACCAAAACATCTTCAAGTGAGAATCTGGGCAGGGATTTGAAGGGTCAGATGTTTAGCCAGCCAAATGCGGTAGCCTTTGCAGCAGGAATTCTTGGTGTATTTAGTATAATTCCGGGCCTTCCTAAAATGCCGTTCATGATCCTTGCGGGGTTTTTCGGGATCCTGTTTCTCCTTCTCAGGAGATCGACCAGGAAATTAGCGACCGAAGAAGCGATGGAAAAGGATGTTAAAAAGGATGTACAAGAGGCACAATCTGAAGAAAGTGTTGAAAAGATGCTCCACGTAGACCGTATGGGAATAGAGGTGGGATATAAATTAGTACCGCTCGTTGATCCGCATAGGAATGGGGGTATTCTGGAAAGAATTAATGCGCTGAGAAGACAAATGGCCAGAGATATGGGTTTGATCGTACCCCCGATTCGGATAAGAGATAATTTGCAGTTAGAATCAAATCAATACGTGATTAAAATACGGGGACAGGATGTGGCAAGGGGAGAATTGTTTCCTGATTGCTATCTTGCCATTGATTCTGGTGCAACTACCAAATCGGTTGAAGGGATGAAAACATTCGATCCTGCATATGGTTTACCGGCCCTGTGGGTTTACGGGACAGTAAAAGAAGATGCTGAGGCGTCAGGGTATACGATCGTTGATCCTGTCTCGGTGATGATTACCCACCTTACGGAGATTATAAAGAATCATGCATACGAAATCCTGTGTCGTGAAGACGTGCAGAAGCTTATTGAAAATTTGAAGAAAGAATCGCCAACGGTTGTTGAGGAATTGACGCCAAGCGTGATGCCACTAGGCAGTGTGCAAGAGGTTCTGAAAAATTTATTAAGGGAACAAGTGCCAATTCGCGATATGGCAACCATACTTGAAACGATTGCGGACTATGCCCCAACGACAAAAGACACTGAATTGATTACAGAATATGTAAGACAAAGGCTTTCCAGGACAATTTGCCAAAGATACCAGAACAGGGATGGTAAAATTGGGGTCATTTCTCTTGACCCTCAGTTGGAGCAGGCCATTGCCAATTCGATTCATAAAACAGAGAGAGGAAACTTATTGGCTCTGGAGCCGAATATGGCACAAAAATTGATCGATAAAATAACAGAGGTGGTAAGGGGTTCTCTATCATCAGGATATGAAGCGGTTCTGCTCACATCATCTAACGTAAGAAGTCATATTCGCCGTCTCATTGAAAATGCATTACCTCATGTAGCTGTATTATCCTATAAAGAGATATCATCAGGCGTTAAGATCGATTCTGTAGGGATGGTGAAATTATAAACAGGGTGGAATAGAATATAACAGGTAAAGGAAAGGCATTATTCTTACAACGTTTGCGACATGGATACGTTGCAGAAAATATTTCCCACGTTCGTAAAAAACAGGGAAAGTATGGATAGATTTAAGAGATATAATATTTTGTCAGAGAGAGGCACAAAATGGCCGCGGGATTTTCTAAAGTAAGAACGATTGCAGTAACGAGCGGTAAGGGTGGGGTAGGGAAAACGAACATTGCCACAAATCTGGCGATGATTTTCCGGAGATATAAAAAAAGGGTTTTATTGGTGGATCTCGATTTGGGGCTTGCAAACATTGATATCTTACTGGGTTTTCACGCTGAATATACGTTACATGATGTCATTGCCGGTCGCAAAGAAGTGAAGGATATCATCCATCATGGTCCCGACGGATTAATGATTGTGCCTGCCAGTTCGGGCGTTGAAGAACTTACCCATTTAACCGAGATGCAAAAAGAACGGCTTTTTAAAGGATTTAGTGGGTTAGATGAAGAAGTAGATATCGTTATTGTAGACACTGGTGCGGGGATATCGTCAAATGTGTTGAGTTTTGTGCTTGCCGCGAATGAAATATTACTGGTGACTACACCTGAGCCCACTGCGATAACGGATGCGTATGCCATGATCAAAGTCCTTTCTCAAAAGAGAAAGAATTTAAATATTAAGCTGCTTGTGAATCAATCCTGCAGTAAGGAAGAGGCCGAGTTAACTGTAAAAAAAATCACATCGGTAACGCGACGGTTTCTTGATGTAAATATAGAATACTTTGGATATTTATTGCGGGATCCGAACGTGCCCATTGCAACTAGGCTTCAAAAATCATTTGTAAAAGAATATCCCAACACAATAGCAACCAGTTGTCTCGGCAATATAGCATCTTCATTCTTAAAAACGGATGATGGGACACAGGCTTTAGGAATAGAAGGTTATTTTAGACGAATTGCTGATGAAAAACACCTGGATTCTCTGAATCTGAACTCTTGATGCTAAGGAAATTCAAAGTTTTGGTAGGAGCCGTCTCCTGACGGCGACTGGCAATACACAACGGCGTCCATGCGCCCGGTCGCCAACGGGAGTTGGCTCCTACCAGCATAACTTTGAATTTCCTTAACATCAAATTAGCCTTACGGCGACTTTTTGAGTAGAGCGAAGCGTTGCTTCGCTCTACATTTGAAATTCATGAACATTAAATTAGGCTGTCAAAGACAGCGGCTTTTCAGCTCCCCTCGATCAAGAGGGGCCGGTGGTGTGTTTTTGCCCCTGTAGTCAGTAATAAATGTGGGTAAAGATGAGCTTTTTAGAGGGGAGATAAAAAATTGCTGCTAAAGGCATCCTCATTAAAAGAAGATTCGCGACATTTTACCGTCGTAGTTTAACTATGAATTTATGAATCTTGTGTTTGTGCAACGGAGGTTATTTGGATGGAGAACCTATTAGCCAGTGTTCGTATATATCTCATGGTGATCGTGTTTTTTTCATCGTGTTTTTTGGGGATAATGTCTGGTGTTTCGCTTCCCATCCTAGCTATCAGAAGTATTGTAATTGTAAGCATCGTTGGTCTTCTCAGTCACTTATTCATCAAATATTTTGTGAGTGTGGCAAAGACTGTTTCATCTGAAGAACCCGGTCAAGCGCATAACTCTGTTCTTCAGAAAATAGACCATGCCATTGATCAAAATACTAAATGAGGTTTATAAAAGGGGAAAAAGAAATGGGTGCGATAAATAAGAATAAGTCGAGTTATGCAGGTGAAAATAGGACGAGGCGTGATAAATTAATTACTGACAACCTCTCATTGGTTAAGTATGTAGTAGGTAAAATCATGGTGTATTTGCCTTCATTTGTAGACAAAGAGGACCTCATAGAATATGGCGTCCTTGGTTTGATAGAGGCGGCAGAAAAATACAATTCGAAAAACAATGCGAAGTTTGGCACATATGCCCTTTCACGCATTCGTGGCGCAATTTTGGATCACCTGAGGTCTCAGGATTGGTTACCACGTTCCATGCGAGATAAGGCAACATTGGTAAAAGACACATACATTTCATTGGAACAGAAACTAAACAGACCGCCACGCCCGGAAGAGATTGCGGCCGTACTAAAAATGAATCCGGCAGAGTGGGATAAATTATTAACGGATATCAGTTTGGGTACGTTCCTTTCGCTGGAAGAATTCTATCAAAAATCAGAAAATAGTGCGGAAGGGAGCAGACGTCAGGAAATCAGCGATCCTAAGCTCCATGACCCTTTAAGTGATTTAGAGACAAAGGAAGAAATATCACTGCTAGCAAAAGCCATTGCCGAGCTTCCCAAAAAAGAAAGATTGGTAATTACTTTATATTATTACGAAGATCTCATGTTGAGGGAAATAAGCGAATTAATGGGTATCTCAGAATCGAGGATATCTCAGCTTCACCATCGCGCTTTGTTCTTGCTTCGGGCTAAAATGAGCAAGATTACCCTGAATACTTGTTAAATGGTGTATAACTTTTACTACAGGTAGGTGTATGTCAGAAAACATTGAGCGGATACGGGAAGAAATGCCCTTTAAATGTTCTTCTGTGAAGCAGGTTGTTCATGAGAAAAAGCAAGACAGATGCTACGAGTTTGGTAAAAACAAGAAGGGCAAAAAAGACAAAAAAACGCAAGAGAAACAGTCTGTGTCCACGGACCAGGAGACGGCTGTTGATATTTACAGAACGGGACAAGGTGGGCACGATAAAATGCCTGACGAAGAAAATCAGTGTGGAAGTATAATTGACATAGAAGCATAGATAAAAATGAATGTTTCAGACAATTATATACCAGTATTACTGGACACAATTCGGGTCGGCACAGCCGTAGGGTGTGATCTGTATCTGCAAAACTGTGTGGACGATAAAATCAAGTATATACTATATTGTAGCGGGACGAACACTATTAAACCAGACAAAATTGAAGAGTTACTCAAAAATAAAGTAAACAGGTTATTCATACGGAAAGAGGACCAAAATTATATTTAAAGTATGTTGAATCACGACTGAAGCACATTATTAACGATGATACAATACATATTAAAGAAAAAGTTCAGGTAGTATATGGCGTTGCAAAAAATATCATGATGGACGTTTTTGAAGACCCGCGTTCGGGAGAGCATGTAGAACGTTCCAAGGGTTGGGTATCGAATGCCGTCGAATTTATTCTGACGAATAAAGCCTCTTTGCCAAACATGATGAGTATGATTTCTTATGATTATTATACCTATACACACTCAGTGAATGTTGCTGTGCTGGGTCTATTATTCTCAAAATATTTAAATATTGAATACGAAGA
This sequence comes from Candidatus Brocadia sp., assembly GCA_046291035.1. Lineage (GTDB taxonomy): Bacteria > Planctomycetota > Brocadiia > Brocadiales > Brocadiaceae > Brocadia. The sequence goes on from JBKBTA010000016.1 coordinate 23,493, forward strand.
AATGCATGCGCTTGGAACCGGATTACTGTTACACGATATAGGAAAAACCCAGATTGAGTCTGAGATAATTAACAAAAAGGAAAGGTTGAACGATAAAGAGTTTGCAAGGATTAAAATGCACGTAGAATTAGGCACCGATATACTGAGGCAGATAGGCGGTATTGATAGCATATCTTTTTTCCCCGTGATGCAGCATCATGAAAAAGGTAACGGAAAAGGTTATCCAAAAGGACTAAAGGGTGACGAGATTCATAAATACGGTAAGATAGCAAGCATTATTGATGTATATGATGCCTTGACGACCAGAAGGTCTTATGCCGATGCGAGAAAACCATTTTCTGCATTAAAAATTATGAAGGAGGAAACGGGTGGGAGTTTTGACGAAAAATTCTTCAGGGAATTTATATTGTTTCTTGGTTCACAAGGCGAAAAGAAATCTTAAAAACATAGGATTTGTTTCAAATTTTTGGAATTCAATATTCGAATTTTTTCTTTCGTTTTAAAGATTCATACTTCCATTCATCATATACGTCCTGGTCAGTTTTATTTCTGCTTCTTTGCTAAAATACTGCAGCTTCCTCAAAAGGTGAATATTCTTGAATGGTAATATGTCTTTTTTTCCCAGTATCGGAAAAATTTACATCGCATATACTGATTGTCTAATAATATGACCTTTCCACATCTCTTTCGATGCAATTTTATATAATTACAACTTATTATTATATCAATAGTTAATATTAGATTTACCAGAAAATTCTTTAGAAAATAGTTTGGCATATACGTTGCTAAATTAAGCATCGAAGACCAATCAAAAAATTTACCTATTATTGTGAGGATGGCTATATGACGACAAGTACATTGAATATATCAGTTCAAGAAGATATGCAAACAGTTAACGATATATTGCATGACATTAAATGTCTTTCCAAGCTATATCATATGATCCATCACCCACGGAATATTGATATATTGCGGAATGATTCCTCCAATAGTCATAAGGAACCGAATCTGAAAGAAATTGGACATGCCTTGATCTCAGTGCTTGATCTGGAAAGACTATTTCCGCTTGTTAATAATCTCACGGTTTGTGGGACTGATAGTTTGTCTGGGATTGTTGCATTAGTTAGCGGAGAAGAAGTGCAGTTGAAGGCTTCGATGGGTCTGCCGAACTCTATGGCAAATGGTACGACATTCAAGGTGGGTGATGGAGCAGTTGGTTGGGTGGTGAAGTACAAGGAATCGGTAATCATCAATGATATCGAAAAGGACGAACGTTTTAATAAACAGCAATTTATGTGGTATCGTGGGAAGACAATGCTTTGCGTACCCATTAAAGTACAAGGCCGTGTTGTTGGTGTGATCAGCGTAAACAATAAAAAATCAGGAGAAATTTACACAGAGCGTGATGTGCGATTTTTAGAAACTATCGCAGCTTATACCTCAATTGCCATAAGAGATTCAGACTTGTACACGAGAATAAAAAATCCCAGTAAATTAGACCAGCTTACATCCGCATATCATGACAAAAATAATAAATATTTGCCTGTGACACTGAGAAGTATAAAAACGGGTGCCTTTGCCGAATGTGATCTGTATTTACAAACTGTAGTAAATAATGAAACTAAGTATTTGTTGTATTGTAAAGGCAATAAGGTATTTGATGATGAACGGAAAGAATCTTTTATTAAAAGGAATATTGGTAAGATCTATGTTTCAAAAAATGGCAACGCACAATACCTGCGATATATGGAATCTAACCTTGAGCAGATTGTTCATGATGAAATGACTCCAATGCACGAGCGGATTCGGATTGTTTATGACATTGCAATAAACCTGCTGGGAGATGTCATGAAAGGTTCCAACATCTTTGTTAACCTCGAAAGGGCCAAAGATTGGGTGACAGTGGTACTGGACTTTCTGCTGCGAAATAGGGAGGTTTTTTCGCATCTCAAGAAGGTATTGACGTATGACGGAAACGTCTTTAGCCATTCTGTAAATACGGCTGCAATCGGTTTGCTGTTTGGATATTATCTGGGCATTTCTGCCAACGATCTTTTGGTTTTAGGTACCGGCTTACTGCTTCATGATATTGGTAAAATCAGGATAGATCCTTACATGGTAAAAAGTGATTTTGAAAAGTTAACAAAGGAAGAAAAAGAACTATTACGAAAACACACAGATTTGGGTTTCATCCTTTTATCACATAGTGGGAATTTAGCCAGGGAAGCTTGTCTGATTGCCAAGCAACATCACGAGCAATATAACGGGAGGGGATACCCGGAAGGCATAAAGGGGGAAGAGATTCATTATTATAGCCGCATAGCACACATACTGGACGAATTTGAAATGAAGATGTCTAAAACTACGGAAAATGATGTGAACCCCGCCTTTAGGGTATTACAGGTTATGGTGAAAAAAATGGATGGTAATTTTGACAAAGGGATATTAAAGGAGTTCATTAATTTTATGCACAAAAGTGACATAGAAGAACCAGTCGAAGTCAGTGACAGTAATGTAGCTGAGTTTGTATGATGAGATATTAAGGAATAACCGCAGTCGCACCAGGTTATTTCTTAAATTGGATAATTTATCTAAATAAATCGTTAGCAAGGAGGTTTATGTATGAGTACGAGAATAAACACCAATATTGGTGCTTTAAACGCCCTTAAGTCATTGAATGATATTACGAATCGGATGGCCGTTGCTCAATTGCGCCTTGCCACCGGTAAAAGAATCAATACCGCTGCTGATGATGCTGCTGGTTATTCTATTGCTAAAAAGTTTAACGTCCGCGTACAAGGACTTGGCCAGGCACTAAACAACATTGGATCAGCCAAAAATCTGTTATCAGTCGCTGAAGGTCATTTGAACAATATCGTTGAAATCCTGACCCAGATGAAGACAAAGGCGACCCAGGCAGCCGATGACTCTCTGGGGACGTCGGAGCGGACAGCAATTAAAGCAGAACTTGCTGCATTAGCGACGCAAATTAGCCTTGAAGTTACACAGGCCACATGGAACTCTAAACCTATATTCAGCGGTACCGGTTCAAGCAATGCCACTGCTGGTAACGTACTGTTCAGATTCCAGATTGGTGCGGGAAACAGTACCACTAACGATTTACTGAAATTCAATCTGCTGAAAACCGGTAACGTCAGCTTAGAGAGTGGTAATACAGGTTTTAGGGCCACTCAGCTAAGGCTCGATGCAAGTGGCGGCACACGGCTCAGTGGTAACACCCTTGCAGGTTCATTGGTAGGTTCATCCGCATCTGCACAAGAGTTAATGGGCAGGATAGATAGTGCTGTTGCTGACGTATCAGAGGCATTGAGTTATATTGGTTCTGTAGTGAACAGACTTACCTATCAGGAAACAAGCTTAACAGTGGCGAAGACAAATACGGAAGCTGCAAGGAGCAGAATTGAGGATGCTGATATGGCATATGAGCAGTTAGAGGCAACGAAGTTACAGATATTGCAACAAACGGCTAGTGCAATGCTTGCACAGGCAAATACAGGACCTCAGGCCATTCTGGGTCTATTTAAATAAATGATCTTGCTGTTCAACTGAGAGAGAGTAATTGTTATAAATTATAAAATCCTGTTCTCCCAAGAAGGGGTAACATTTCAGCCATGTAGGGTAGGCAGTGCCTACCGAAATAGAGATTAATTGTGGTGGGCATTGCCCACCCTACATAAAAATTGCTGAACTTTTTGGTGCCTTGCGGTTAATTTCATCTTGATTGCTCAATCTTTATAAGGGGCAAGGCGTTTGCCTGTATCAAACACATCCTTCTAAAAAGAGGGGCCGGGGGTGTGTGTCCCATGGCAGCAGATATTTCGCCTCTTACAGTACACAAGGAATGCATGAGAAATTCTTCCCCCAAAAAGCCAAACTGTTACAATATTTGAAAACGGGTAATTGCATGGTCCAGCTTTCTGCTTGTCTTATCGTCAAAAATGAGGCAATGTTCCTATCTCGTTGCCTTGAAAGTGTCCGTGGATTTGCGGATGAAATTATTGTTGTGGATACCGGCTCGGATGATAATACCGTGGAGATTGCCCGTAGCTACGGCGCACAGGTTTATTACTTTGATTGGGTAGATGACTTTTCAGCCGCTCGCAATGAGTCGTTGCTCCATGCAAAAGGCGATTGGATCCTTTATATTGATGCCGATGAAATCATTGATAATGCAAATGCAGTCAAAATTCGCCAGGTAATTACACGAAAAGATATTAATGCTGCTATCATACGGCAATGTATTCCCCAGCAGGCTGGAAACGTTGCTACCGCCTTTTATAGCGAATACTGTCGTCTCTTTCGTCGCCATCCTGCCATACGGTTTGAGGGTAAAATACACGAGCAGATCCTTCCTGCTATCGAGCGGCAAGGGGGTAGGGTATTATATACTGACATTGTCATTCATCACTGGGCATATGCTGCCAATGAAGAAAAAAAAAGACGCCGGGCGGAACGAAATCTCCGCTATCTATTAGCTGAGTTGAATAGGGTTCAGGATGATCCTTTTTTGTATTATAACCTCGGGATGACATACCGCGAGCTTGGGCAACGGGATGCCGCAATTCGATCGCTTCATTATGCACTTTCTAAGGATGATGGACGTATCAAGCGTGAACTCATAGGTCAGACCCACCTAAACCTGGCCAAACTTTATTTAGAATCCGGAGACAGTTCAAGCGCAGCACATCATGCGCAAATGGTTGCCACTTTTGACCCTGCAAATCCACTATCAGATTATATGCTGGCAACACTTGCAGTTGAAAAAGGGCTGTTTAAAAAAGCAATCTTACATCTCGAGAATGCATTGCGTATAGCAAAAGGGGAGGCTGGTGTGTTTCCAAACGTTGAATTGAACCTTGCTCAGATCTATCTGGAACTCGGCAGTTGCAGGTGTGCGGCAGGTGATTTCTCAAATGCAGAATATGATTTTGCCCGCTCTGTGAATCTCGCCCCGTCAGCCGCATTATCGCATCTATTGCTTGGAAACTGTCGTTTCATGCGTGGAGATCTGGCAGGGGCAGGTGAGATGTTCAAACGTGCCCTTTCTCTGAATCCATTACTGGAAGATGCCCGTCGTGGCCTTGCATTGTGTTATACTCATGAGTAGCAATTAATTTATGATTCTTAAATGGTTATGGAACAAAAGGTGAACATTGAAGAATCCCTGCAACAGGGAATTGAACTGGTCAGACAAGGTATGTTGCATCAGTCTCTTGCATTTTTTAAAGAGATTCTCAATGTTCATCCTGAGGAACCCCGTGCGCTCTTTAACATTGCAGTAGTTCTCGATCAATTGGGGCAACGGGAAGATGTATTGGCCTTGTTACACCGTAGTATGGATGCTGACCCGGCTTTCGCCACTCCACACTATTATCTGGGCAGATTGTACCTGCAAGCGGGACGCTATTCTGAAGCATATTATGCGTTTCGCGATGCAATTGCTCGCGATATAGAATTTGCTTCTGCCTACGAGGGGATACGGATAGCATCGTCTGCCATGGGCCGTTCTACAATAGCTGACAGGACAGACATTGTCTTTTATACGGGCGGTCATCCATTTCACGGGAGGACAATGGAAAAAGAGGGGCTTGGTGGAAGTGAGAGTGCCCTTGTCTACATAGCTCGTTCTTTGGCCGCAAATGGAATCCGGGTTCGTGTCTTTTGTAATTGCGACCGACCCGGCGAGTATGAAGGTGTGCGTTACGACAACCTTGTTGACTTCCACATCTATCGTAATCAATATACATTACCAGTGCTTATTTCATCACGCTCTTTACGTCCGTTCAAGGTAGCAATGCAGGCACAAGCGCGTATTCTGTGGATACATGACACTGTTAATGCCCCTTTCTTAGAAGGCGAAGATCCAGCCCACATACCAATTGATCGCGTCTTTGCCATTAGTCATTGGCAGAGGGATGAATGGTCGCGTCATTTTGGCATCCCTAAAGAACGTTTTTTTATGACGCGCAACGGCGTGGATTTAACCATGTTTCGACCGGGCGAAAAAAGGAGTCGCAACCGCCTTATTTATGTCAGCCGTCCGGATCGGGGCCTGGATGTGCTGCTGGAACTGTTTCCGCATATACGGCGGCGAGTCCCTGACGCTGAGCTGCATATTTATTCTTATCAACTGCCGGGTGAGAAGACGGATGAACGTATTTACCAGAAGACACGACAGCCAGGGGTTCACATGCACGGAAGCTTACCCAAAGCAGGTTTAGCTGCAGAGATGGCCATTGCTCGTCTGATGGTTTATCCTAGTACCTGGCTAGAAACGTCATGCATTGCCGCCATTGAGGCCCAGGCATCAGGAACACCAGTTGTTACCAGTACTCTAGCGGCATTGCCGGAAACTGTACGTGATGGAGTTAGCGGATGTCTTATTCCAGGAGACCCTCACACTGCTGAATTTGGTCGTTGCTTTATCGAAGCCGTAGTTACGCTCATGAACGATGACGAAGTGTGGACAAAACTCAGCCATGGCGCTCGCTATCGCAGTGAGTTACTCTACGACTGGAATGTTATTGCTAAGGAATGGATAGAAGAACTGAATAGACTGATAGATACAAAAAAGCGTGGTTTGTAAATACCTGGTTCGAAAATAAGGCCATCAAAAATGGCGTAACTATCAGCACAACATCATGATACAGCAAAAAGTTCAATTTTCATCGTTTCAGGGTGTTGCTGAAACGGCATGATGACTAAATCAG
>JBKBTA010000168.1:0-6530 GCA_046291035.1 Candidatus Brocadia sp.
CTCAGGATGATGTCATCCTGAGGGGAGTCGAAGGGGGGCAAAATTGTGGCATAACGAATAGTCTTTTTAAGGGTAAAGCCAATGGAAATCAACGAAAAAAATCTTGTAGAAATATCGGTCATCGGTGAGGTTTCAAGTCCACAAAGTGGACCGTCACCTTACAGCATAACCCCGGATGGAAAGCCTAAAATATTGCCAGGCATCGGGGGGATTACTTACAACGTCAAAGTGGGTGACAATGCCATCCAGTGGGAGGCAGATCATGTGGAGCCCTGTGTGTCCGTTAAAAACAAGGACAGAGACGAGAACAGTGCACTAAATTTACTATCCTGCATTGGAAATATCGCCAGGGTTATAACCGGCGATGCAAAAGGTAGTACAGGTGTTGTAACGGGAAAACATGGTGGTATTGAAAATGTGTTGGTTGATTTTGATGACCAGACATTGGAAAAACTTGCCATCGGAGATAAGATACTTATCCGGGGTATTGGCGTAGGTTTGTCCTTTATAGAGTATCCGCACATCAAGCCAATCAACATGTCTCCGGATCTTTTAAAGGTCTTGCCAATTCGTGAGGGCGAGACGAAGGATGTGCTAAATGTCCCTGTGACACATGTCATTCCTGCGGCCATTATGGGTTCGGGGCTGGGATCCCAGCAGTGTTACCGTGGAGATTACGATATACAGCTTTTTGACAAACAAAACGTAGAGAAGTATCATTTGCAAACGTTGCGTTTTGGAGATATTGTGGCAATCATGGATGCTGACCATACCTACGGAAGGATCTATAGAACCGGGGCAGTGAGTATTGGAGTCATCGTGCATAGCAATTGCGTAACAGCGGGACACGGCCCTGGTGTAACGACATTACTTACCTCTGCCGAGGGTAAAATCGTTCCGTATCTTGATAGTACTGCGAATATTGGTATATACTTGAAAATTGGACGGTTCAGGAAAAAATCAAAAAAGAAGGGCTAAATAAGCTTGACATTTTGTCGGCAATTAATATAATTTTAAGCTTTCTAAATATGTATCTGTTTTCGCTTATTTTAAAAGGAGAGGAGATTATTTGTCTACAGTGAGTATTCAGGAGTTGGTCGATGCGGGATTTCATTTCGGTCATAGGACAAGTAAATGGAATCCCAAAATGAAGCCTTTTATCTTTGGCAAGAGAAATTTAATCCACATTATTAATTTGCGCGAAACGGTAAAGGGTCTTGTAACAGCATGTAAGTTTTTGACTAGTCTTGTCCAGACAAAAAAAGATGTATTATTTGTAGGCACCAAATGGCAGGCTCGTGATATAACGATACGCGAGGCCAAGCGTTGCGGGATGCACTACGTGAGTGAGCGATGGCTGGGTGGTACATTAACAAATTTCGATACCATTCGGAAACGATTGGAACGCCTGGAAGAATTAGAAAACCTGGAAAAAACAGGGGAGATTAATCAATTCAGCAAAAAGGCCATTTCTTCTCTCAATCGGGAACGAAAAAAGATACTTGCAAACCTTGAAGGCATTCGTAATATGGCGTCGCTTCCCGGCGCACTTGTAATAGTCGATCCAAGGCATGAACACAATGCCGTCAGTGAGGCAAAAAAGCTTGGGATTCCAACGGTATGCCTTGCCGATACGGACTGTGACCCAGATATGATAGATATTTGTGTCCCAGGAAACGACGATGCCATACGTTCAATTGATCTCTTTTTAACGAAAGCAGCAGATGCTATTTTGGCCGGGAAAGAATCTATTGCTACCGTGTCAAAGGTCTAATGTGATATTGAAGATGTAAGAGAAGATCCTTCCATTTTCTGCAGAAGACAACGTTTTTGTCCCTATACATTGCATGTCTGGCAACTGCATTTAGAGAACATTTCATAAGGATTTTATTCCAGGTGCGAATATAATTATCATGGTATAGAATAGTTTTTTATACTATACGTAATATTGTTGGAGGAAGTTAATGGCGGATACAGCGAGTATCACAAAGTTGAGAGAGCAAACAGGGGCTGGAATACTGGAATGCAAAAACGCTCTGGATGAGGTCAATGGCGACTTCGAAAAAGCTCTGGAGATTATCAAGAAGAAGGGGGTTGCTAAGGCCGCAAAAAAGGAGCAGCGTGTAACGGCTGAAGGCAGGATTGGTTCGTATATTCATACAAATGGTAAATTGGGCGTCATGGTGGAACTCAATTGCGAGACGGATTTTGTAGCAAAGAACGAGGTCTTCCAGCAATTGTTAAAAGATATTTGTATGCAGGTTGCAGCCACGAAACCAATAGCCATAAAACGAGAGGATATTCCCGTCAATGTTATAGAAGAGCAAAAAAAGATATTTATGGAAGAGGCCAAGGGGAAACCTGCGAATATCATAGAAAAGATTATAGCCGGAAAACTGGATAATTTTTATAAAGAAAAATGCCTCCTGGAACAACCATTTATAAAAGATAACACTCAGACAATCCAGGATTTATTAGTTGCAAATATTGCTAAAATAGGGGAAAATATAAAAATTAATCGTTTTGTCCGATTCGAAGTCGGAGAATGTTAACCGGCAGCAAAACGCTGTATTCTCTCCACGTCCATGAAAAGCAATCTTAAGTATAAGCGGGTATTGTTAAAAGTAAGCGGTGAGGGTTTTGGTGATGAAAGCGGGCGTGGCCTTGCGTCGGAACGGTTTATTACGCTGGCTGAGGAGATTCAAAAGGTTACCAGGACTGGAGTGGAACTGGGGATTGTTGTTGGTGGTGGCAATATCATTCGTGGGGCAAAATTTGGCAGTACCGGTAAGTCACGGGTACAGACCGACCAGGTGGGTATGATTGCTACAGCAATCAATGCGTTACTCTTGCAAGACATTTTAGAAGGATTGTCTGTCAATACCCGTGTTGTCAGTGCTATTGAAATTAAAGATATAACAGAACCATTTGTGTTGCGGGATTGTTTACGATATTTAAAGGAAAAAAATGTTGTTATCTTTGCCGGGGGAACGGGAAATCCTTATTTTACGACTGATACAGCTGCTGCACTGCGTGCGATTGAAATTAGCGCAGATGTTATGCTAAAGGCAACGCAGGTCGATGGTGTCTATACGGATGATCCCATGAAAAATGCATCTGCAAAATTATATAAGAAACTAACGTATATGGACGTCTTGAGCAAGCGTTTGGGGGTGATGGATCTGACGGCGATTTCCCTGAGTATGGAGAATAAGCTACCGATCATTGTTTTTAACATAAACAGGCGCGAAAACATCGTGAATGCAATTTTCGGAAAACCTGTTGGAACATATATCGGGGAATAACGAACTATGTCAAAAGAATCGATATGCAAAGAGACAAGAACGAAGATGGAAAAGGTCGTTGCGCACCTGCAAGAGGAATTGAAAGGGCTGAGGACGGGCAGGGCAAGCACGGGATTGGTAGAAAATATAAGGGTGGAATGCTATGGAGATTTATCACCTTTGAAACAGATTGCCGTTCTTTCAACTCCTGACGCTCAATCCATCGTGATTAAACCCTACGATGCTTCTATCATTTCCAATATTGAGAAGGCCATATTGCAGTCCGATATCGGTTTAACGCCTTCGGTGGAAGGAAAGACACTGCGCATCACAATTCCACCGCTCAACGAGGAACGAAGAAAGAAACTTTCCGCACACGCAAAAGAAATTGGAGAGACAGCAAAGGTGTCCTTGCGCAGTATAAGGCATGATGCGAATAAACAAGTAGACAAAGAAGAAAAAGAAGATATCCTGACTGAAGATGATGCCAAGCGAACTAAGGATGATATACAAAAGATTATCCACGAATTTGAGGGTAAACTCAACGATTTAGTCAAGAAAAAGATAGAGGAAATACTTAAGGTATAATTCCAAAATTCGAATAACGAAATCCGAGATAAATAGAAATTTTACGTGCAATTAGGATTCGGAATGGATATAATAGGGGGCATAGCTCAGCAGGTAGAGCACCGCCCTTTTAAGGCGGGCGTCGATGGTTCGAATCCATCTGCCCTCATCATCTTTTAGCAGATTACCATTGAAAGATAGGGATATGACTCAAAAGAATAAATATTTGAAGAACTGAAAATATAGAAGTCAGAATAGAAGACGTATTTTGCTAGATGTAAATCCGCAAATATCCGTGGTACAGGGTTACATGGCCCCATCGTCTAGCCTGGTCTAGGACAACAGATTTTCGATCTGTGAACTGGGGTTCAAATCCCCATGGGGTCATATATCTACAGAAACAAAGAGCCATGAGTTGTCTAACTCATGGCTCTTTGTTTTTCCCCTGCTCCGCGAGAGATTATTTTATTATAGTGAAATTCCTTAGCATGAACTTATTGCCAGCGGAGGACTCCTTTTCCAAGGAAACACGGCACAACTCGTACCACAGTGTTCATTTGTTATTTGCCCATCGAAACTTAAATAATAATCCTCTTTCCTTCTCCAAGTATGGCCTTCGTCAATTCTTCCATAAGTTCATTCAGCCGTGGCACCATCGACGTGGGATCAAAGACGATCCCATCCTGCATTAACGCATTCTCAAATAACTGCTGAACCATCTTTTCAATTAATGGCTGATAAGAGGGATTCTCATTCATCCTGGCAAGGTTCTGGATCATCCGGTTTTTCCTGTTAATCTCCATGATCTTTTTGGATATCTTATAGTTGCCATCTACCATTTGTATCAATTTCTGCACGTGTACACTGGGTACCCCATCAGGGTTCACCAAACAGCAGGGGCTGTCAACCAGCCTGTTCGATTCCTTAACATCGAGAATCCTGTCTGATAACGTTACCCTGATTGTTTTCAGAAGATGTTTAAACATTTCTTCATAATTTTGAGGTTCTTCGGAGGTATCGACGATCTTTCTGTCGCTATCCTTGAGTAAGTCCAGATTTGCCTGATCGGCCGAACGAATAGGTTTTTTCTCAAATTCATGCAGGCCGGATAGGAGGAATTCATCATTGGGATCTGTCAGGTAAAGTACCTCCACATCCTTTTTGCGGAATATCTCCAGATAAGGGCTCTTTTCTATCGTTTCACGGTTTACCGCCGTTATGTAATAAATCTCCTTTTGTTCGGGTTTCATTCGGTCGACATATTCTTTGAGGGAAATCAGACCATTGGCATCCTTGCACGCTGAAGAATTAAACCGCATTAATTGCGCCAGCGAATCCCGGTTGTCAAAATCAAAGTGCACCCCCTCTTTGAGAATCCTTCCAAATTGCCTCCAGAAGGTTTCGTATTTTTCCTTTTCATTTTTGGCCAGGTCTTGTAAGAGTGTTATTATCTGCTTGAGGAGGATATTCTTCATCTTGTGAATAATCCGGTTATCCTGAAAGGTCTCCCTGGAAATGTTTAAGGGAATATCCGCAGAGTCTACTACCCCGCGAATAAACCTCAGATATTCAGGTAGGAGCGCCTTGCAATCGGACTGGATGAGAATTTTATTGGAGTAGAGTTGAAGTCCATGTTCCAGCTTCTTAAAGCCGTAGATTTCGTAGTTTGTCGATGGGCAATACAATATGCTGGAAAACTGGATCGGGGCCTCTGCAGAGGTATGCAGTCGGAAAAGAGGCGTGTCTTCCGTGTTGGAGATGAATTTGTAAAACTCGTTATATTGTTCCTCAGTAATATCCTTTTTGGGTTCCTTCCAGATGGCCGTAATCTGATTAGCCCTTTCACCACAGACCATAATAGGAAAGCTCACAAAGTTCGAATACTTCTTAATGATCGATTGGATTCTGGACTTTTCAGTATACTCCTTTTCCTCGTCTTTGAGATGGACGATAATATCTGTCCCCCGCCTTTCCTTTTCGACGGGATTTAAAAAATATTTTCCTGTACCATCAGAATGCCATTCAAATGCCGGCTCGTCCTTTTTGTAAGATTTCGTTTTAATCCTGACCTCATCAGCGACCATGAATACGGAATAGAAACCCACACCGAATTGGCCTATGATACTGGAATCCTTCCTGGCCTGCTCCGACAGGTTTGCTATAAATTCCAGAGAGCCTGATTTTGCAATAGTCCCGATATTCTGAATAATTTCATCCTTCGTCATCCCAATGCCGGTATCACTGATCGTCAGAATCTTACTCTTCTCATCTGCATCTATGGTGATTTCGAGGGGCAGGTCTTTTCCTTCGTAATCCGGATTCGTGAGGGAATAATATCGTATCTTGGTCAGTGCATCGGATGCATTGGAGATGAGTTCCCGTAAAAAGACCTCTTTGTGTGTATAAAGGGAGTGCGAAAGGATGTTTAATAACTTCTTTATCTCCGCTTGAAATTCAAAACTCTCTTCACGGTTCATTTTTTCGGTCATACATCACTCCTGAATGAAATGAATTCATATCCTATCTGTTTTCTTATCCTGGTAGATAAATCAAACCATAAAAATAACAAATCTGCAATGGATTGTCAATACCGCCCTATTCCCCCAGGGTAACGTCAAAGTCCAGCGATACCAAAAAGAGGGAGTAAGAAGGCAAGGAAAAGAAGGAAGTTGACGTGGT
>JBKBTA010000169.1:0-6471 GCA_046291035.1 Candidatus Brocadia sp.
TTGGTGGTATTTTTTCTCCCAATTTGGCTATAAATATCAAATCCTCTATTTTCATAGGAGTCAAAAATATAACTGAATCTACATTCACATCACTACATTTCGCAATTGCCTCTGTAAGGGATTGCGAAAAATCTATCTCTTCTAAAAAAATCCCCATTATACTATCATCTATATCATCTATTACAAAATTCTCTGATCTTGCCTATCACAAACCCTATCATTCCTTTTCTAGAAAATTTTTGATTTTATCGTAGATATCTGTTGCAAAACCATAAAACTCTTTTGCATCTCCCATCGTTGGTTTTCCATGAGGAAGAAGCCCCAATTCTGAAGGATAGCGTGCATCTATATAGAGTTTGTCACGTTTATCCAGGACGTCTTCATCAAAACCAAAGTCATATATCCTCTTTGCATCTTTGTAAAGAGTTATAAGGCTAATGAATCTTCGAAACCATTAATTCGTGTTCTTCTAAAACCGCTTTGAAACATTTTTCTATGCACTGCTGGCAATGAGGCTGTTAAATTGGTTATCCTAGGATTATTGACTATTTCATCAAGAACTATAAGGTCATCGTTTGCAGCCTTAAGCTATTCCTGTGTCAAGAATCTCATAACAAATTTATACCTTTTGATAAAATTTCTTTTGAAAAACTGCTTTTAAGCTCAATAAACCTTTCATACATAGGCCTTGTATAAACAATCAGGTCTATTGGAAATTTCCTTTTTAAATCCCTTAGAACAGTGGACACCTTCAGGTAAATCTCCATATCCTCCCTGAAATTATCCGGTACAAAATCGTCCTTAAATTCAATCATTTCATTCGTCATACCAGGATATACCCCAATCCAGCATGTTTTATTCATTATCGCATCGGTATTTTTTAAATTACTGACAATCTTGTAACCTTTATTCCCTGTCCTCATCTCATCAAAGCATGGATGCTTGATAAGGTTCCCGGTAAAAAGCTTCCTGGTCTGTATGCCTTTTTGATTCAAGATGGTTTACAATCTCATCCCTTGTAAAACCGTGAGGTGTACTACTGCCTACTATCATTTGAATTTCTCAAATAAACAAACGATAGTATTGTTATTCAACACCAAGTAATTATTTTTGGTAGTTGCGACCAAAAAGATACAGCAGGCAGTACGCAGTTGGCAGTAAGCAAAAAGTGATACATTTCCATTACAAACTGAATTACCTACTGCTTACTGCCTACTTAAACGGACAAATGGGCTTGGATTGTTTTGGTGCGTAGGACGCATTCTACTTAATCTGCGTCTTTTTGGTTGAGGCGTAGCCGCGCTATGAATTGTCGGTCGCCGTCGGGAGACGGCTCCTACCGAAGGGCGTTTAGACCTTTGAGTCAGAGTAGGGCGCGTCCTACGCGTTATCCAAGCTAAAGTCTAAATTAATTACGGTCGTATCAGTTCACCTTTAAAATCAGCGGTTCCATTTGTTTTAAAAGTTATCTTTATAGGGCTTTTAACCTTTATACTGGAATTTATTTTAATTTTTCCTTTTTCCACCCCAATTCATTACAATCCCCCTTTTCTTAAAAAAGAAGCGTGATGGATGTAAAATAAAGAAGTTATGGAATAGCTTCGATATCAAGCCCCGCAATATCTCCTTCCAAATACTTCTTATAGGCCAGCCCTGCCACTATAGCAGCATTATCCGTACAGAGCCGGACTGAAGGACAATATACCGGGATAGACAGTTCTTTCGATTTGTCTTTTAGTCTCTGCCGGAGCCTGGAATTTGCCGCAACACCACCGCCTGTCAGTATCCCCTTGACATCGTACATCTTTGCTGCCAGTACGGCTTTATCCACCAAAATATCAACCACTGCTTCCTGAAAGCTTGCAGCAATATCTGCTATTTTTTGTTCAGATGGTGCTTTTGTATCAGTATTTTTTAAATTTTGTCTCCGGCAGTGATATAATACCGCCGTCTTAATTCCGCTAAAACTGAAATCAAGTGAACCCTTCTCAAGATACACTCTTGGAAATGCCACTGCATGTTGATTCCCACGCCTCGCCAGTTTGTCGATGATAGGGCCACCGGGATAACCCAGACCCAATATCTTTGATACTTTGTCAAAAGCCTCTCCAGCCGCGTCGTCAATAGTCCAGCCCAATGGTACATGTTTTGTCTCGCTTTCTGTCAGAAAAAGTATAGTATGGCCTCCCGAGACGACAAGGCTGATAGCAGGGTACTGTATATCGGCATATTCAAGGTTATTTGCATAGATATGTGCATGGAGGTGGTCTATGGCTATTAGAGGTTTGTTTAACACCATACACAATGTCTTGGCGGTTGTCACGCCAATAAGCAGGGCGCCAATTAGCCCGGGCGTGTTCACGACTGCAATTGCATCAATTTCAGTAAGTTGTATTTTGGCATCGATAATGGCGTTGTTAATGACCCCAATGATGGACTCTAAATGGGCGCGGCTGGCAATTTCAGGAACTACGCCTCCAAAATTACGATGCAATGCATCCTGTGACAAAATAACATTTGATAATATCTCTCTGCCATCTTTCACAACTGAAGCAGACGTCTCATCACAGGATGTTTCAATGCCCAGAACTAGCATGGTATAAAAAAGGCAGGAAATTTTCCTGCCTTCGTTAAAACAATATAAAATGTGAACTCCATTTTCAATTTTTTAATGAGCGTGTGCACCCTTCGCATAGACCTCTATGCCTTTCAGGATATCAATAGCCCTTTCGAGCTGGATATCTTTGTAAAATTTTGACTTTCCTTTTTCCTCAAACGTTCCTTTGCGGGTTGTATCCTTCTGCTTAACTTCATTCATCTTGCTCTCAATATTTAACGTGGCTAAATGTTCGTGCAGCGCCTTTATTTCAGCAAGATTGAGCGGGACATTTATATCAGGTTCAATTCCTTTTTCGTGGATACAAACTCCTGAGGGAGTATAATAGCGCGCCGTCGTCAATTTTAAGGCGGCCTTTCCGTCTCCTACAGGAATCAGGCTTTGGACTGATCCCTTGCCAAATGTCTTAACACCCAGCAGTAAACCCCGTTTGTGGTCCTTAAGTGCACCCGCAACAATTTCCGAGGCGCTTGCACTTCCATTATTTACCAATACGACCATTGGGAAATTGGGATATGTACCCTTCTTACGAGCCTGATATGTATAATTCTGGCTCTTATCTTTCCCACGGGTAGAAACAATTATACCCCTTTCAAGGAATTTATCAGCCATATCTACAGCAGCGTTTAATAACCCACCAGGATTAAATCTCAAATCCAGTATCAAACTTTTCATACCCTTTTTCAACAAATCCTGGATAGCTGTATCCAGATCCTTTGTGGTATTTTCCTGGAAATTTGATACGGCAAGGTAACCAATCTTATACTCCTCATCCACTATTCTAGCGCCCCGGATGCTGTTTACATGGATTTTTGCACGCTCAATGGTAATGTCAACTGGGGCCGTATCACCTTCGTGAACAACCGTCAGGGTAATCTTTGTCCCTAACTTTCCCCGAAGCCTTTTTACCACCTCACGGATGCTCATATTTTCTGTAGATTCGCCATCGATTTTAATGATTCGGTCGCCTACCAAAATTCCGGCTTTAAATGCGGGGGAATCGAGCAATGGAGTAATCACTATCAATAATCCTTCTTTTATAATTACCTCGATTCCCAGCCCTTCGAATTCCCCTTCCGTTTCAATTTTGAGGTCTTCTAACTCTTCGGGTCCAAAATATTGACTATAGGGATCAAGTCCGGAAAGCATGCCACGGTATGCATTTGTGAGGATTGTGTTAAGCTTTATTTCATCGACATATTTGTCTTCTAATTCTTTTACGACTTTAATAAACTCTTCAAATTCCTCATAAATGTCCTCTTTGGCCTGCCTGACAGTTTCTTTTGCCTCGACCTGGGGTTTTTCAGGAGGTTTGTCCTGCCCGAATGAAACGGCTCTTAGCGATATGAGGATTATAATTAATAAGAATTTGAGCAGTCTTTTTTTCATTTTTCCTTTCGCTCTATGGCTCGCTTTGCTGCCAAAACAATATCTTCCGGCAAGAGGTGGTATTCCTTAAAGAGGATATCAGGCTCGCCCGATTGGCCAAAACGGTTGTCAATGCCGATCATCTCAATGGGTACGGGGTAGGTGCGTGCTAGTATCGACGCAACCGCACTGCCCAAACCACCGTCCAGTACATGCTGTTCTGCAGTTACCACGGCCTTCGATTGTTTCGCAACCTTTACCAGTATTTCCTGATCTATTGGTTTTACCGTGTGCATATTGACCACCGTTGCCGTGATTCCCTCCTTCGATAGCATATCGGCTGCCATAAGAGAATTGACCACCAATGCCCCACAGGCGATAATTGCCACTTCATTCCCTGTTCTAAGGATATTTGCTTTTCCAATGGTGTAAGGGTCTTCTTTCTTGGTAATAATGGGCACGGCAGCCCTGCCCAATCGGATATAGAGTGGACCTTTATAGTTTACAGCCGCCAGAATGGCCTTTCGTGTTTCAACGGCATCACACGGCTCAATAACTGTCATCGTGGGAATTGTTCGCATCAGGGAGAGATCTTCTATACATTGGTGTGATGCCCCATCAGGTCCGACGGATACTCCGCTATGGGTGGCGACAATTTTCACATTTAATCCACTATAACAGATCGTATTCCTGATCTGTTCCCATGCCCGACCTGTTGCAAAGATGCTAAAACTGCTCACGAAAGGTATCTTCCCGCACGTTGCCAACCCGGCAGCCGTATTCATCATATTGGCCTCGGCAATTCCCATATTAAAAAACCTCTCGGGATATTTTTTGCCAAATTTGGCTGTCGTTGTGGACTTCGAGAGGTCAGCATCCAGAACCACGATGTCTTTATTTTTTTCTCCAAGCTCTAACAGTGCGTCACCATATGCCTGACGCGTGGCTACCATTTCAGTCATTGTATTTTTCCACCATTTACTTTAATTCAGCCAGTGCACGTTCTGCTTCTTCTCTTGAAGGCGCCTTTCCATGCCAGTCAACCTGATTTTCCATGAAAGATACGCCCTTTCCCTTCACCGTTTTTGCCACAATAACTGTTGGCCGTCCCTTTATCTTTTCTGCTTCATCATAGGCGGCCAGGATAGACTCGTAATTGTGCCCATCGATCTCAATCACGTGCCAGCCAAAACCACGCCATTTATCGGGGATCGGGTGTGATGACATAATTTCATGGATAAACCCATCAATCTGCAGTCCATTTTGATCGAGAATGGCGCAAAGGTTATCCGCTTTGTAATGGCTTGCAGCCATCGCTGCTTCCCACACCTGCCCCTCCTCAATTTCTCCGTCGCCCAACATGACATAAGTTCTATAATCCTTTTTATCTAACTTTGCAGCCAAGGCGATCCCCAAACCAACCGAGAGCCCTTGTCCTAAAGACCCCCCGGATATTTCAATCCCCGGCGTCATTTTCATACAGGGGTGTCCCTGAAGGATACTCCCAAACTGTCTCAGGGTATCAAGCCTGGCTGTATCAAAATAACCCATTTCCGCAAGTATGGCATAAAGTGCGGGACAGGCATGGCCTTTCGATATGATAAATCTATCCCTATCTGGCCATTTCGGGAGTTGTGAGTTGTGCCTTAATTTATTATAAAAGAGTGCAACCAATAAATCTACGGTTGAGAGTGAACTGCCAGGGTGCCCGGAGCCTGCTTTGGCAAGCATCCGTATAATATGCCTCCGAATAACCTTCGCACGTTCTTCTAAAGATTTCGTATCTAAGCGTTTTAAATTTATCATAATCGTTATTAATACCAGGAAAAAATAAGATGTTCTGTGACTATGTCATGAGTAATAAACTGATTTTTAAAAACTGGGCATCACGCAAGTTATTTAGTATGTCGGAAAATGAAATGAATGCAAGGCGGGAAATTGTAATGTATGGGATAATTATTCAATGTTTGAGGCGACAAAACTTAGAACATTTTTCAATCCAGACACTTAACTACAAGATTACATGGTGGGCAGAGCCGGGATCGAACCGGCGACACCAGGATTTTCAGTCCTGTGCTCTACCAACTGAGCTATCTGCCCATCTTTTTTAAATAAAACCTTCGGCGACTTTCTCGGAATGCAAAGGTAGGAGCCGTCTCCTGATGGCGATTGGCAATACACAACGGCGTCCATGCGCCCGGTCGCCAACGGGAGTTGGCTCCTACCAACATAACTTTGGACTTCCTTAGCGTTTAATAAGTCCTTATACGATTTTAGGCCACGAAGACACAAAGCCACAAAGAAAAAACTAAGTGCCTTTGGGACTTCATGACAATGTCGAATTTTATTATAGAATTGGAACTGAGACAAGTCAAGGTTTTTTATTGACTCTCTAGGTAATACATAATAATTTGTAAGGAATTACCTAGCGCAACTTAACAGCAAACCAAAAAGAGTTACTCGGTGCTTCTTAACATTAATTTTAA
>JBKBTA010000170.1:0-6386 GCA_046291035.1 Candidatus Brocadia sp.
TCAGCTGGAATGCCTTTTCCGTCTCGGTCAAAGTTTCCGCAAGTGAATTTTTAAAGGTTTTATCAATGGCCACAGCCACTTCCTCAGCCAGATCCGGGTTATTTACCCCGATGAGATAGAAACCGGCCTGATCCGCACGCAGGGGTGCGGTTTTTTTCAGCGATTCATTGAGATAATCCCAGTGGAAAAAGAACTGGGTCTCATCGGTGCTTTTATCTCTGCCCTGATAGATTCCGCGCAGCACAAACTCCCAGTTACCCGGGAAAATCGTCCCCTTAAGGGTAATAGTATCGCCGCACTTCCAATGATATTTTGCTGCAAGTTTTTGTCCTGCAATAACCGCCTTCCGATCGCGGAGAAAAACGCCCTTCTGGTCAGGAGGAAGTATGTATTCAGGATATAATTCCAGGAAACTTTTCGGTTCCACGGCAAAGTTGGCGAAAAAGTTTTTTTCGTCAATATAGATTCCGCCGAACCAATACGCATAGGACACAAACTTCACCCCGTGTATTTGCCGTATTTTATCCTTGTAAGAAATAGGGAGCGGGAAGACAAGGGAGATGGAATTCCTGGTCACAAGGCGGGTTGCTGAAGATGCCTCTACCCCTGCATACCAGGCGCTTACCACAGTCCGCAGGAGACTAAAAGCAAGGATGACGATGGTAATGCCAAGAATGGTTAGCGAGGTACGCAGTTTGTGTCGGAAGGCATTTTTATAAATGAGCTTGATTATGTACATTCAAAAGACCCTTTTCCAGATGCCTTATCGTACGGGCCTTTTCTGCTGCATGCGGATCGTGGGTAACCATAATAATGGTCTTGCCAAATTCTGCATTGAGACGGCCCATCAATTCCAGTATCTCTTTTGCTGAGACCCGGTCCAGGTCACCGGTCGGCTCATCTGCCACAATTATGGTAGGGTCTGTAACAAGTGCCCGCGCAATAGCCACTCGCTGCTGTTGTCCGCCGGAAAGCTGGCCGGGATAATGGTCAATGTGATCGGAAAGATTGACCACCCGAAGTGCCGTTTCAACATGCTCTCTGCGTTCTCTTCTGGAGAGACACGTGAGAAACAGGGGCAATTCAACATTCTCAAAGGCGGTAAGTACCGGAATCAGGTTATAAAACTGGAAGATAAAGCCAACGTTGGCAGAACGCCACCGGGCAAGCTCCGTTTCAGATAGTATCGTAATATCGACACCATGAACTTTGATGATACCGCTATCCGACTTATCGATACCGGCAATCAGGTTTAACAAGGTACTTTTTCCCGAACCGGAGGGACCCATCAACGCCAGAAATTCTCCTTCCTCAATGTCAAAAGTAATGTTTTCCAATACCGGGATGGTTTGGTTGCCTCTCCGGTAAGATTTGTTTAGATTCTTTATTTCAACAATCAGCGCCTTCTGTTCCGTCACCTTTCTATCACCTTTATCTTTGCTCCGTCTTTCAATTTGTTCAATGGTTTAATTACCACTTTATCGTCTTGTTTTATCCCGTCAAGGATTTCTACCATATCGTCGATCTCTCGTCCTAAAGTAACAGGTGTTTGGACCACGTGGTCGCCTTGTATGAGAAAGACAAAATTCCTGCCGTTTCTGGTTGCGATAGCTGCATGGTTAATGGTAGTCAGCGGTTTCTGCTCTTCACTTTTTATTGGCCTTGAGAGAAAGGCGACCTTGGCGCTCATTTCCGGCAATATACGGCTATCTTTATCGACAAATCTGACCTTAACCATGACCGTCGCCTTACTCCGATCGGCAGTTGGTACAATCATATGGACTTCTCCACGGAAACGGGACTCAGGCAGGGCATCGAGCTGTATTTCACATGGCTGCCCCACCTTCACTAATTCCAGATTTGATTCAGAGACATCGGCCTCTACCTGAAGTGAATCCATATCGGCAATAGTGACAACGGCAGACTTGGAATCAGCAGCCGCTCCAATGGGAGTAACAATATCGCCGATGTCGGCATTTTTAGTTAAAACCACCGCGTCGAAGGGAGCACGGATCAGGGTATATTCCAACGATACCTCGGCTACCTGAAGCGCAGCGGCACTGGCTTTAACCGCCGCTTTTGCACCGGCAACAGCGGCGACGGCCTTCTGGTAACGGGCCAGGGCAGCATCATATTCGGACTGTGTTGCAATCCCCGTTGCAAGTAATTTTTTTTCACGACGAAAGGAAACCGTAGCATCACGAAGTTCTGCCTTCGCCTGCCGGAGGTCGAAGCGTGCGACATTCAGGTTGGCTTCAGCCTGGTTCCGTAAGGCAATTGCATCGTCATTTTCAAGACTCGCGATGATCTCCCCTTTTTTTACCCTGCTTCCCTCCTCAACGTTCAATGATACAAGCCGGCTGGTGATTTTGGACGCTACGGCAGCCTTGCGCTGAGCTACCACATAACCACTGGCATTCAACAGGGTAAGAGTCTGAGACGGGTACATCCTGGTAACGCTGACAAACTCAACAGGGATAGCCGGTGTCAGGATCCCAAGCGAGTAAAGGAATCCCAATACTGCGACAATGAGTACTATAACCGCGATACGGTAGTACGATTTTCTGTGCCGTACCTGACGAATACCCCTTGCCGACTTATCTATCTTTAATTTTAAAAGGTCTTCCTGTGACATCAAATATTTTTGGCGGTTTATCTTCACAAGTGAGTTAAATTAGGCCTTTAGCAACTTCGTCAATGTAGAGCGAAGAGTCCCTTCGCTCTACAAACCGCTTTAATAAAATGAAAATTCCTTGTATACAATCAAGTTACAAAAAGAATTGTTGAACCTCAGATTTCACAGATAAAAATCTCAATTCTCTGTGTAATCCGCGCAATCTGTGATTCCAAATGTTTTATAGGTCTGAGGTTTGCCTCGCCAGTTTATTTTATGTCTCTTGTTAAGCCTTCTAGCTCTTCCAGCCTTCCTTCGGCGATTTCTTCTTCCAGCTTGACCACCTCACGGAATGCGATGCCTTCTCTCCAGAGGAAAAGAAAGCCCATAATTGTAGAAGGAAGAATGCTGATGGCCCATAAGACAATGGCGTAACTTTGAGCTGCTGTGGTTTCAATTCCAAAAATATGTAACGACTTTAGCACCGCGATATGGAAGACGCCGATGTATCCGGGTGCCTGAGGCAGGGCAACCGCCAGCGCGAGACAAACAGCGACAAGGCACGCTCCCACAAAAGGGAGATGCATGTGGAAGGAAAATCCGAGAAGATATATCTCTGCCCCTCCGAGGAACCAGATAAAGAGTGAAAGTATCAATATCCAAACGGTTTGTCTTTTATTTTCCAAAATTTTTAGTCCATAAACAAAGGATTCATACAATCCCAAAACCTTATCTCTTAGTTTATGGGGTAGAAAAGAGCATAGGTTTGAAAGGATTTTTTTAAAGAAATCAGGTTTCATAACGACTAAAAAAAGGCAGGCAACGGTAAAGACCCCGACCGCTGCAAACACCTCGGTCCATTTTTTCAGTGAAGGGATAATCGATTCCTTGACTGTACTCACCTGACTTGCAGAAACTTGCGCAAGGGTGCTATGCTGAGTATCAGAAGGATGAGGTAACAAGGCAATAACGGCTACCGTGAATATAATGAGTCCCAACATGTCAAAGATCCGCTCCACGATAACCGTGGCGAAAGAGGTTGAAAATCGTATATCCTCCTTTTTCGTCAAAATAAACGGTCTCAGGACCTCTCCCACACGGGCAGGAAGGATATTGTTTGCCATGAAGCCAATACAGGTGACAGACAACAGATTTATGACAGAAATTGATTTAATATGTGAGAGTAATCCACGCCACCGGATTGCCCTCACGATGTAAACGGCCACAGTTAACATGATCGTTGGGATGATAAACCAATAGTTTGCATCCCGTAAGGCGTTTTTCAGCAGCAACCAATCGATATTTCTTATAAACAACCAGGTACAAACGATACTGGCTATAATACTTACAATAAACAGGATATTCTTCTTGCTAAGTTTCATTGTGACCTTTCATAAAAGTATAACAGGAATTTCAAACCTGCGATGTAGTAGCAAGTCGCGGCTTGCCCACTACATCGTTAAAAGTAGCCGAAGGCTTAAATTTAAATACTTTGTACTCAGGAAAAATAAGGTCTCAGATATTTCCCTGTGTAACTTGTTCCTATTTGTGATATTTGTTCCGGTGTCCCGCACCCAACGATATATCCTCCTTCGCTGCCACCTTCGGGACCAAGGTCGATAATATAATCGGCAGACTTAATTACGTCAAGATTATGTTCCACCACGATCAGAGAATGTCCGGCCTGAATCAATTGCTGAAAACAGGTAAGCAATTTCTGAACATCGTCCATGTGTAAGCCGATGGTGGGCTCATCAAAGATAAAGAGCATCGCGTCAGGATTTTCCTGGGCCATATAGGTGGCGATCTTAAGTCGTTGTGCTTCGCCTCCGGACAGGGTGGTAGCTGGTTGACCCAGCCTCAAATAGCCCAATCCCGTGTCCTGTAAAAACTTTAGCCCCTTTGTAATACGAGGGGAATCATGGAAGAAGGTAACAGCTTCATCTACGGTCATCTCAAGTACCTCATGGATGTTCTTGTTCTTATATTTTACATCAAGTACCTTTTTGTTAAATCGCTTTCCATTACATTTGTCACACGTGACGTAAACATCCGCGAGGAATTGCATGTCAACCCTGATGGAACCGGCACCTTCACACTGTTCACATCTCCCGCCAACCACATTGAATGAAAAAGACCCGATACTTAAATTCCGCATTTTTGCATCGCGTGTTAAAGAAAAGAGCCTTCGGATCTCATCGAATATTTTTACGTACGTAACAGGATTGGAACGAGGGGTGCGCCCTATGGGCGATTGGTCCACAAGAATAACATCACTAATAAACTGTATACCATCGATACTTTCATACTTTCCAACGAATCCTGTATATCCCTCCCGCTTTTTTTTGATCGCTCCGTAAAGGGTATCCTGTACAAGCGTACTTTTACCTGATCCCGATACCCCAGTTATACATACGAGCATATTCAGGGGAAAGGTAACATCAATGCCTTTCAGATTATTTTGTGAGGCGCCCTTCAATACAATAACCTTGCTGGTAGGTTCTCTCCGTTGAGAGGGTATTTTAATTGCCCGATCACCCTTTAAATACTGTCCTGTAAGTGAACCATTACGGGCGGGTAAATCCTGAAACGAACCTTGATAAACAAGAGTGCCTCCATTTTCACCTGCGCCTGGCCCAAGATCAATGATCTCATCGGCGGCCTTGATGACCTCCTGGTCATGCTCTACCACAACAACGGTATTTCCAATATCACGTAATCGCTCGAGTATCTGTATTAACCTGTCCGTATCCCTCGGATGGAGTCCGATGCTGGGTTCATCCAGGATATAAAGGGTATTTACCAGTGAAGAACCAAGAGACGTCGTCAGATTGACCCTCTGGGCCTCTCCACCGGAAAGTGTGCGGGTCATACGGTCCAGGGTAAGGTATCCCAGGCCTACCTTAATCATATAGTCTAAACGTTTTTTAATTTCCTGTAAGAGCAAATGGGCAATATTTTTTTCATACTCAGTAAGCTGGAGCCCATCGAAGAACCGGTATGCATCATCGATTGTCATAGAGCAGACATCAGCTATATTTTTATGGTTTATCAAAACGTTCAGCGCCTGACTTTTTAAACGCTTCCCATTACAAGCGGAACATAAAGTATATCCTCGGTATTTGCTTAAAAATACACGGACGTGCATCTTGTATTTCCTCTGTTCCAGCCACGCAAAGAAATCGCGGATACCGCAAAAATCTTCTGTACCTTCCCAGATCAGTTTTACCTGCTCTTTCGTCAATTTACGAAAGGGGACATCTAAAGAGATATTATATTTGGGAGATGCCTTTTTCAGCGAATCAAACATCGTGCTATAGGTAGGGGTATTCCACGGTGCAATAGCTCCCTCGTTCAACGTTTTTTCTTTGTCTGGTATGACGCTATCTGCATCAATCTCGATGGTATACCCAAATCCCTGACACTTAGGACAGGCGCCGATCGGATTATTAAAGGAAAATAACACGGGGACAGGTTCCGGATATTCAATAGCGCAGTAACTGCAAAAGAGTTGCTTACTGTATTTCAGCTCAATCCATGGAGAATGCTGGATAGTTATAGGATATCCTTGTACATTCATCGAATGAGAGGAAGAGTCCTGGATATTGTAGATAATACTCAAATGTCCGGCACCCATACGATATGCCGTTTCCAGGGCATCCACAAGGCGTTCTTTAATTACGTCTTTAACCACCAGCCGATCGATAATTCCATAGACTGACTTTGCAGAACGGATATCCCAGTCTTTTATTTCGGTCGTTATATCGATAAT
>JBKBTA010000171.1:0-6349 GCA_046291035.1 Candidatus Brocadia sp.
AGCTTTAACAGCTCTTCTTTTTTCCATTGAGTCGAACCGTCCTCTCCAAAGAAATATCTTCTCATATTATTATCGATGCCCCAAACCTCAAAACCTTTCTCATGGAAGTATCGAACTGATTCACTTCCAATTAAGCCCGCTGAACCGGTAATTATCGCAATACTCATATAACATTACCTTTAAAAAATTGATTGAACAATGTCTTTGTTTTTGTTAATCAAGTGGTAAATATCTTCAGTGAACGAAAAAAGTAAGTTGTCATTCCCCATAACAAATACGGGGCAAGCTCTGCAAAACTTGTCCTCATGAAAATGGGGGACAGGAATCCAGTCTTTCGCTACTTTCCTGGATTCCCACTTACGTGGGAATGGCATAGTGGAACAGAATGGCAACTTATTTCCAAGACAATGGCCAACAATGGGGTGTCCATGACCCCCCTTGTTCACTTTGTGCAACCTGCGGATATTCGCCGCTCATCAAAATATTTCCTCCAATACAATTTTTAAACCTTTTAGCAAGTGAGATTCAAGAATGCCTTCGCTACCGCATGCAACATAAAGTTGGTAAGAGCTGTCTTTCAGGATATAAACTTCTATTTCTTTTGATTCCGGAATTACGATCCAATATTCCTTTACCCCGAACCTTGCATAGAGTTTTTTCTTGACCACCAGATCCCTGTAGCCGCTATTTTCTGAAACTATCTCTACCACAAGATCGGGAGCGCCTTGTATATTCTTTTCACCTATAATGTTTAATCTATCCTTTAAAATAAATAGTATATCGGGCTGAACAACATTTTCTTCATCAAGATATACATCACATGGCGCATCAAAAATCTCTCCTAAATCATTTTTTGTTACAAATTTCTCAAGCACAAATTCAATTTTTCTTGAAATCCGCTGATGCCTTGGAGCAGGAGACGGTGTCATGAGTAATTCTCCATCAATAAGTTCATATCTCTTATCATCTGAAGTTTTTAAATAATCTTCATAGGTATATTTTTTCTTTTCTATAACCGATGCCATGGCAAACCTCCTTATTTATCTTTACGCAAAATCCATAAAGGATTAGTAAAATTAAATTTCACCTTTTATTACCATATAATTTTAAGTTAACAAAACGCTTATTATGAAGGCAATAGTAAAAATGAATTTTGTCCGCAGATTGCGCAGATAGTATACCTCTGAGCCCTTCCCTGTCCAATCTGATAGAAAACACTAATTAATGTTATAATACTAAAAATAAAAGCAGACGGCCAGCCAATCCATTGAGTTAATCGAGGCATACGGGAACCCAAAATAACAACCAGATAAAAAGTCACAAAAGGAAAGCAAAACAAAAGGTACCGCTGCGCGGGTTTAAAAAAAGATATTATAATAAGAAAAGGTACCAAAGAACATAACAGAAAAGACGCCATTTCATTTTTCTCACGAACAGCGGCATTAATAATTTCAGCAAAAAAGAAAAAAGCCAATATAAAACTACTAATACGAATTAGAGAGACAATTTTTTGATTTAGGTATGCATCATAAAGATTGCTATAACCCATTTCACCCATATTAAAAGAAGACAATGTCTCGACACTGATGATTCCGAAGACGATTGTTATAGTTACAAAGATGTAAAAGTTTTTTTGAGACCATGCCTTTCGCAAATGAATTATACAGAGAAAAATAGGTAAAATGAGCATCATAGTTAAGTAGCTACTGTACATGAGAAAAATAGAAATAAATTTTTTATCATACCCTTCAATCATCGCTTCTTTACATTTTTCTGGAATAAAGACTATCCCAAATTGTTTGTATATCACAAAAAAGTATATTCCTAAAACAAAAGCGGGGAGTAATGAGTAAAAA
The DNA here is from genome assembly GCA_046291035.1 of Candidatus Brocadia sp. Taxonomy (GTDB): domain Bacteria; phylum Planctomycetota; class Brocadiia; order Brocadiales; family Brocadiaceae; genus Brocadia. Next base: position 1,857 of record JBKBTA010000171.1, read on the forward strand.
AGAAGATTTATTCCCTTTCGCAAACCCCAGATTACCTGTCCATTTTGGTTTGTAAATATGATATAAGCGAAGCCAAGCCCTAATAATACCGAGTGGAACTTAACAAGAGCTGCCAGAGAAAAGCAAAGCCCCCCTATAAAATGAATCCACAAACGATCCTGCGCACAATAGCAAAAGAGAAACGCCAAAACCACAAGTCCAACCGGAAGGATATCAGCCGTTGCCCTTCCGCTGTATATCCACACAAGCGGGTTTAGCGAAAAAAACAGAGCCCAAAGCATAAACAACGAATTTTGTTTAAACTTACATTTACGATAATAGGCCCACCCTGCAAATAAAATTGCTATTCCACCCAATAATGATGGGATACGAACAGACCAGAAAGATATGTCCAAAAAAGAAGCAATTATCGCAGTAACTAATGAATAACCCAGTGGATTTGCTTCAATTTCCCAGTAATGTTCTAGGCCTATGTTATAATTTGGATTTAGTATAGTTCTAGTTGCTTCTGCAAATGAATATTCTAAATTTACCCAGGGGGTATTAAGATAAATTCCATGACCTGCAATAAAAAGAAAAACAACAAAAAGAAACAATATATTTAGTTTCAATCTTTTTTCCATAAGTACCTTATTCATTAAAAACAAGTCGTCTCCTCTTTTTTATTCTTTTTTTGAATTTTTCCAAAAACTTCATTATCTTTTTTTCTATAATCCCCTTTTGAAAGCCACTTTTCAATGAGGCAATAGAGAACAATAAATAAATAACGGCTTCCCATCTCCTTGATTTTTAATTTAGATTCTCCCGTTTTCCGATTTGTCCAGGAATTAGGCAAAATGGTATAATTATAACCTCTCACTATCGCTTTCAGTGGAAGTTCAACTGTTAAGTTAAAATGGTGACTTAAAAAAGGTTTTAAGCCTTCTACAACATGAGCACGATACATTTTAAAGGCATTCGTCACATCATAATATTTAATTTGGAAAAGAATGGCGATAAAATAATTGGCCAAACGGTTAATCAGTCGCTTAAGCCAGGGATAATCAAAAACTTGTCCTCGCTCTCCCCACCTTGATCCAAACACACAGTCATAACCCAATTCCAGCGTTTTAAAAAAATTGACCACATCCTTGGGATCATCCGAGGCATCTGACATATAAATGCAAACAGCATCTCCATCAAAGGTTTCTAAACCTTTCCGGACAGCAAAGCCAAAACCATTTGGATAGTCATTATTTATAACCACGAGTTCGGGAATGCTTTTTACCATATCCTCTAAAATTTTTCCGGTGCGGTCTGTCGAATTATCATTTATAACCCTTATTTCAAAATCAATGCAAGCATTTTTCAAAACGGTATGGAGATGGCTCACAGTCTTACGGATACAATCTTCTTCATTATGAGCAGGAATGATACAGGAAAGCTTCATGTAATATTTATTTCTCTGCAACCAAAAGAAATTGTTTTCCTAAAAAATTCCATAGAAATGGAAATCGCAGATACCAACGAGTTAAAAACTGGGATGCAGGTAACATTCCACGAAAAGAATATGGTATGAAACGTGGAATAACTCGTTTGATACAAAATCCGACAACATAAAGATACTCTGCAACAGAAACGTCCGTCAATGCAAGAACGTGGTCAGCACAATCAAAATATTGTGAAACACAATATTTAAAATTGGGCCCCAAGATAATAATTCTGCCTCCTCTCTTTAGTGCGCAATACATCTTTTCAAGAAATGTTATCACTTGTTCCTGATTTAAAAGATGTTCTAAAAAATTGCTAACCAAAATACCATCAAAGTACTCATCTTTAAGGTCTACTTTCAAAATGTTTGATTTGATAAATTTCACTCCATTCAAATGATTTTCCCAATCGTAAGCAGCTTCATCAACTGCCCAACGTTCCTTAGCTGGAATAGCTGAGATAAATTCACCCCTACCAGCAGCGGGATCTAATACCCTTTCTGGTTGTCCTAATTGATTCCAGATATACATGGCAATTTCATTCCATACACATTGTCGCTTTTCCTGATCAATGTCTTTAAACCGATATTCGTAAAGTCTCTTATAATTCATTGTTTCTCTTTTAACGCTTCAACTATCTCGTTAATAATTTCACGGATTCCATATTTAAAGCCCCACTTGGGATAGTGGCTTTGAAACTTCCGAACGTCACTAATCCACCAGATATGGTCGCCAATCCTGGCAGTGTCGGAAATCTTATACTGAAATTCCTTCCCTGTTAAATCCTGAATTATATGAATGGCCTCTAAAACTGAGCAATTACTGTATCGGCCACCCCCTATGTTGTACACCTCCCCCATACGGGGATTTTGATAAAAATGCCAAAAGGCCTCCACTAAATCACGAGAATGTATATTATCCCTAACCTGCTTTCCTTTATAACCATAAACTGTGTATTTCCTACCTTGTAAACCACATTTAGCAAGATAAGCCAGAAAGCCATGGAGTTCTGCTCCACTATGGGCGGGACCTGTTAAACATCCACCCCTGAAAATACCCGTTCTTATACCGAAATACCTTCCGTATTCTTGTACCATAACATCCGCAGCAACCTTAGAAGCGCCAAATACGCTGTGCTTGGATTGATCGATAGACATGCTCTCGTCTATTCCATATTGAGAATAAGGATGAAGGGGATCCACTTCCCACCTGGTTTCTAACTCAACAAGGGGTAATTTATTGGGCAAATCGCCATACACTTTATTCGTACTTGTAAAGATAAATACTGCATGGTGAGCATGGAGTCTGGTAGCTTCTAGTAAATTGAGTGTCCCTGTTGCATTTACACTAAAGTCGGTTAGTGGCTCTTTGGCAGCCCAATCATGACTGGGTTGCGCAGACGTATGAATTACTAAAGATATGTTATTCTTTGCTTGGTTGAAAACTTTATTTATTGATTCAAAGTCACGAATATCCATGTCAAAATGCTTATAATTCTTAAGCTTTAATAGCTCTTCTTTTTTCCATTGAGTCGAACCGTCCTCTCCAAAGAAATATCTTCTCATATTATTATCGATACCCCAAACCTCGAAGCCTTTCTCATGGAAGTATCGAACTGATTCACTTCCAATTAAGCCTGCTGAACCGGTAATTAACGCAATACTCATATAACTTTACCTTTAAAAAATTGATTGAACAATGTCTTTATTTTTGTTAATCCAGTGGTAAATATCTTCAACTATCTCTTTCACTGAAAATTTTGGTTTCCAGTGAAAAGCCTGAGTGGCCTTTCCGTAATCGGTAAGGTAAAGCGGGATGTCTACACTGGAGGTCTCCTGGATACTCTCTATAGGCACTTCATGTTGTGTTATTTCTTTGCAAAGTTCTGTTAGTTCAAGCAGGCTTACCGACACGCCAATTCCACCGCCAATATTGAAAACTTCACCAGAAGCCATATTGATCTTTTCAATCTGGGAATTTAAAACCTCAAAAAGATCCTTTGGGTGAAGCAGATCACGAACCTGCTTTCCTTTGCCACCAAACCCAGTATATTTTAAGGGCTTTCTAAAGTAATGGTTGGCCACCCATAGGGTAAAGACCCCTTGTTCAACTTTACCAAACTGACCCGGCCCGCAAATGACACCACAGCGATTGATTACGGCTTTCAGTCCATAGGCGCTTACATATTCTTGTATCAGAAGTTCCGAGGCTAGTTTTGTTGCTCCATAAAGGGATCGAGCCGTATTGGTAGGGAATTCCTCATTAATTCCTTGGAGTGATAATCCCCTGATAAACTCTTTGGAAGAATCAATATAAAGACGTGTATCTCCTTCTTTGAGAGGGATGTTAAGGAGGGGGTTTATAGAATAAACCCTGGATGTGGAGAGAAAGATAAAAATCCCCGTTTGCTTGAGTGCAAAGTTTAAACAATTAATTGTCCCATTCAGATTCGTTTGAATTGCATAATTATCAGGATTATTTATACCGGCTAATACAGAAGGCTCGGCAGAGGCTTCGATAAAAACATCAAACTTTTCTTTTAGGGCTTCTATATCCCCTGGACAGCGAACATCACCATGAATAAAACGAATTCCACGATCTTTAAAGTCTTTTAAATTGAATTCAGACCCCCTCCTATGGAGATTATCAAAAGCAACGATATTGGCAGAAGGGTGCCTTTCTTTATACATTCGGCACAAATAAGAACCAACAAAACCAGCGCCACCGGTAATTAAAATGTTCATTTAACCCAGACATCTTTCTTTTATCGATAAGTACGCTTACGCCATCGATAATTTCTAATAATGGATACTGTTTTATCTCCGAGGGTGTTCTTAATTATTTTTCTGGTTAGTTGTCTTATAAAACTGCTTGTGCTGACAATAATCTCATAGAAAACCGAAGAAAGTTTGTAAGATCTTCGGACTTTCCAGTCATCAAACGTAAATATAGAACTTCCCTTTCCTCCTGCCCTCATGCGAACCAGAACATCATCAAGTATAATCCATGGAATATTGGCTTTCA
>JBKBTA010000172.1:0-6274 GCA_046291035.1 Candidatus Brocadia sp.
ATGCTCCTTTCTCTTGTCAGAGTAGTATACCTACTCGTGACAACTTTTTGGAGTTCTATTTTACCTGAAACCCCTTATTTTTTGTAGTGTTGAGAAAGAACTATTATGAAAATTTACCCACATAAAACTTAGAAGCCCCTTTTTTTTATTCTAATACATACGATAGGTTGTCCCTTCTCAGCATGCGCTTTTCCCAATTTATAACTCCAACTATTAAACTCCTCGTGGCCTTCTAATTGCATAATTACGATAGCATTATTGGGAATTTTATCTGCAAACTCCGGATGCTCACGCACATATCTGTTAAACTCGTTAATTAAATCAGTATTTTTCTTTAATATCAAATATTATCTCATGAATTGTATTGTCTGTAATGTTTAAAACCTTTATTCTGATTTTATTGTATGGTGCCCATTTTAAGTAAATGAAACCTTGTTGAATATCTCCGGGGAAAATAACCCTATCCTCAAATGCCAAATTCGCCAGTTCCTGTTTGAATTTTAAGGTAAAAGAATCAGATAAACCCTCTGCTGTACTAACAGCAGCACCAGAAGTTCCTCCAATGATTGCTCCGGTTGCGGCGCCTTGAGAAACATCACCTCCTGCGTAACCAACTCCAGCTCCAATACCGGCTCCTATTGCTGCTCAAGCTAAAGTACCAGCAACGGCCCCTGCAACTGCTGTTGAACCGATTGACGACCTTCGAACATGTTCAGCGGTTTTGTTCAGTGAATAAGCCACGGTGTATTTCCCATCAGCCGTTATGCCAAAAATTTGCCGATGGTTAATCTCAAACTCTTTCTTTCCACTATTTTGAACAATTAGGTGTACTGGTAAAACATCGGCAGCTTTTAAATCTGTACCAAAAATCTCTTTTGATTTTTCTAATGAATCTATCGGAACTACTGCAATCAGCAAACCTTCTATCTCTTGTTTATTTTGGTAAGAAGATGGTGAATTAAAAGTAACAGTATCCGTCTTTAGTGGTGCAGCGCATCCTGAAAAAATAAAAATTGCCAATAAAACATAAAATGTTAATTTATTGGTGAGATGCATGGGTAACTCCTTTATGTTTCTGTTCCTATTTTTCAATATATGAACGTAAATTTTGTGATTTACTCATATCACTTATAAGGTCTCCAATTGCCTTATCAATTGCGCTATCTATCGCCATTGCATATCCCCTTCCAGCTTCTTGATAGTACATTTGTCCCATCTCTTGATGACTTGCAGTCTCTTTTGCCTGAGTAGTCCCCACCTATACTGTCTTTTTATCATCAGCATCCTTAATTTCTGCACGAATGGGAAGCCGTACATAAGCTTCAGCATAAACAGTTGAAAATCCTGATTTCGTGCTCAAATTTACATCTACGTCTTGCAAATTGACATACATAAGAGCATCTATTGAATCAGTCCCTGTATAATCTGGTTTCTCAATAAAATATATCGTTCTAAAATTATATGCCAAAGCCTTAATCAGTTTTGCCGAAAATGCATTTCCTACATCGAAGGAAAACTTACCCATTTTAATGTCCTGGTCCACCCTAAGCTCTTTGATTTTCGGATCCAGATAAAGAGCAAGTTTAACATCATGAAAGTCGACCTTCCCCATCTTTTCAAAGAGGCATCCATACTAAGACTTAAATTAAGAACAGGTGTTACTTTTACAGCACAACCCATTATTCCCAAAGTCGATACTATAGCAATAGATGTCAACCAAGGAATGATTCTCATTTTTTACTCAAATGCTTTCAACAAAGAGTAAGGCGTACCTCAGAAGCTTTGGAACAACAAAAGGCATTGTCATCTACACCTTAAAAGTCCCATAATTCCAAACATAAAAACGTTGGGTTCGATGAGTCTGTTTCGTTCTTTTATAACCCTTCGTTAATGCGTGAAGTCTTTTATCCAATCCAGAAGAATCGAGTTGCTCACCTCCCCGATTTCACCGCCTATGAATCTTTTTCTTACGTGTAACTTTCAAGTCGGCATCAGAATAAATATCTTTTTCCGAAGAATTTAAAAAATCGAAACTACCGTCCGTTTCAGCGATTTTGTATATTTCCTGATATAATGATTCGTCTTTGCTTGTGCCCAAAAAGGTGATTATGACTTTCTGAGGTTCATTAATATCAACTTTATCAAGGCACTTACCTTTTTTCCATCGAATATTCCTTAATAGATATCATAAATATGCTTTTTAAAAACATTCGTATCACAGAAAACTATTATTTCAGCCCTCCTGTTTTTCTCTGCGCCCTTCGTGTTCTCCGTGGTTAAATCTCTTTGTTTTGTCTATTCCTTTGGTTGGTATTTTGAGATCGTCTTGAGCTTTTCAAGAAATGCCTTCGCCACACTGCGTGATTTTATTAAGACGGATGCCTCATGGTTTTTCCTTAGCGCGCTATATGTCCAGTTTGCGCTGCCTACAATGGTGATATAGTCATCGATGACCAATATCTTGCTGTGGGTAACACGGTCAATACTGTCGTAATACACGGGGACGCCATTTTTCTTGAGCAGTTCGTATGCATTTTCGCTTTTTCTTTCCGTTTTTTTCCGCTTTTTCCCTGTTTCCCAAAACATGATATTTTGATCAAAGATAACAGTTACATTTATTCCACGCTTATGTGCGTTAATAAGGTCGTTGACCAGGTTATATTCCCAGCCTTGATTATATTTTGGATTAATATCGGCTATGTACATGACACACAGGATGGATTTCTTTGCGGTTGTTAATGCCCGGTGTACCTGTGGGTAATAGTCTTCATCCACTAGTGGTATGACATCGTCGGCAGGCAGACCAAAAGAAGAAGGATTGTAAAAGACACAGAGAACGAAAATGACCGTGATGGAAAATTTATTTAGTGTGTGCTTCAGATGTTTCATGAAATTTTTCTCTAGTCAGTGACAATAAGTACACCAATCCCTTGGTCCCCTTTTGGTAAAGCGAAATTAAGGAAAGTTGTTTACGATTACCTTTTTAATTTTTGTATTTATTGTAAAGTCCCCATCGCCAGCGAGGGGGTAGCCTCTTCTATTTGCACTGAAACAATTGAATTTTTGATAGTGTCCGGACCGTCAAATAAGACCTTGATGTACCGTTCGGTGTATCCGCACAATTTATTTGTTTTTGGGTCTCTTTCTGTTTCTACAAGGACTTCAGCACGTGTGTTTAAAAAAAGTTTCTTGTAGGAAAGGGCTGAAGTTTTTGCAACGGCATCCAGGAGCGACTTTCTTTTTTTGATAATTTGCGGTGGACAATGGTCAGACATTTTCGCTGCCGGGGTTCCTTTCCTTGCACTAAAAGGGAATATATGCATCCGGCTAAAGACGGCCTTTTTACATAGATCGATGGTGTTTTCAAAGTGTTCATCTCGTTCCCCTGGAAAGCCAACGATGACGTCCGTGGTAAACGACGGTGAATCGATCTTTGAGCGGATGTTATCAAGCGTTTCTAAATATTGAGATGAGGTATATTTTCTGTTCATCCTCTTCAGAATAAAATCATCTCCGCTTTGCAGCGGGATATGAAAATGGGGGCATATCTGTTTTGTATGTACAACAAGATCGATTAAATCATCTGTTATTTCATTAGCTTCAATAGAGCTTAGTCGGAGTCTTTCTAGCCCTGATAAATTACTGAGCATGTTTATAACATCCAATAATCGAAGATTTTCCTGTGTCTCTTTACCGTAAGCGCCCAGATGAATGCCTGTCAATACAATCTCCTTATAACCGTTCTGGATCAGGCGTTTTGCCTCTTCCAGAATATCCTGTGGTCTTCGGCTCTTGATACCTCCCCGAACGTAAGGGATGATGCAATAGGAACAGTACATGTCGCACCCATCCTCGACCTTCAGGAATGCCCTTGTATGGCCTGCAAAATGGCTTATCTTAAGATTATAAATAGATTCTTTCTCTGACAAGGGAATATGGGTATCACGTTCCCATTCCCTCCCCTTCGAAGGGGGGGAGACAGGGGAAATAGTTAAACTTTGGTTTGCGACATCCTCCTCGATAGGGTTGGGGTGCGTTGTTATCCCCACCGCTTCGACTTCCCCAAGCGGAAGAGAGCTGAGGGGATTTTTTTGGTTATTTGAACTTTTTAATGGCGTGACTGTTTTTTGTTTAGTGACATGGTGCGCCGTGCCACTACTTACAATCTCCGCTAACTGCGCCTCTTCTGCCTTGGTAATCACATAGTCTACCCCTTCCATGTTTTTTATGGCTTCAGCGTCTGCCTCGGCGTAACAACCAGTAACGACAACAGTTGCGCTTGGGTTTTTCCGTAGGACCCTTTTGATGTATTGTCGTGATTTTTCGTCGCTGGCCGAAGTGACTGTACAGGTGTTAATTACATAAAGGTCGGCAGCTTGTTCAGGTGCAGTTTCTACAAATCCTTTAGCGGCAAGGGATTCCCGGATGGCCTGGGTCTCATATTGATTTACCTTGCACCCAAGGGTAATAAAGGCACATGTCTTCATGTTTTTGACAGGATTTACAGGATAAAAGAGGATAATAAATTTATGAGTAACTTCCAAGTGAGTTTTTCAACCACACTTTGCTCAGAGCGACCTCAATTTTGAGCCGAATCAAGGCATCTAATTTAGCTTGACAAAAATTGCCGCCTGTGTACACTACGTTTGACAGATAACACAAAGAATTTTTTAGCCATGAATGGACACAAATTTGTGTGAATTTTTTCTTTTCATTCGTGGTTAGTCGTGTCCATTCGTGGCTAAAAGCTACGACTGATTTTATCAGACCAATCATCCTTTTTGAAGAGAAATTCAGATGATCATTGGTGTACCGAAAGAAATTAAGCCAGATGAATATCGGGTGGCTCTTATCCCCGCAGGTGTGGAGGAGATGTTGAAACGCGGACACGCTGTGATTGTGGAAAAGGGCGCTGGTTCAGGGAGTGGCATCTCTGACCATGAATATAAGCGAGCAGGTGCAAAACTCGTTGATGAGCCAGGGGAAATTTACGATCGGGCAGAACTTGTGATGAAGGTCAAAGAACCCTTACCTGAAGAATACCCTTTTTTGAGAGAAGGCCAGATCGTCTTCACGTTTTTCCACTTTGCCGCTTCGAAACAATTAACAGATGCGATACTGAAGGCGAAGGTAGTAGCCATTGCCTACGAAACAATACGGGACGAACATGGACGCCACCCAATCCTGACACCCATGAGCGAGGTGGCAGGGCGGATGTCCATTCAGGAGGGCGCGAAATATCTGGAAAAACCCATGCTTGGACGCGGGATACTTTTGGGCGGAGTACCTGGGGTAGCCCCGGCTGAGGTAGTCATCATTGGCGGCGGTGTTGTCGGCACCAATGCCGCTAAGGTAGCCGCGGGACTTGGGGCACGAGTTACCATCCTCGATATCAATGTAAATCGGTTACGATATCTGGATGACATCATGCCGAAAAATGTCGTCACACTCATGTCAAATATCCAAAATATCCGAGAGAAGGTACGGGATGCGGATCTGCTCATTGGCGCCGTGCTGATTGAAGGGGCGCGGGCACCGCGTGTTGTAACCAGGGAAATGGTTCAAATGATGAAACCAGGCGCAGTAATTGTGGACGTAGCCATTGACCAGGGAGGTTGTGTGGAAACGAGTAAACCAACGACTCATAGTAATCCCATTTACAAGGAATATGACATTATCCATTACTGCGTGACCAATATTCCCGGTGCCGTGGCATGCACATCAACCCATGCACTGGCCAATGTAACACTGCCATACGCCCTGGAGATTGCAAACAAGGGATATGAACGCGCAGCCCGGGAAAATCCTGCCATACTGAGAGGGATTAATATGGCAAAGGGAAGGCTTACAAACAAGGCGGTGGCTGATGCATTTGGAATGGATTGTAGTTCATTTGAATATTGAAATGAGACCACAGTCATCATGCGGCTCGTGTGGCACCAGGAAATCATGAAGATATTTTAGATGTTTCGGCGAATCCTTCCACCGAAACAAAATAACATGGAAATGTGCGTACATTTTGGTGTGAGGACATGACGAAACACACGGTATCGCTTAATAAAAAATTTTTAACCAGATTTTGCAGACTGCATGAATAAATCAAAAACCTAAAGGTAGAAGGAAATATAGAATATATTTTCTGATTTTTGAGGCGAGATACTACAACATGGAAGAAAGATTTAAACAAGTATGTAAAGATTATGATATCCTGGCAGTTTATATCTTTGGCTCTTGTGCGAAGGAAGGTGTTCGTCTGCTCAAGAGTAAAAAACCT
>JBKBTA010000173.1:0-6204 GCA_046291035.1 Candidatus Brocadia sp.
GTACTGATATAATGAAGCCTCTTTGTTTTATTTAAAAGACAAAACCTTAATACGTGTTCAGTGCCATACACATTGGTATACTCCAGTGCATTATCTGGTCTATCATTGAACTTTATTGCAGCGGCACAGTGAAATATCTCATCAACGGTATTTGACAATCTTGAATAATCGCTATCATTTAGTCCAAGATGCCGCTCAGTAATATCTCCAGTAATTATTTCAATACGTTCAGATAGAGTGTCAAACGAAAATCCTGTAGTCCCGAACGATGGAAAGACCTCAAAAATCCTTTCTTTGGCCTGTCTATCAGCCGAATTTCTGATAAGAAGTTTGAGGTAAAAACCCGCCTCAAAAAGTTCTCTTGTAATATAACTTCCCAAAAATCCGGTTGCACCCGTTATGAGTATCGTCTTGCGTTTCATTATCTACATCTACGGTCCAAATTATTACGTAAATCGAGTATCAAACGTTTCGCAACAGAAGTGCCAATATTATGGGAAAAGCGAAATAAAGATAGGTGTATGCTGTAAGTATTTGAAATGTAATGCGGCCAGGTTAGACAGATTTTTGTTTCTTTTGGGGTAAGACTGACTGCGAAATAGAAAATCATGTAATATTTACATTAAATAATTGTAATTATTACAAAAATACTTGGCCGGAAAACAATACCCGCTTCAAAAATCAGTCAGTGCATAAAGCAACAACCCTTCCCGTATACCATCCGTATAAGGATTTCCTTCAAACTTTATTATCAGCGAAGGTATTACACCGGATTGCTTGATTTCTCCCGGTGTATGAACAAGGATGATATTTTGAGGTTTACCTAATGAAGATTTCATGTCAATATTGAGTTCTGCCATATCCCGTACCGTCCGCACGTCCCACTCTGGGGCATAATAATCAAAAAATCTTTTCACATTACAGCAATAGATTCTCGTAGAAATATTATTAAATTGCTGTTCGATAAATTGGATCAGTTGTATTGGTGCCGGGACATTATTATGATATTTGACAACTAATTTGAACGACATTAATGAAATGCTGGCAATGAATACCGCCATCAAAAGCAGAGAAACACCCCTGTACCCGCCTTCCCGGACTTTGCATAATCCGTATGCAATCACTATCAATATCACTGGTATGGTTGGTATTATATGCCTCGGATTTGCCACGTTTTGTCCAAAAACTACCCAAAGCAGATAAGGAATCGCATATAATCCCAGGAACAGCCCTCGACGGTCAAGGTGATAATGCTTGAGGACATAAAAAAGGGAGATTGTCATAGTCAGGGAAGGGATCAATCGCAAAAACGCGGCATCATACCACCAGCCGCCCAGCCCATATACCCATAATGACTTTATAAGACAGGCAATCCTTCCCAACCCGCCAAAAGTGATTATCGAGCCACCCCAATCGGTAAAATGTCCATAGGAAAATGAAAGGCCGTTCTGTAAAAATGGGCGCCAGCCTGCATATCCAATTTGTGGGAAAAACCAGAAAAAAATACCTACAAATAATCCTATTAATCCATACAAAATGTCATGTTTCTTACAGTACGTTCTTTTTGTAGCAAAACAGAATAAGATGCCTATCAATGAAGCAATAAAGGGAAAATAAGAAAGCCTCACACCTAACCCAACACCTAAGGTCAGACTGCCCAAAAAGAGACAGTTCGGATTAAATACACGGCGCAAAAAACCTGTCGGGCGGAAATTCCCGACAGCACAAACCTGAGCGTTGGGGTTAAATGCACGATACAAAAAATAGGCGGATAGCATTATAAAGAATAAACCCATAGCATCAGAGGTGGGCCTTTCGGCTTGCAACCAGCAGAGTGGATTGATGAGATAGAGAATCGCCGTTAGTATTGCGACCCTTTCAGAAAACAACTGACTTGCGAGGAAAGAGAGAGGATAGACGGTAAGACTGCCAAAAAACACGCCGGGCGCTACCAATGCCCATACCTCATTATGGAACAATTTGAAAAACAACCAGGAAATACCTATATAGACAGGATAACCGGGAAAGTGTGGTTGCAGGAGGGACAGATCATAGTCTCTTAGCCCGAGGGCAAAGTCTACGCTGTCACAACAGTCAAGATATTTGCCAATGAAACAGAGGCGTGTTAGTAAACAAACAAAAAACAGAAAAGTTACCTTATGACGGAAATCCACGGAACGCACCCTTGCGATAATTTTGGTTAGTCGGCACCGCAAAATCTGTAACTACCTTGAGATAACGCCTTTGAACCGGTCTGTTTCTGAAATGGTTAATGGTATGATAATTAGCTGTCCGACCGGAAGGTCGTTAATGTCTTTTATTTCACGCTTGTTAGCATCAAGGATAACCGTCCATCTCTTACCATCCTGAAATGCCCTAGAGGCAATTTAGTAAAGGTTATCACCCCATTTTACACGATAGACTGTTTTCTTATATTTATTTCTGTCTATCTGATGAATTTCTTCAATATCATTAAGGAACGGCATATCGGGAATGACCAGTTCTTGTCCTGCTTTCAGGGTATCGTCTGATACATCGTTATTTGCTTTACGGAGTTCTTCTGCTTTCGATGTGTCATCATAAAATTTTTCAGAAATGCCCGTTAAAGTATCACCATCTTGTACCCTATAGTAAACCCCCGTTGAAGTCCCATCTGATTTAACAGTGATCGTCATGGCGTTGATAGGGGAATGAAAATCTTTACCCGGAATAGTGGCAAGGAATTTTTTTACAAGACGGTCTGCAGTGTCAGCAATTACCTTTTCTCTCACATTGATCGAACTTTCTATCACCGCTTCCGGAATGCTGAAGGGTGATACCGGTATAGCATCGCTGTGAGTCTTTTCTGTATGGACTGCCTGCCAGATGACACGGGAAGACCTCGCATCTACCATCTTCATCTCTGCGGCCAGTACCACCTGGGAATATACGCCGTAAAATCTCTTGCAACACTTTGTAACCGAACCGTAAATGAGGGCATCAGCCTTCACGATCCGTCCTACCTTATATACGTCCTCTTTTTCGAGATTAGAGGCATTGATTGCTGCAAGATTTAAACGTTCATCGATTTCTTCAAGCCTGAGCACATCATAACCTTTTATGCTGAGGTTGGTAAAAAAACATTTACGCATTACCTCTTCAGACCCTTTTTTCTCGCTTTTGTTCTTAAATGGCAGAATTGCCACCGTGGTGATTTTGTTTCTGTCTGACGTCCGGCAAGTACTAATGTGGGGGGGTAGATTGTTCCTGTAAATAATTACAGGATGCAATGGTAAAGAGTATAGCGGAAGCGAAAAGGTATTTTTTCACTATTTGTTCAATCGTATCGGAGTTTCAAGGAATCGCCGATTTTACAGGCAAAATTACCTGCGACCGGCAGCAAAGTTATTTCGTAACAGTTTTTGGTAATCCAAACCCTTCACCAGCTGTGGTAAGCACCCTTTTCTTTTTATAGATGAGCATAATGTTGCGCACATAAATAAAGAGCCCCGAACATTGTCCCATGATAAAAACAGGATCGCGCCGATAAATCGCATACGTTAATAATATTGCACTTCCTGCCATGCTCAGGTACCAGAATACCTCGGGGATGATACTTTCACCGCGTCTTTCCGAAACAATCCATTGAACAAAAAATCTGGACCCAAATAAAAATTGTCCAATAAAACCCAAGATAACCCATGCGTTAATATGTGTGGCCAAATTAGTCATTATCTACCTCATAATTAAGTTTACGTTTTTTCATCCATCGTACTACCAGCAGGTCTATGAATGCCCTGAATGCCCTGTTCGATATACCATATTTTGACTTTCCAAACTTCCTCGGGTAGTGGTTTACAACAACCTCGGCAACGGTAAAACCTTCCATCTTGAACAGGGTTGGCAAGAACCGATGCATGCCATTATACAATTTGATTCGCTTAAAACATTCCCTCCGATATGCCTTCAGGGAACATCCCGTATCTTTAATATCTTCCTGTGACAGTTTATTTCTGATAAAATTCGCCACTTTGGACGAGATGCGTTTGATCCACGGATCGTTCCTCTTCTGCCTCCACCCGCATACCATATCATAGGTATTAAGTTTTTCAAGCAATTTCGGAATATCCGCAGGATCGTTTTGCATATCCGCATCCATGGAAACCACATATTTCCCTGATGCATGTTTAAAACCGGCGTCCATGGCTGCTGTTTGACCGGCATTCCTCTTAAAGTGAATGGTGCGGAAATTTGTATATCTGGCACACCATTCATCCAATTTTTGGGTACTACCGTCAGTACTGCCATCGTCTACAAAGATTACTTCGTAGTTTTGGCCTTGCATAGCGCTGATGATAGAATGGCTTAACGGTTCAATGTTATCAACCTCATTATATACGGGAATAACAATGGAAATATCCGGATTCACCAATTGCCTTTTGTAGTTTAATGTCAAGGAATTTCAATCCTGTAGGGTGCGTCCTACGCGCCAAAACAATCCAACATATAAATGGTGCGTAGGACGCACCCTACTACACAAGCTAAGTAAAGTTCGGTTGTCATTCTGAGCGGAGCGAAGAGATTCTTCGCTGTAACAACATGAGACCCTTCGTTCCACTCAGGGCGACAGAGGTAATGACCAACTGCTTACATCCATTTAGTTACAGCTACGCTGCGCCACGTATTATAAATTTTCAATTTGATTATATATCAAAATCTATTGAATTATCAAAAAAAATTTCATTACCGATCAATATGGTAAACTTTTAATTTATTATATAACGTTTTCAGAGATATACCAAGGGCTTTTGCGGCAAGGGTTTTATTCCGCTGTTTTTCATGCAATACCTTGAGTATATGATTCTTCTCCACCTCCGAAAGAGTTCCTTCTGAATCCTCGGTTGCGTTCCGGTAAGTGGATGTTCCGCGAATGTTTTCTGGTAAATCCTCAATGGAGATGTTCTCGCCTTCTGCCAGTACTACCAGACGCTCCATCGTGTTTTCCAATTCACGCACGTTGCCCGGCCAGGTATATTGGATCATTGCCTCCATTGCCTCAGGAAGTATTTTCTTCTTTGGCATATCCTGACAAAAGCCACGGAGAAAATGGTCAATCAAAAGCGGAATGTCCTCTCTTCGTTCCCGTAAGGGGGGAAGCAACAAAGTAATCACATTTAAGCGGAAAAACAGGTCTTCCCTGAATTTTCCATTTTTTACTTCCAGAGCCAGGTTTTTATGGGTAGCGGCAATTATCCGTGTATCCACGGTAATTGCCCTGTTATCCCCGACACGCCGGACCTCGCCTGATTGAACGACGCGAAGGAGCTTTGCCTGTGTATTAACGGTTAGTTCACCGATCTCGTCCAGAAATAGCGTACCTCCATCTGCCGCTTCAAATAAACCCATCCGTGATTCTGTGGCACCGGTAAATGCCCCTTTTGTATGTCCAAAAAGTTCACTTTCTAACAAAGTCTCCTGCAAGGTAGCACAGTTAACCACCACGAATGGTTTGTTTACCCGTGTACTACGCAGATGGAGTGTCTGAGCAATGAGTTCCTTTCCTGTGCCACTCTCCCCCTGGATCAGAACAATGGAATCTGATGGAGCTACCTTATCGATCATTTTATAAACCGTATTCATTGCGCTGCTGTTTCCGATCATTACAGGGGTTTCCCGAATGCCTTTTACCAATCTTCTGAGATGTGCATTTTCCCTGTTTAACTGCCTTTTTTCTAATGCCTTTTGCAATAATACGTCAAGTTCGCTCAAACGGCATGGTTTCGTGAGGTAATCGTAGGCGCCTAATTTTATAGCTTGAACGGCGTTCTCAATAGAACCTTGTCCTGTCAAAACAATCACCTCTGTTGTAGACTCCGTCTCCTTCACCTTTTTCAAGGTCTCAATTCCGTTCATTATAGGCATATTCATGTCCAGTATGACTACATCAAAATCACGCTCCTGCATGTGCTTTAGAGTCTCTTGCCCGTTAGCACAGCAGATCACGTTATATCCCATGCGGGTGAGTTCCTTTGCCATAATGTTCCGGAACGTATCTTCGTCGTCTGTAAACAGGATATTTGGTTTTTTACTCATGATGTTTTTGTGTCCAAAATTGAAAAATTTGGTAGAGTAGAAAACAAGAGACCTGAATAGAAAAAGCCCTCCATTTATGGTAAAAGTAGTTTTGGTAAAAAAACCAAACCATAAAGAAAAGGAGGGCGATAT
>JBKBTA010000174.1:0-6195 GCA_046291035.1 Candidatus Brocadia sp.
AACGGTTCTGAAAAAGCCAGTTTATTTTCTTTCTTTTTTACCTGATACTATTTGCATTTATGCTTGACGTAGCCCTGTTTTCAAGTGTATCTAAAATGAACATCGTCTCATTCACGACAGTTCGTTATAGTTTTTCAGCAACAAGTTTTAGCAGCATTTCTGCACCTTCCTTATTTGGAGAAAGGAATGTTATGCCAAGTATATTTGTTTTTTGAAAACACGATGTGTATCGTAGTGCCTTGTCTTGAAAAGTATGGATCATTCCATCCGTAAATTCCCTTTCACCCCACGACCTCCATAGTTTCACCACGTCGTCAAAGGCACGTCTTGCTGTATCAGCGTCAGGATACCGTATAAGCATGAGTTTCAATGGCTCTGAGTTTGCATTGGGTCTATATTCAGCAATAACGGCATCGGTTTTTTCGCTTAAATGAAACACATTCTCCTCAATAAAATTGTCAGAGATATAGATATTATCTAGGATAATTTTTTTATGGAAGAATTTTGAACTTCCCTGAATAAGGTATTGATCAGGAAGGTATTTCATTATCGCAGGTAAAGAAACCGTTTTATAAGGCATTAAAGCAACAAGAGATTTGCCGAGAAAAATAACTTCCTCTGGCACAATATCTCCCTCCCTTGGTTCGATCTTTATAAAGTATGTTCCATTCCAGAGATAGAGGTAGTTATGAAATAGCGCGCTCCCATTACCCAGATTTATATCAGTACCTGCCCGATCTTTGCTGAAAACTCCAAACGCGTCTTCCGGTGAATCGAACTCCCAGATATCGACAAGCACCTTCTTGTCTGCTTCTTTTAGATATTCGGCATTCGTGACACGGATAAAAGAATACGATAAATAGGGCTCGGCTCCACCGTCAATGTATTCATAAAGTTTCTCCTTTCCTTCATACATATTTGGCCCAGATACCCTTCTCCATTCTCCGATGGTTTCAGGAAGAAAATTATTAATAATCAAAAATTCCTTTGGACGTCTTATTTTCGTTTGAGGTTGTATTCCTTCTACGACAATTGCCGAAGTTCCCAGGACAGGGCATACCTTCTCACAAAAGCCGCAGCCTGTACAAACATCCTCCCGTACAAAAGGTCTGCGGATCTCTCGTTGTTGTGCATCCACATAAGTATTAAAATGGATGGCCTTTGTGGGCACAGGACATACCTCCTCACATACACCACAATTAAAGTCCTGCCATCTCTTTTCCAATTCCGGCAACCGTGCGTACCCAACCCAGGGGATACACCGGTTATGGTCTATCCGTGCCTTACCCAGCGCGACTTCGCGCTTTTCCTCCAGGTCTAAACGCCTGATGGCACCAGAAGGGCAAACACGCGTACAGAGCACACAACCATAATCACAGTAACCGATCCTGGGAATAAGTTTGGGTGTCCATAACCCTTCAATACCCGCCTCCAACAACGTGGGGTGTAACCCATTAGTCTTGCAGACCTTCATACACTCGCCACAGCGGATGCAGAGCGCAAGAAACTCCTCTTCGGCTACTGCACCGGGAGGACGAATAAGAGAGGTCTTACCCTTGTTGGTAACCTTCGTGTAGTTTAATCTTAACAAGGGTGCCATTGCTGCACTGGTCAACCCGGATACAAGAAATGCCCTCTTCGAGAGGTCTACGGCATACCTTTGCTCAGCAGGTTGCTTCGTGCGAAAGGTGATGCTGTTTTCCGGACATACCTTCTGGCATGTCATGCACAAAATACACTCGCCTTCTTTTGTACCATGTCCATCGGTGCTGATTGCTCCCATACCACACTTCTCAACACACAGGCCGCAGCTTGTGCATGAGGATGAAACGTTTCTCTTGAATAATGCCCAGTCTGAAAAGAGCGCAAGGACGGCCCCCATAGGGCATATGTTCCTGCACCAGTACCGCCGGAATACCATGCCAAAAGAGATTAATATAACAAATGCAGAGAGAAGAATTCCGTGTGCCCTGAAGAAAGGCGCATGATGGGCAAAAAGTACGGTCTGGATAAATTTGTGGATGAATATGAAAGGATACCCCATTATAGGGATGGCACTAAGATAACCAAAAAGGCCATCTATAAGGTGGATAATATAGGGGTGGATACTTATAGAGTATGCACTGGTAGCAATAGATAAGGGGTCAAACCATCCCACATACTGCTGGGTAAACAAGAGGCTTATCAAGAGGAATGCGAGGAGGTAGTACTTTAACTTACGTCCGTCGTAAATAGTCTTCTGTGACTTCCTCCTAAAATTGATAAAGAGACGGTCCGTAATATCGATTGTTGTTCCAAGCGGGCAAAACCAGGCGCAAAAGAAACGCCCAAAAGGGATCGTCAAAAGCAGCACGGCAATGGCTGGCCAATATTTCAGGACAAAAACCTTTGCCGCCATCATCGCCCCTATGGCAGAAAGGGGACTCATACGGAGAAATATATTGGCCGAAAGGTCTCTTTCTGTAAGTGGGTCTAAGAAGAGAAGTAAATAAAGAAAAATAGAAAATGCAACATATTGAACGACCCTGCGTGCATAGTAAGGTCCTTCATGCTTGTTCTGGTTACCTTGCATAGGATATCGGAATATTGAACAATATCAGATATCAGATATTAATAAAAACAGTGTTAATTCTGTTACTTAAAACTTATGAATTTCCGTCAATTATTATTCGGTAAAATCCATATGATAGGCCAATAGGATGCAAGGCGAGATGCTTCGGTCTTATTCATCAATGCAAGCAAGGAATATGTTTAGTAAAAAATCGTGGTTGAGATAATACTTTCGCTGCATGCAAGAGTAGGTTTTTATGTTGTTTCGGGTTTCAAATCTCTGCACCTGATGCCATCAATAGGGATTTTCGATGGCGTTACTTTCCCATTACTTCTTCAATAGTATACTTATTTCATCATCAAACTCTTTTTCGGATACATAGCCAATGTGCGTGTTGGCCACCTTTCCATCTTTACCGTAGACAATAGTTGTTGGGTATGCACGGAGATCGTGTGCCTCGGCAATATCGCCTTCCCCGAGGTAAACGGGATAATTAATGCCCATTTTCTTTATGAACGATGGAACTACTTCTTGTCCATTTTCATCGAAGGCAATACCAATGATCTCTATGTTTCCCTTGTATTTATTGTAAAGATTGATAAAACCCGGTATCTCTTTTCTGCATGGCGGACACCACGTTGCCCACAGATCGACAACTACTACTTTACCCTTGTTCCTGTCAATCAGGTTATTTAGCTCAGCAAGCTTTATCGTACTAACTGAATCCCTTGCACAAGTAATTATGGGGGCTATAGAGAGAACCGCAGCAAACAAAAAAGTAAACCATGTGTATTTAACCATTGTTTTTTTCACGACTTGCTCCATTCGGTGGTGTAAGAGTTTTATAAAAATAATTCAAATCTCAAGGTGTTGCAGTTGACTGTTCTTTTTTTATTTTGTGGATTTTCATGATTTCTACACGGCTACCAATTCACCGGCGGTAAAAACCACCTTTTCATTTTCCATATCCGCTATGATCTCTGTACCCTCCGCAAACTTACCTTCCAGTATCTCTAAGGCAAGAGGATTCTCAATCATTTGCTGTATGGTACGCTTCAGAGGTCGTGCCCCAAAGTGTGGATCAAAACCCTCCTGTATCAGTTTTTCCTTTAACCGGTCGGTGACCCTTAACCGATAGTTGTTTTTGGACAAACGCCTTTGGAGTTCTTTCAATTGTATCTCCGCAATCTGTCCGATCATCTCTTTTGACAGACTATGGAATATGATTGTCTCATCTATACGATTGAGAAATTCTGGCCGGAAGGCCTCTTTTAATGCCTGTTTTACCCTCCTTCTTAATTCCTCCTCGTTTTCAGGACCCGTAAGGTCCTGAATCCACTGGCTGGCAATGTTTGAGGTCATTACGATAATGGTATTTTTGAAATCTACCGTTCTGCCGTGTCCATCGGTCAAGCGGCCATCATCAAAGACCTGAAGTAATATATTAAATACATCACGATGTGCCTTTTCTACCTCATCGAATAAAATTACCGAATAAGGCCTCCTCCGAATTGCCTCAGTAAGGCGTCCTCCCTCTTCGTAACCGACGTATCCAGGTGGTGCACCAATAAGCCGCGCCACGGAGTGTTGTTCCATAAACTCAGACATATCGATGCGCACCATGGCATTTTCACTATCGAATAAAAAGGCGGCAAGGGCCTTGCAAAGTTCCGTTTTCCCTACTCCGGTAGGTCCAAGGAATAAAAAGGTGCCTATAGGCCGGTTGGGGTCTTGAAGCCCGGCACGGGCACGCCGAATTGCATTTGAAACAGCCCTGATGGCCTCTTCCTGACCAACAACCCGCTCTCTGAGCCGCTCTTCCATTTTCAGGAGTTTTTCCTTTTCCCCTTCCAGCATACGTGCCACCGGTATCCCTGTCCACTTGGAAACAACTGTGGCTATATCATCGGCGTCAACCTCTTCATTCAGGAGCGACGTATTCTTTTGCAGTTCCTGCAATTCACGGTGTTTTTGCTTCAGTTTTTGTTCGCATTCCCGGATAAGCCCATAACGTATCTCGGCTACCTTCCCTAAATTTCCCTCCCTTTGCGCCGCCTGTTCATCGATGCGGGCCTGCTCAATCCTGGCGTTAATTTCTTGTATCTCTTTGATGATCTTTTTCTCGTTTTCCCATTGGGCACGGAGGGCATTCGATTCTTCTTTTAAATCCGATAACTGCTTCTCGATCTTCTCCATGCGCTGTTTTGATGCGGTATCCTTTTCTTTTTTCAGGGCCTCTTTTTCAATCTCCAGTTGCATAATCTTACGCTCAATCTCGTCCAATTCAACAGGCATGCTATCGATTTCTATCCTCAGCTTCGAGGCTGCTTCATCAATCAGGTCAATGGCTTTGTCTGGTAAAAAACGGTCTGAGATATATCGCTGGGAAAGTGTGGCCGCAGCAACGATCGCAGAGTCCTTAATGCGCACCCCGTGATGCAGTTCGTATCGTTCCTTCAGTCCCCTCAGGATCGCAATGGTATCTTCTACGGACGGTTCGCCGACATATACCGGCTGGAAGCGTCTTTCCAATGCGGCGTCCTTTTCGATGTGCTTTCGGTATTCGTCCAGGGTAGTGGCGCCCACGCAGCGCAACTCACCACGGGCAAGTGCCGGCTTCAACAGATTGGATGCATCTACAGCGCCTTCAGCCGCACCCGCTCCCACAACGGTATGTAACTCGTCGATGAAAAGGATAATTTGTCCTTCTTTTTCACTTACTTCTTTGAGTACTGCCTTAAGACGATCTTCAAACTCGCCCCGGTATTTTGTACCTGCGATGAGGGCACCCATGTCCAGTGACATGACCCGCTTATTTTTCAGGCTCTCGGGCACATCGCCATTTACGATGCGCTGGGCCAGACCTTCCACAATGGCAGTCTTTCCCACTCCAGGTTCGCCGATCAGTACAGGATTGTTCTTCGTCCTGCGGGATAAAACCTGTATTACTCGTCTTATCTCGTCATCACGTCCAATCACAGGATCGAGCTTTCCCTTTCGGGCCAGTTCGATCAGGTCTTTGCTGTAACGTTCAAGGGCCTGATATTTTTCTTCAGGATTCTGGTCGGTAACCCTTTGACTTCCCCGGATTTCTTTTAATGCCAGATAAATGTTTTCTTTGGTAACACCAGCTTCATTGAGTATCCTGCCGGCAGTTATGTTCCTTTGCCCCGCCAGTGCCAGCAGCAGATGTTCTGTACTCACATACTCATCTTTCAATTTGCTGGCTTCTTCCCAGGCCAGATTAAAGGTATCCCGAAGTTCTGCACTCACATAGGCCTGTCCCGGTGCTCCTGATCCGCTTACCTGCGGCAATTTATTGATAGCTGCCATCGTCTTATCGAGGACGGCATCCGTATCAATGCCTAATTTTTTCAGAAGTGGCGCAACTATACCCTGCTCCTGGGTTAAAAGGACTTCCAGTAAATGCACGGCCAGGATTTGCTGTTGCCTCTTGGATTCAGCTAAATCTTGAGCTTCCTGCACAGCCTCTTGTGCCTTGATGGTAAATTTATCAAATCTCATAGTTTTATTTTTTCGTTAGAACTCCCAATAATATTAAAAAACTCCTAGCGCAGCTACGCCGCAACCAAAAAGATGAAGCAGGCAGAACACAGTTGGCAGTAGGCAAAAAGTGATACATT
>JBKBTA010000175.1:0-6107 GCA_046291035.1 Candidatus Brocadia sp.
GTTTTTTTACCAAAACTACTTTTACCATAAATGGAGGGCTTTTTCTATTTAGGTCTCTTGTTTTCTACTCTACCAAAAAATTACTATAGCATAAGCCCTAATATTACCGCAATATGTAAATTTTACGTCGCGTTTTTTACTTGCCAAGAATCCATAGATCGGGTAATATTCTTTCTCAACATTTTTTTCATCCTCCATATATTCAAGTCATATTTAGTAAAATCCCCGAACAAAGGAGACTCTCGTAGAATTTTACTTACCAGATTAATTTATGATAAAAAATAGCCTTTGGAAACGAATACTCTTTGGTTACATTGCCATTGCAATGTTTATGCTGGCAATGAGTTTTTATTTAATTTTTCGTCTAAACTACCTCAATAAGGTCGCTGACTCAATTATGAGAGCCGATATTCCTTCCATTGAAAATGAAGAAAGGCTTGTGGATAGCCTTCTTGAGCAAGTGAGAAACGAGAAGAAATATATCATTACTAACGACAGCGCCTTTTTAGATCTCTTTGACAAGAAGAAAAAAGAATTTCAGGGCCGGCTTAAATTGTTAGAAGAATCTATAACTAACAGAGAAAATGGGACATTAGTAAATCAGATAAAGGAACTGCACAAGAAATATCTTTCCATGGTTTCCAAAAAAATCATACTAATGGGCAAGGAAGAGATTTTTCCACCTGATACCCGGTATGAAGAAGAGAAGAAAAAGACGCTTGACCTGCTTACTGAATCTATTAATAAGTTAACCCTTGCTACTCAGGCGGAATTAGTAAAAAAAATAGAACTTTTTCAAAGAACCGGGTACAAGTCAGCCAAAATATCCCTTGTCATAATTCTTTTTGCCGTCCTGTTTGGAGCGATTTGTGCCTATTTTTTTACCCGCAGCGTGTGTGTTCCTATAAAAATTCTGAAGGATGCTACAGACCGTATTGCACAGGGAGATTTGGATCATCGGATTGCAGTTACATCAGACGATGAGATCGGTACTCTGGGAATGGCCTTTAACCAAATGTGTAACAAACTCAGAGAAATGGATCAATTGAAAACAGAGTTCGTTTCCAATGTATCCCACAACCTGAAAACTCCTCTAACGGCTATCCGTGAAGCCAATGATCTTCTGCTGGAAAAAATTGCCGGTCCAATAAATGAGCTACAGATGAAACTTCTGAACATTACCAAGGAAGAAACCTTTCGACTTACGATGATGATCAATGACCTGCTGGACATTTCACGAATCGAGGCAGGATTGATGAGGTATAATTTCCAACGCTCAAACATCCAGGATATTATCCGAAAGAGTGCGGATGCGATACGATTTTTAGCGGAAAGTAAAAATATCAGCATTCAATATATAAGCGGAGGCTTTTTACCGAAAATCCCGCTTGATACTGACAAAATTGCCCAGGTAATGGATAATCTTTTAAGCAATGCCATTAAGTTTACACCATCGGGAGGTTCTATTACCATATATGTAGATGAAGTGGAGTCCGGCGATGCCCCCCATTTTTTTGCAGAAAAAAATCGGCTGAATAATGTTCGTTCTTTTATCAGAGTCAGCATCTCAGACACAGGGATTGGGATACCTGCCGAATGTCATAAAAAGATTTTTGACAAATTTCAACAGGTCAATAATAAGGGAAAAGGTGGCATGAAAGGAACGGGGCTGGGACTTTCCATTGCAAAGCATATTATACTTGACCATGGGGGTGATATTTGGGTAGAAAGTAATGCAGGGAAGGGTAGTACTTTTCATTTCACGCTTCCCTGCAGGTACGATATGCCATAAACTGCTAAAAAACGTCTATTCATATATGAATTTCATTTTATGCAGCCAGTTTCAACGCAGCGGTTTGTAGAGCGACAAGGCTTGTCGCTTTACATTGAGAAAGTTGCCAAAGGCTTAATTTAAAAATTGAAAACCTATGAGAAGCAAAACAGTGGATATTTTACTATGAAAAAAAACTACTTTTTCCAATTCCTTCTACTTTCTTTATTTATTCAGTGTACGGGTTGCGTCTGTATGACCCATAAAGAATTTTGTGCTAAAAATGAAGAAATCAAAACCATCAAGCTCGACCTTCAACTCAAGGAAAAAACTATTACCGAGCTTTTAGACCGTCTTTCTCAGAGAGATCGAGAGATTGGGAAACTTACCGACGAACTCCGTTCCGCTCAGGTAACGATTCAAGATCTCAAAAGCGATATAGAGAAACTCCGTGAAGTGGATGTGCAAGTAGAAGAGAAGAAGAAAGAGGTCAATGATAATATTGAAGAAACAATCTCAGCAAATATTCCCGAGGTAATTTTAGGAACTGAATCGGTAACTACAGAAGAACCAGGAAACAAATAATTTTGTTGTGAATTCAATCATGTCAGGTGAGAAAATATTAATCATAGACGACGACATAAATATCCTGGAAGTCATCCAGGTGCGTTTAAAAGCATGGGGCTATTTTGTTACCATTGCCAGAGATGGTCAGGAGGCAAAAGAGGCATTATCTGCTACTTCCTTTAATCTTGTGATCATCGATTTACGGCTATCCGAAGAAAATGGCATTGAACTTATGGAAGAAATTATCCGGTGTTATCCCAATATTCCCGTTATTATCCTGACTGCTCATGGAAGTATCGAAAGTGCTGTTGAAGCTATGAGAAAAGGGGCATACAGCTACATAACCAAGCCATTTAACAATGAAGACCTGTCACTTCATATTAAAAATGCCCTTGAAAAGAACTATCTGACCAGAGAAATTGAACATCTCAGAAGCCAGCTTGATAAGATGTACGATTTTAGACATATTATTGGCAAAGACAAACGAATGCAGGAAATCCTGGAACTGGTCTCCAGGATTGCTAAAACTGACTGTATCGTTTCTATTTACGGTGAAAGTGGCACAGGGAAGGAACTCGTTGCAAGGGCCATCCATCATAACAGTAATCGTTCGGAATGTCCTTTTATAGCCACAAATTGTGGAACTGTTCCGGAGGAGATATTAGATGATGAACTCTTCGGACACATAAGAGGCTACAAGGGTGCTCATGAAAAAAAGGAAGGACTCTTCATCCGTGCAGATGGTGGTACTCTTTTTTTGGATGAGATCGGTACTATCTCACCTTCTTTGCAGACAAAGCTTTTGGAGATATTACAAGAAGGAGTAATTAAACCAAAAGGCGGTACGAAGAGCGTGAAGATCGATGTGCGGGTCATTGTTGCTTCAACTACGGATTTGCAAAAGGCGGTGAATGAAGGAACGTTCCGTAAAGATTTATTTTACAAAATTCACGTCGTACCCATTTATATCCCACCTTTAAGGGACAGGAGGGACGATATCCCTTTATTAGCCACGTATTTTCTGACAGGATTTTGCAAGGTGCTCAAAAAAGATATCATCGGGTTTACCCCCGCCGCCATGCAAAGGATGATCCTTTATGACTGGCCAGGCAATGTACGCGAGTTACAAAATAAGATTGAACACGCCGTCATCATAACCAATAAAAATGTTATCGCAACAGAGGATATCTTTACCGATACAAATATTCTGAAGAATACCTTTAATTCATACAAAGATGCCAAGGAAAGATTTGAACGCGAATACATTGAAAATCTTTTGAAAATCAGTAAGGGGAACGTTTCAACTGCCTCGAAAATGGCGAAACGATACAGAGCGGATATTTATAAATTGATTAAAAAATACAACCTGAATCCTGAGCATTATAAAAACGAATTGACTATGGTAAACACTGAAAAAGTCCGTAAATAACTGGATTGTATAGGAAGAGAACGTACTCGAATCTGCCCCTCGGTCACACTAGCGACGGCACCGTGTTTTAGGATGTCTTAATGCCGACTAATAATTCAGCTAAGAATTGTAGTATTAATGAATACACTGGGAATTTGCAATTTCTTTTTATTATGTAGCTAAACTTACATGACACTGAGGGAAATTGCTTCTTCCTGCAAGAAAATGGAAAGTTTGAGAACAATCGTGCTTCAGAACCTATCAACTTTCCATTTTCTCTGATTTTCCAAATGTTTTTCTTGGCTGCAAATTGGCGTGTTATTCTTTGCCTGCGCGAACGAGTTTTGGTTGATAGATGCAATAAGGCTCTTCGGCCAGATAGTTGCCCGTATCATAAAAGGCCCGCGCCCTGCAACCCTCACATACCTTTTTGTACTCACACGCACCGCATTTGCCTTCCAGGAGATCGGGATCTCGCAACTTCTGAAAGACGGGAGAATCATTCCAGATATCCACAAATTTTTGTTTCTTCACGTGACCGGCCTCGACCGGCAAATAACCACAGGGGAAGACCTCACCCTTGTGGGAGACAAAGCATACACCTGTTCCAGCCAGGCAACCTTTTGTCATGGCCGCCATGCCGTGGGTTTTCGGTGAAATGGTAATCCCTTCCTCTTTTGCGCGTTCCCTCATGATACGGAAATAGTGTGGGGCACAGGTAGCCTTTGTTTGAATCTTCGCCTCTTTGGAAAGGTCGTAAAAATGATTCAGCACCTCTTCATATTTCTTGGGGTGAAGCATCTGGTCGTCAGCAATCTGAACACCACATCCGACGGGCACCAGCATAAAGATATGCAACGCCTCTGCACCTAGTTTTAAAGCCAGGTTATAAAGATCGTCAATTTGATGAACGTTATGTTTTGCAATAGTGCAGTTGATTTGCATGCTCATACCAAGGTCTTTGAGGCGTTTAAATCCGGCTATGGAACGCTCAAAGGAGCCGGGTATCTTTCGGAATTCATCATGGGTCCTGGCATCTGCGCCGTCAAAACTGATTGAGACCCTGGCTATACCTGCATCAACGATTTTTTTTGCAATCTTGTCATCAACTAATGTTCCGTTGGTTGCCAGTGCGACGCTCAATCCTTTACTTACGGCGTATTTTGCAATCTCAAAGATATCGGGCCTGAAGAGTGGTTCACCCCCGCTGAGGACCAGGATAGGCCTGCCTGCCTCGGTAACGGCGTCTACGAAGGCAAATGCCTCCTGGGTGGTCATGTCGTCCCTGGCAAGAGTCATACTCACATCGAGTCTGCGACAATGGATACACTCCAGATTGCATCCGGCGGTCGTCTCCCAAAAAACCAGACGTAATTGATTTTTCATGTTTTTCATATATTCAGCTGCAGATTTTCCGGACGTGTCTTCTTTGATACGTGCATACGTTTCTCTTATCGTTTCAGGACGCTCACCATGTCCATGAGACATAGGGTGACTGCCCGGATGCTGACCGTATGGATGATGTGGGTACGGCATGTTGTCCTCCGATTCTATGAAATTGAAAATGGTTTCAAGCAGAATACATAGTGCCAGCGCAGCATAGCTGCAACCGAGTTGATTACCCCTTTATCCCCTCCTTCACAAGGGGGGGATAAAGGGAAGGTAAAAAACTTGCAAAAAAAGAAGTTTTTAGAATGTGATACTATAAAATGCAAAAACCTAGTTACCAATTATAAAGAAAAATTCGTTCTTTGGTCAACGAATAAATCAATAAAATTGGAGAAAAGACGGACTATGAATTCTTTCGTATATGATCATAGATTGCGCTTCTTTTAAACTTGACAATGTATTGCACCATTGATACCATTTGGAAAATCTTTCAGTGGTATGTGTAGCCAATGGTTTAGCGTTTTACCAGAGAGGTCTGTAAATTTTTTGTTTTTAGAAATAGAAAAAGAAACTTACCCCTTTTTGTCCTTCCCTTTACAGGGAAGAGCTAAGAGGGGTATTTAGATTTTAGCTGCAAAATATGGACAGAATATTCATTTACGATACTACATTACGAGACGGTAGTCAGGGGGAGGGGATATCCTTTTCACTACAAGACAAACTGGCCATTACCTTGAAGTTAGACGATCTGGGAGTGGATTATATAGAAGGTGGCTACCCGATAGCCAATCCTAAGGATGAATCCTACTTTAAGGAGGTAAAATCCCTGAGGCTTCGGCACGCCAAAATCGCCGCTTTTGGAAGTACACGGAGGGCAGATAAACATGTCTATGATGATAAAAATATACAGGCACTGCTTATGGCAGATACACCTGTGGTGACCATTGTCGGGAAAAGTTGGGATTTTCAGGT
>JBKBTA010000176.1:0-6082 GCA_046291035.1 Candidatus Brocadia sp.
CCACCATGCGACGCCACCGCCCCCGTGGACTGTGGAAATAGCGGCAGCGCCACTGAAAAACTGGATAAGGAACCAAAAGCCCAGCACAAAAATGGCGGGTAACTCCATGATTTCCCAGATGATAAACAGCGGTATAATGACCAATACCCGCGCCCTCGGGAATGTAACCATATAGGCACCCAGCACACCGGCGATTGCCCCGCTTGCCCCTACGCAAGGAATTCCTGACTGACTGTTGAAATAAACATGTACAATGGCAGACCCAATCCCGCAGATCAGATAAAACAGGATGAACTTGAAGCGTCCGAGCGTATCCTCAATATTATCCCCGAAGATCCATAAATACCACATATTCCCGATAAGGTGAACAAATCCCCCGTGGAGAAACATGTAACTCAGAAAAGGGAAATAGGTATTTACAAAAGTGGAACCAGGAATTTCAGCAGAATAGGTCACTTTGATGGGGACAATACCGAATTGGAACAGGAGGGCGTCTAGCCTGGGACCTGCAGAAAGTTCAATGAGAAAGACCACAACATTTATGAGAATAATACTAACTGTAACAAAGGGAAAGGTTCCCGAAGGATTTCGATCGCGGATCGGTATCATTTAACTATTACACCAAATTTAATGAAACAAGGATAGAGCGGATTGAAACAAAAAGACCGGTTACAAAATTGTTAATCTTCGTGTAAATCCGCAATTTCGTCTATCACAGTCCTGTGAGTGATGCAGGGAATTACCATCGGGTGGTTTTCGCAAGTAATTTATAATAGGGGAAATTTCTCCCTGGACAATCCGTTTCCCTGAAATGTCTGTGCATGATAATGTTCTCGGAAGGGATATGGCATCGTTCCTGGAGATAGCTTACCAATGCCGAAAGCGAGGCCATCTGCGCTGCCGTTGGATAGGATTCGTTGAAGTTTCCCACCAGGCATATTCCAATACCATAATGATTATATTCTTGTACGCCTGCATGCGCGCCGTCTATCTGGTTTATCCATCTACTGCCGATCTCAATCTTTCCATCGCCGGAACCGTTTCCGTTGCCTATCACGAAATGATACCCTAAACCATTTTCCCAGCCTCTTTTTTCCCGGTGAAACCTGTCAAATTCGGAGGCACAACCTGATGCCGAGGCGCTGTGATGGATAACAATATACTTCCAGTCGCGTACAAAATAACGATCCAGTTGGCCGTTGATATAAGGTATTTCCTTTTTTGGGGGTTTCACGGTTGTCGTTGTTATTGGTTTAAAAGTAGGCGGCGTATAGCAACCAGACAAATACATAATGGCAAAAAAAGACAGGCAAATATAGATTTTTTTCTTAAAGCGCATGTTTTATCTCCCCAAACAAGGATTATACCTACCTGATATATCAAACATGTTCCGATCAATTTGTGGGAGTATATCATAAGTGTATTTGTTGTCAATTAACAAATTTAATTTGTTCAAAATCACGTACTCTGTTCGGCATCTTCTCAATGTGCATATCGGAATGTAGTAAGGATTTTGGTTTGCATGGAGTTTTAGTTTGCTTGAAAAGAAACAAAAGATGTTGTATTATGATGAAAGCAAATTTGGCAGAAAATCATGCATTAAAACTGTTATCACAATAAGTCTGGTCAAATTCATTATTTAATGCATTTTTAAAAATGCGTTTTTCATCCTGTACGGCAAGCGCACATCACAAAAATTTTGTAAAGTGAGTATTGCATGGCAAGGGGAAAGGGTTGATCCTAACCGATGGCGACCGTGTGGCAATAATTGGAGGGGGACCAGCGGGTTCTTTCTTTGGCATTTTTGCTTCAAAATTAGCTCAGGATATAGGAAAGACACTTGACTTCACCATTTACGAAAGGAAGACGTTCGTCAACCATGGGGCATCGGGGTGCAATATGTGCGCAGGGGTTGTCTCGGAGTCCCTGGTACAAGTACTTGCCTTAGAAGGTATCAATTTGCCATCTTCCGTCGTACGATGGGGCATAGAGTCTTATTTCTTCCATACACAGAGTAGCAGTGTTCAGATAAAGTCCTCACGTCTCCAGCAACGAGGCATTGCCACTGTCTTCAGAGGCGGTGGACCTGCGGGAAGCCTGGAGAAAGATGTACAGAGTTTTGACGAGTTCCTTCTCCGAAAAGCAATTGAACATGGAGTTCAGGTTAAGCATGTTCTTGCGGATGAAATTCGTTTGGAAGGGGGTAAACGCAGGCTTTATTCAGGAGGAAAAATACTTCAGGATTGCGACCTCCTTGTAGGGGCATTTGGAATTAAAGCCGGTACAGGCAAGATGTATGAGAAACTAGACATAGGGTACAAAATTCCACCCACTATCAAAGCAACTCAATGTGAGATTGAGTTGGGAAGAGATTGGATTGTAAACCGGTTCGGGCACTCCATACACATCTTTTTATTGCACATCCCTGGGATAAAATGTGTAAGCATTATACCCAAAGGAAATTATATTACAATCAGCATGCTGGGAAAGGAACCCAATGTAGATCAAATAAAGACCTTTCTTGGCCATCCAGTAATGAAAAAAATGCTTCCTTCGGGCTTTAGAATACCAGAAAGATTTTGTCACTGTTTTCCAAAAATAAATGTGGGAGCTGCGAGAAAACCTTTTGCCAATAGGGTGGTATTTGTTGGAGATGCAAGTAGTACAAGACTCTATAAAGACGGAATAGGCTCTTCCTACATAACTTCAAAAGCAGCGGCCTATACGGCACTGCTCCACGGGGTAGGAGAAGAAAAGCTCAGAGAGCATTACCTCCCGGTTTGTAAATCCCTGAATAGAGATAACCTGTTTGGCCAATTCCTTTTCTATGCAAACGACCTCATCTCCATTATACCGCCGATCAGCAATGTCTACTTCAAAATGATTCATTGGGAGCAAAAGAATTTGCAGAAGGATACTCCTTACAGTGACGTCCTCTGGGACATGTTCACAGGAAGTAGATTCTATAAAGATATCTTCTTAAGGACACTAAACCCTTGGCCTACCATACATGTGTTGGGTGCAATTGTCCTTTCTTCTTTAAGGAAAGTGTTTTTTTCCCATATGAGAAAATAGAAAGGAGCAGTACCATGTCAGAAGAATCTCTTTTGGGTAAGGTATACAAAGATGGCGAGACTGTTGTTGAAGAAGGAATGCTGAGCCGCACCATGTATGTGATACAGAGCGGAAAGGTGAAGGTTGTAAAAAGCGATGCTGGAAGGGAAACCGTCCTTACCTTATTAGGAGAAGGAGACATCTTTGGCGAAATGAGCCTTTTCGACGCCAGTTCCCGCTCAGCCACGGTCAAGGCTGTAGGAGATGTAAGGGTTCTTGCTATAGAGCACGAAGGTCTTCTCAGGAGAATTAAAATGGATCCCACCCTTGCCTTCCGTATCATTAAGCAGATGAGCCAACGCATCAGAGATTTGAACACCAGGTTACTCTCCGCACAGCAAACAATTAATCAGGCCAACAATACCTTGTTACAGATGAATAAAACTGAAAATGTCCGTATTAAAGACCATGAAGCCAACTTAATGCATAGCATAGCACAATTGCAGGAAAAGCTCCACAAGCTAACCGAACAGTTCATCCGCAGAGAAGAACCTCTGTAGTGACGTATAATTGGGGATTCACTCATATTGTTTCACGTTGACCTGCAGTTTCTCATAAAGGTAATAAATAGTACAAAAGGAGAATATCCCATACTATGGCACAAAAACATCCTGAATCGTACAGGTATCGATATTTTACCGTAGTATTCCTTGTGCAAATGCCGCGGAAAATTCGGTCATTATCATTCGAAGCCAGCAAATCTCTGCCTATAACGAGGCGATTAAGGGTTTCGAGGAAGGATGTAAAAGGAAAAACATCTCGATAAAGGCAATTTACGATCTTAACGGTGATACTGAAGAGGGTAAGAGGGTCATTCAAAATATCAAGGATGACAGTCTCAAACCCAGGGTCATTTTAGCCATAGGGGTGCTTGCCGCAACTCTCGTAAAGGAACAATTTCCCGATGTTCCTATTATCTTCTGCATGGTTATCAATCATGAGCGCTTTAATTTGCATGGTGCCAATATTACAGGTATTTCTTCAGAAGCATCTCTGGAGGACCAATTTGCCGTCCTGAAGGAGCTCCTTGGTACGCGGAAGAATGTCGGTGTCATTTATGACCCGGTGAAAACCGGGAAAATTGTCCTTGAAGCAAGCATCGCAGCGAAAGAATTTGAATTCAATCTTATCAAGGCGGAGGTCTCGTCGGAAAAAGAGGTTACATCGGTGCTAAAAAATATTGTCAATAAGGTTGATGCCTTATGGATGATACCCGACAGTACGGTAATTACAAAAAACACACTCAGTGAGATTCCCAAAATAACCCTGGAGCATCGCCTGCCAATATTTTGCACCTCCGATGCCATTGTAAAAGCAGGTGTGCTTGTTTCCGTTTCACCGGATTATAAATACACGGGTCTGCAGGCAGCTCAACTGGCGCAGAAGTTATTAAGCGATCCGACTACCACTTCGCTGGGCATTAAACAACTAGATAAATTAAAATTAACCCTGAATACCCAAATGGCAGAGATAATTGGGATAAATCTCTCCACCGTACGCTCTTTTCCAGATGTAGTTTTATATCCACAATAGTTTTTTATTTCTGGATCCCATGATTAGCATTCGTATAAAACTTATCCTTTTTACGAGTATGCTGGTGATCATTATTGGCACACTCAGTTGCCTGTTCTTCCTTAGCCGTGCAAAAAGGCAGCAGGAAGAGGCACTTAAAAGATTCGGGACATCCCTTGTCATGTTGCTTGCTCAAGACAACGAGGTCAAACATGCCTTGCGCTCCGTACAGCCTGCATTCCTGGATACTCCCATCCACAGGGTGCGGGAGCTTGACAGGGAAGAGGAAATTGGTTACTTGCGTGTATCAAACAACCAGGCAGTCATGCTCGAAGAAAAGGTCCCCTGGCTTAACATTGATATGAAGAAAATCCCCATCTGGAAAGATTATCAAAAACCGGTTGTCACACTCCCCCGTACCATGCGGACAAGGGGCGGTTTGCGGTGGAACCCTCCCAAACTTTGGAAGCGCCACTCTTCAATTGTATTACCGCGGATTCAGGAGAGGTGTTTTGCGATTTTACGGTGCCTATTTTTGAGAAACAGACCTTCTCGGAGGAGGAATTTGCCGCACAGATTTTAGGTGAAGATGGGGTTGCCAAAGGGGAGATACAACCGATTTTAGGCTTCGTGCAGATTGGTCTATCCCACCGTAAGTTAAGCGAAAGGATTCATAAAATCATCTGGCAGAGCATCATTCCCCTGGGGTTATTTATTGTTTTTGGGGGGATATGCATTACGTTCTTTCTTACCAGATACATCGTTTCTCCTCTGCGACATATGGCGAGCATTACCCTTGATATTGCCAAAGGGAACTTCACCCGCACGCTAGATATCCATTCAAAAGACGAGATTGGACAACTATCTATGAACTTCAACCAGATGACCCAGTCACTCAGGGGGCTTTGTGATGAAAAAGAAAAGATCATGACGCAGTTACGAGAGAATATCCATAGCCTGTGTCATGCAAATATAGAACTGAAAGAGGCGCAAGAACGCCTGGTACGTTCGGAAAAATTAGCAGCCGTTGGCAAGCTGGCGTCGGGTGTTGGACATGAATTGCGGAATCCGCTGGGAGCTATCAGAAACGCCCTTTTCATTGTAAAAAAGAAGACCACGGATACCGGGGTGTCAACTGATACTCAAAAGGTAAATCAATTGCTGGAAATCATCGAGAAAGAAACCGAGAGGAGTATAAAGATCGTTAATGATCTCCTGGGGTTCTCAAGGACTGCAAAACCCACCGTCTCCCCCACAAAAATTCATTCTATTATTGAATCTTCCCTCTAGCTGGTAGGCTGGAGGCGTTAGCCTCCAACCCCCACTCGTCGCCAGATACTTTGGACAACGTAACAAAGTATCCTTTTAAACCATACGTATTTCTCGTAGTTAGCGACCCCGTAAAGTTGCTCTCAATCAGAGAAAAGTTAATTATCATGCCTTTGCACACGCATTA
>JBKBTA010000177.1:0-6056 GCA_046291035.1 Candidatus Brocadia sp.
CCATAAAACGGACTCCTCGTGTACTGCTCGTCAATACAATTCATCAACTC
The DNA here is from genome assembly GCA_046291035.1 of Candidatus Brocadia sp. GTDB lineage: Bacteria > Planctomycetota > Brocadiia > Brocadiales > Brocadiaceae > Brocadia. The sequence goes on from JBKBTA010000177.1 coordinate 51, forward strand.
AAGGTTATATGCGCTCTCTCCTATCGGCGTGTAATAAAAACTCGACCTTTGCAACCCTAACAATTCACATTGGCGGGCTATACTGATCTCCTTGTTCTCCAACTCTACCAAACGCCTCTTTGCCTCAACCGGTAAGTCCAGCTTTTTTTTTTAACCCAGTCTAACTCCACTTTCAATTGACCTATCTGCTGATACAACGACGACCTTATTTCCTCCTCCTTTCTTGCCTCTCTCTCCTTCTTCATTGAAAATATTTTCGGTATCTCGTCCATTACTTGCTTCTTCCACTGCGCTATCTGCGTCGGATGTACCCCATATTCTCCCGCTATCTCACTGGCTGTCTTCTCCCCCTTTATCGCCTCTACCGCTACCTTCGCCTTAAACTCACCACTATATCTCTTCCTCTCCATCCCTAAAATATCCTCCTTTCTTGAATCCACACTCCCAATTCTCACTTAGGATATTTTATCTTATTTATCTGTCCAGTTTTTGGGGTACATTATAGTTTTCCGTGATCCCTACGTGCTGGATTTACCAATCTGAAAGATACATATAGCGAATCTGACCTTGAATCTGCGATTCTAAGGGAGCTGGAATCTTTTATTCTGGAACTTGGCGCAGGATTTACCTTTATTGCCAGACAGAAGCGAATGACAATTGATAACAAAGACTTCTACCTCGATGTACTCTTTTATCACCGTAAACTGAAACGGTTGGTAGCTGTGAACTCAAACTTGGCAAGTTTAAATCGGCTTTCAAGGGACAGATGGAACTCTACCTGTGCTGGTTGAAGAAGGATTGTGCGTAACCAAAAACCATTATTCCACAGCGGGTTCAAAGTTTGTAACTTGAACCCAACATTTTATAGTGCCAACTCAAATTTGATTTTATTCCAAAGATTTGCAGACGATCGTATCTCATCTTTCGAAGCAATTATGTCTAACAAATAGGTAATACCAGTTTCTCACGGTAAAAGTAATATAATAAATTTCCGAAGCAATTCTATTGAAATCCTTATCGAAGGTATAAGGGGCTACCAAACTAAGGGTTCAGGTTTCAAGCCCGCCAAGGTATTTGGTATAAGTTTAAGCGCGGTAATAAAAGCTGCCCTGGGGATAAGCGAACAAATGAAAATACAAAGAAGACTTAAAAAGAGACTGACAGGATATTAAATTCTATAATCAAGATGACCCTATAGGCCCCCTACTCTACCTTTGTATTGTTCCTAAAATTATATTAACCGTCCGTTTTGTTTCCGGCTCCATAGGATCTATTAGGTGTTCTATGGAAAAGAATCCAATCTGAAACAGGTGGTGTCCATGTGGTTGAACTTTCTGTTAAATAATCCCAAGACCCATCATGATTAAATGTGCCATCTTTATAACCGAGTTCTTTAATTTTTGGATGTGCTTCTGAACGTGATGGGGTGACCCAACTGCTTCCATTCCATTTATAAGTTTCTAAGATACCACCCCAACTTCTAGTGGTAGTTTGTGGATCACTATAATATACACCAGAATATACAAGATCCCATTGTCCGCTTGGGACGGTGAAATTCCATAAATAAGCATTATTTATCCATTGACTTCCCACCTTTTTTGTTTCGTTGGCGTAAACCATCATATATCGATAATGACCACCATTGTCAATTATAGAAGAATAATTTTGTGTCATGTTGTTTAAATTTGTTGTTTGCACAAAACCAGCTCCACCACTCTTTGCCCAGTCAAATATCATAAAGAAATTATTGGTAGTGCCTGAAACATATTTACACAAAATTTCTAAAGGTTTTGATGTACAATTGGTTGATGTGGTATAAATGAGCCATGTTACATTGTTCGGAGTCCCATTATAAAAAATATCACCAGAAGGATAGAGAAACATATATGTATAAAAAGTATTATTTGTCTGCGGGTACCCTAGAACATTTGATTTAAAATTGTAACCGACCCCTACACCTCCTGGAATGGGGAAAATCCCTTGTTGTACATTTTCTTTTTCCCTACTTAACTTAATTCTTGCCTGAGCTTCTGGTTGAGCATTTAGTTGTTCTAATTCTTCTGGTGAATTTTTAAATTCTTGTCTTTTATCAACAACTATTTCGTCTCGACCAGTATACGGGTTGTATAAAGTCTCTGAAATATCAATAGTTTCTTCAGCAATAGCCACGTCAAGAGTAAATATTGTTAAAATTAACAAAACTAAGATGCATTTCAAATTAACTTTACTCAACATTTTCCACCCTCCTATCAAAATTCTACCATAAAAAGATTAATCAACACCGACAATGAATTACTAATTCTTTATGTTAATTTAATCTTAGCAGTTTTACTGTCCAAAAAGGTAAACAGGTAAATAAGTTACAAACTAACTGAACATTTTTTACAGTTTCTTGTTATACCCCTGTTGCTATTTTCTGACCTTTACAGTTACCGTTGTCTTCAAACCGCTGGCAACCTTGAATTTGACCTTTGCGTTACCAGTTTTCTTTGTGGCCGTAATTGTAAATATAGCTTCACCACTAGCGTTTGTGTTTGCATTTTGTGGTGAAATAGATATACGTTTCTTACCAGACTTAATCTTTGACGTTATCATTTCACCTACAACTGGAGAACCGTCAGTGCAGCTCACCGTAACTGTTATGTTGCCGCTCTCTTCTCTATGGAGTTTCAGCAATTTTGGAGACGCTTCCACAGACTCAATTTCACATTCAGGAGTCGGCGTTACTGTAGGGGCTACCGCTAACGTAGTAAATGATTTTTCATTTCCATACGTAAAATGGGGACTATCTGGAGGTACCCCTTTTTCTTCCACAACTACTCTATTGTAATAAGTCGTTGCTGATACTAATCCACTTATATTTGCACTCACCTTATCTGACATATTTTCTCTTACAGCATCCGCAGAATTAGTATATGAACCACTTGTAGTGCCGTATTCAAAATATATGTATCCTACTATCAAAGGCACTGTTGCATTAAGAGTTGCTGAGGTTGATGTTATATTTGTCGCATCCTCTGTAATAATACTTGATGGTGTTGGTGTTGTTACTGGTGTAGCTGTGACCATTGGGGTTGCCCCTGCAAATATTGAATTTGAATGTAAGTCAAAGATCGTGTTAAAAATTAAAAAACAGTAGACAAGGATAAAAGATGTATTTCTCATAAGTTATTATCTCCATTAATTTTGATATTTATTAAAGGTACTTGTGAATTTTAATCGTTATTTAAAGCTTATATATAAACGCTTTTTGCACTATTTATGAAAAATAAACAGCAAGAATTTGCATAGAACTTCTTCGGCAGTAAGCTGTCTTTTCAGTAAGTTGTCTTTTCTACCGCACGTCCCTGTAGGTTTAAAGACCCTTTCCTTTGCGTCCCCTGATCACTCATGGTTTGCCTTTATCGAAATGTATGCAAACATTGCGCAAAGCGAACGCCAGAGCAAAGATACAGAAAGAGAATTTATAGAAATAAATCATTAGGCTTTTGATTTTAAGCACTTATGATTACATTAAAATAGAAATACATGGCAATGAGTTTATTTAGCAAGGCATGAAAAGTGTAACATGGCACATAAGTGTGACAGGCACACAAGTGTGTCATGACATACTTTAATGATAAAAATCAAAAAGGTAACAAACAAGACAATACTAGGATATCCTATACGTTATTGTTAAGTCGAAAGGCAACTCTTCACATGCATCAATCGTGCTAAACCATTGGATGGCACAGGTATAATAGTCGCAATTAAAAGTGAAAATATTACGAGACACGAGTTGCGCGTTGCGGTTTTGTCTTTTTGCGTTTAACTCGAACGGCGTGTCAATAGGTAATGAAGCCTGTATCATAGAGGGATGTGGTAACGTTACAAGACAAATAACGTTACTGGATAAACGAAACGGGCAGAGTTAACATAGTCACCTAATGATAATTAAAAACCATGTGTGGTCAACATGCAATATGCTATTTTGTTTCGGTGAGAGGATTCAACGAAACATCTAATATCAAAATTCTTTACATCATGCTAAGGCTTTGGCAACTTTTTATACAATCAGGATATTTGACCGTAGGAGGGTGTATTACAATATGCTCCTACACAACTCATTTAATGTCCAGATTCGCTGATGGCTCGATACTGGGATTGGTTTAAGAGGTTGTTGATTTCGTTCGGGTTGGATATTTCGATGTGTAAAAACCACCCCTCGCCATAAGGGTCTTTATTCACCAGTTCTGGCTTTTCCTGGATTTTTTGATTAATTTTAGTGACTTTCCCCGATAACGGGGCGTAAATATCGTAAGCTGCCTTCACGGATTCCACCACGGCACAAGCAGCGCCCGCCTTCACCACTTTCCCTATCGAAGGTAATTCGACAAAGACGATATCCTTCAGTTGCTGTTGTGCATGGTCAGTGATACCCACTATCACCTCTCTTTGATTTATCTTCTTCACCCATTCATGGGTCTTTGTGTAAAGGAGTTCGTCTGGTATATTCGTCATATACAGTATCCTGGGAAAATTTTTTATAAATTTTTAACAACTTATATTGTTCATGAAAAATCCAAAATCCGCATATCGAAATTCAAAAAAATATCAAAATCCTACTTTTCGAATTTCGGATTTCACGCCTCGAATTTATTTGTCACTACTTTCTCAGTATTAGTTTTGTTTAAAGCTTAGCAGCTCTATGTAACTTTCCTTTTATAAAATGGGGTTTTTACGACACGTGCATAATACGTATTATCCCTGATTTGAATTTGTAACTCCTCTCCGATCTTTGCATATTGAGATTTTATGAGGCACAGGCCGATGTTCTTATTTGTGGTTGGGCTAAATGACCCGCTGGTAACCTTACCGATTATCTCGTTTCCCTTTAATACGGGATAACCACGACGGGGGATACCCCGGTCTATCATCTCAAATCCGACCAATTTTCTGTCAATTCCTTTTGCCTTCTGCCTGAGCATGGCTTCTTTCCCGATAAAGTCACCCTTATCAAATTTCACGGTCCAATCGACGGTCGTCTCAAGGGGGGTTATGGTCTCGTCCATATCATTCCCATATAATAAAAGACAGGCCTCTAATCGCAGGGTGTCCCTCGCGCCAAGACCGGCAGGCATCAAACCATCCTGCTTGTTTTTGTCAATGAGCAGATTCCATAGTTTCACAACATGTTGTGCATCCAGAAATATCTCAAAACCATCCTCGCCTGTGTATCCGGTTCTGGAAATTATTATTCGTACACCGTCCCATATAAAATCATTAAAATAAAATCTATTCAAGTAGTCAAATTTTCTGTTGAAGCTATTTTCAAGCATTTTCATGGAAAGTGGCCCTTGTAATGCGATGAGAGATACGCTATCAGTTAAATCTCTTATTTCCAAAGGCTGAAAGGGGGCGGCCTGCCTTTGCAGCCAAAAAATGTCTTTTTCTCTGTTACCACAATTTACTACCAGCATGAAATGTTCTTTATGCCATTTATAGACGAGGATGTCGTCAAGGATCCCGCCCTGTTCATTGCAGATGGGGGTATATTGAACTTGCTTGTCTGCAAGTTTCCCCGCATCATTGGTAATGATGCGCTGAATAAATGGGAATGCCTTGTTTCCTACAACCTCGAATCTCCCCATGTGAGATATATCGAAGAGGCCGGCATTTTTTCTAACGCAGCGGTGTTCGCTGATGATGGTGTTATATTGGAGAGGCATGAAATAGTCATGAAAAGACACCATCTTTGCATTGAGTTTGAGGTGGGTATCGTACAGAGGTGTTTTCTTCATGATTCATAGTTGCCAGTACTCATCATCAAATTTATAACCACAGGTAGGTTTAAGATGGAAAAAATAATCATTTTCATTATAGGGATAGAGCGAGCACATGAGTGGTTTCCGGTCGTATACCTTACACAGGGAGAGCCCATTTTCATCGTATTCAAGGTGTTGACATTTAAAAGAGGCGTGGCAGCAACGCCCACATCGCAGACAATTTCCCTGTCGCTTTTTTAAT
>JBKBTA010000017.1:0-30130 GCA_046291035.1 Candidatus Brocadia sp.
GGTTGTAAGATTTATGATGTAAGGCCTTGTCAGTGCAGGTCATTTCCATTCATGGGTTCCCATCGCCAGGGACATTTTGAGGGTTTATTCAGGGCTTGTAAAGACCAAGTATCTTTAACAATTTTCTGTACGCCCGGGCAACCGACAGGGAGAACTACATAGCGCGGCTCTGCCGCAACCGAAGCTGTAAAACCGTCCTCCAATAGTGTATATTTGATTTTATTAAAGTGGAATCCTAACCACTGAGTATTTATACACGATAGAGGAGGACGGCAATGGAGAAGTTTCTGGAGAGATGTGATAGCAAAATCAGTGGGGTAATATCAACCTCTGATCGAATGATATTTAAAGGGCATATTTTGTCCTTTTTCCAAAGTGGGAACAGGCATCATTCTTTATTTCAGGTGTAATGTTCAAAGATCGGCAAAGCTTGACGGAAATCTATCCGGAACTGGTAGAACATGCCTTAATAAATTTCAACGCCTCAGACGTCATGACCTTTTTGGGGAGAAAACTCACGGACAATTTTCAAGGCGAGATTATAAGGAATACGAAAAAGAGGCTGCAAGGGGTTCGCATCAAACACCGCATGAAGATGTACGATAAGGGCGTGTGTTACTGGTAGAAACGACCACATTAATAACCCACGTGAGTTTAAGATATACCGTGAGGTAGAGCGTTGTGGTGAAAAAGTGATGAGATGGGTACCTGTGGGTAAGAGCGTATTTAATCTTTACCGTTATGCAGAAGTGTCTAAAAGCGCCAATGAGCGTTATATGGGTGCATTATCGGCAGTTGTACCCCTGCACGATTGTGTAAAAGAATTGGAGCAACTTGCTCAACCTGTCCATGATGGACAGAATCGTCGCTCCGGATTTAATCCGTTATCGCCGGAAGGAACCAATTGTTTGGTGATAATACCAGGTCACCGGAAGAGAAGAAAAAGACGGGCTCAAAAATAACGAGGATAAGATAATAAGAAAGCTCAGGGCGCACGGGCTCATATCAAAAATACCACGTTCAACGAGGTATAAAGTTACTGAAAAAGGATATCGTATTTTGGGCGCATCCCTTCACTTTATCCAGCAATAATTGGGTGGGAAAGAGTTCTCTTTATCCACCCACCTGGTGCATTACAACATGGCCTTTGCCTGAATGTACAGAGGGTTTCATGTTTGCGGCGCGAAGAAAGGCATCGGTAAGTTGTTGTTCGGTGGGATTGTTACGCAGAATAGTCTTTAAGTCAACCTCTCCACCGGATAACAAACAAGAGCGGAGCTTCCCGTCAGAGGTCAAACGGAGGCGGTTACACGAATTGCAAAAAGGCTGGCTCACCGCAGATACAAATCCCAATGTTCCCATAGCACCTTTGATCTTGTATACTTTCGCGGCGCCGCTTCCGCGCATGGGAGGTGGAAGGGCTATGAGTTCGTTGTTTTTCTCAATGATATCGATAATATCAGCCATAGGAATATACTTATCCTCGGAGGCCAGACTTTCTTTATTCATCGCCATATACTCAATAAAACGGACTTCGAGGTCTCGTTCCAACGTGAGTTTCGCAAACTCCTCGAATTCTTCATCATTAACGCCCTTCATGGCAACCACATTAATCTTCGTATTTTTAAATCCCAGATGAAGAACTTTCTCAATCCCGTCCAGGACGTCTTTTAACTTCCCGCCCCTTGTGATCTCTTCAAACTTTGAGTCGTTCAAACTATCGAGGCTGATATTTAATCTGAATAATCCAATCTCTTTTAGTATCTTTGCATAGTTTTTTAGATAGATACCATTGGTCGTCATAGCCAGATCTTCGATACCCTGGACATCTCCTAACATCCGTAGTAAATTTTCTATATTTTTTCTGAAAAGGGGTTCACCTCCCGTTAGGCGAAAACTCTTGATCCCCAATTTTACTGCATGCCGCACCACAGTTATAATCTCCTCATAGGTCAGAATATCCTTATGCCTTAAGAGATCCAATCCGCTCTCTGGTCTGCAATAAACGCATCGAAGATTACAGAGGTCTGTTACCGATATCCTTAATCTATTGATTCTTCTCAAATATTTATCTACAATGCTCATGATATGACCTTTATAATAGCATAATTATGCAAAAAACTTCTTTTTAAAAAATGTCTTTCAATTAAAAAAATACAGAAAGTTCCAAATTACAAAAACCGAATCCCGAATAAATTCAAAACTCCAATTCCCCAACGACCATTTCAGCTTTACCAGTTGTGGTATTTACCTGCCAGTGCGTGCGAACACACACTGGGAAAAAACTACTATAGTCAAAACTGGTATTTGAGATTTGGGAAATTGAAATTTATTTGTTATTTGGTGCTTGATGCTTGTTATTTCTGTAAGTTGCTGATTGTTTGATTGTAGCTTTGCTGCGCTAGGTGTTTTCCGTATTGTAACTCGTCTTTGATACTATCTGGTATTCCTTCATCTTTCTCCACAAGGTTGTTGTGGAAATCCCCAGATTGCTTGCGGCCTGTTTGCGATTTCCAGCACATCTCTTCAGGGATTCTACAATCGTCTTTCTCTCTTCCTGTGCCAGGGCAGCCCGGATACCCCCCATTTCAATCATAACATTTATGGTATCCGTTGGTGATGTACTTTGTAACGCCAGGTCTGCTATGGTTATCAGATCTCCCTTTGCCAGTGTAACAGCCCTTTCAATTACATTTTCCAATTCCCGGACATTTCCGGGCCACGTATAATTCAAGAGCATTGACATTGCATCTCCTGATATCTCCGGTGGTCTCTTTTTCAGCTTATTCGAGTACAGATTCACGAAGTAGTTGATTAAGAGTGGGATATCTTCTTTTCTTTCTCTGAGTGGGGGTAAATGGATTCTGATAACATTGAGCCGGTAAAATAAATCTTTTCTAAATGACCCGTTTTTTGTGGCCTCTTCAAGGTCTTTATTTGTCGCTACAATGATCCGGATATCGAGATAAATCGGTTTATTATCACCGACCTTCCGTATCTCACCATTTTGGAGGAAACGGAGGAGTTTGACCTGGGTCGAAAGGGATGTCTCGCCAATCTCATCTAAAAACAAGGTACCTCCCTGTGCCTCCAAAAAGATGCCTTTTTTATCTTTTACCGCCCCCGTAAACGAACCCATAACGTGTCCAAACAATTCGCTCTCTTGCAAATTTTCTGGCAATGCACCACAGTTTACTACAACAAATGGCTTATCGCTCCTGAGACTATTGTTGTGGATGGCACGCGCGATTAACTCCTTCCCCGTTCCACTTTCTCCTGTAATCAGGACGGTGCTTTCACTGTTTATCAGTTCCACAAGGATATTCAGGAGTCGCATCATCACGGGAGAATTGCCAATAACACCCTCAAATTTATACTTTTCCTTAACTCCCTTTTGAAGGTTATTGACCTTGTCTGATAAACGTTTCTTTTCCAAAGCCCGTTCAACCACGGAAAGGATATCAGAGAGCTGAAAAGGCTTGGTAACATAATCATAAGCGCCTTTCCTCATCGCCTGTATCGCACTGTCAATCGTCCCGAAAGCAGTCATGACAATAACCTCAGTCGATGGATTTACACGCTTAATATGCGATAGGACCTCAATGCCATCCATGGTTTCCATCTTCAGGTCGACAACAACCAGATCATAGACGTGGTTTTTCTGGAGATTCACTGCCTTTTCTCCACTTTCAACACTGTCTACATTATAGCCGGCCCTCTTGAAAGCTATTACCAGGGATTCTCGCATATTTTTTTGATCTTCAACAACCAGAATATTAAACATATAACCCTTGTAAAAACCCAAAAGCGAGTCGTGAAAAAAACAAACCCCAAAACAGATTTTATGTGTTAACCCTGTCAGGGTTAATTTTATTCATATTTTTGCCAAAAATGTCAAAATATTTTTTATAAGATACTACGCCGGTACTGAAATGGTATTCATCTGTCTGTTTTTTACCGGTAATCGTATGGTAAATATGGTCCCTTTGTTTTGCTTACTCTTCACATCTATCACACCACCATGGTTGTCTACGATACGATGCACAATGGAAAGTCCCAATCCAGTCCCCTTTGATTTTTTTGTGGTGAAAAAAGGCTCAAACACCTTTCTGATAATTTCAGGCGGAATTCCCATACCCGTATCTGCAATCACAATCTCTATTTCGTTATTGTCAGGTGCTTTCGGTTTTCTCACACGGATGAAAATTTTTCCACCTCGTGGCATTGCATCAATCGAATTTACCAGGAGATTCCAGAAGACCTTCCTGATCCAATTCCGATCTACATCAACCCTGGGGATATCATTCCCATAAATTCTCACAATCTTGATTTCTTTATGAAACCGTGCATCCTGCTCTAACAAAAACAGGGTTTCATCGATAATCTCAAGGATATTACTCCTGACAAAATGGTACTCTGCGGGATGTGCAAAGGTGAGGAAGTTGGTAATAATACTATTGAGCCGGTCAGTTTCCTCCACAACCATCTCAAACAACTTTTGATCATCACCTTTCAAGGATAAGTCTCTTTTCAACATCCCCACGGAATTTGATATGGCGCCAAGAGGATTACGGATCTCATGGGCTAACGAAGCAGCCAACTCGCCAATTGAGGCCAACCGCTCAGAGCGTCTTATCTGCTCTTTAATTTTTTTACTATCCGTGATATCCCGCATAATCCCTTCAATACCTATAATATTTCCTTTTTTGTCTTTGATTGGATAGGTATTTTGAGAAACCCAGAGTTCTTCTCCATTTTTACGATAAATTCTGTATTCCAAATCTTTAGATGCCTTTAATTCTCCGTCAAGTACCTTTCGTATTGTTTCCCCAACTAATTCCACATCGTGCTTATGGATCATTCCCATCGCAATGGAAGGATTTTCATAAAATTCCCGAGGGTCGTATCCCGTTACATTCTTCAATGCGCTATTGAGGAACAAATATCTTCCTCTCTTATCCATCCTGAATATGACATCTTCAATATCCTCAACGAGATTTCTGTACTTTTCCTCCGACTCTTTGATTTTATCAAAAAGGCGTGTGTTGTCAATCGCAATAGCCAGTTGCGGGGCAATCTTATTAATAATTTCAACGTGATTTTCAGAATAATTCTTGACATTTTTACTACCAAAGTTGAGGCTTCCAATAATCTCACCCTTGCATAACAGTGGAAACGATAGGCGTGACTTGATCCCCTCTTTAAACAAAATGGGATCCGTGGAAAAAGACCCTTGAGAGGTATCACTGACCATATATACTTCACCGTTTTCCACAACCTTCCCGGCCAGCGTCCCATATTTCGAATAATGCATTCCCTCTTCTAATTTGGAACCACGGTAATCTTTCGAAACAGCAAAAATTAAGAATTCATCCCTCTTTTCATCAAGGAGGGTGATACTCATACGATCAAAATCGACGACCTTATTGAGTTCTTCACTGAAAGATTTATACACTTCCCGAATATCAAGGTTTGAAGCGAGAATTTTGTTGATGTTGTTCATGATATCCTTCTCTTGCTCTATCTTCTTCCTTTCAGTTAGATCAATGATAATCCCTTCATAACCAATAATATTATTCCGTTCATCCCGTCTCAGATTACTCGTCATCAGGCATGGTACCCTGATACCACCTTTCTTTTTTAATTCAACCTCGTAATCCTTGATAAAACCGTTTTTGCATACCATCTCCTTAATCGCCCTGCCTTCGACCGGGCTGAAGAATAAGTGCTGGACCAGATTCAATTTCAGGATCTCGTTTTTTGACTCATATCCGAATAAGTCCACGCCGGCTTGATTAATATCTACAAACTGGCATTCCGTATCGCAAAAAAATACAACGTCTTTGCTTGTCTCAAAGAGACGCCTGTATTTTTCTTCTGATACCCTTAGTTTTTGCGTCCTCTCTTCAACAATTTTTTCCAGTTGCACCGTATAATTATGGAGTTCCTGCTCTAATAATTTTTGTTCGGTTATATCCCTTGCAATCAACACAAAACCGATCGGTTTCCCACCAGTAGATTGCCGTGTAGTAAATGTACTATATCCCGTAAATACCTCTCCATTTTTACGCACCAGTTGCATTTCGCTTTTATATCTGCCGGTAACCAGTGTTGTCTCTAATATCTTTCTCACCTTCCCTGATTCAACATCAGATTTTGTATACAAAATCTGGATACTTGATTTCTGAATTAATTCTTCCGGCTCATACCCAAACATCCTTTTTGCGCCCTCGTTAAAGGCCAGGATATTCCCATCAAGATCGGCCGCTATGATTGAATGCTCGGTAGAACTTACCAGAATGCTATTTAAGAAATTTGATGTTTCCTGCAGCTTCGTTGTCTTCTCCTGCACGGATTCTGCCATTACATTGAATGCATCCCCCAGTTCACGTACTTCATCATCAGTCTTTATCAGAACCCGTTGAGACAAATCCCCTGCTGACATCTTCCGGGTTGCCGTTATCAATTCCATTATAGGATTGGCAATCTTCTGCCCGATCACCAGGGCAAAGGTAATCCCGGCAACCGCCAAAACCACTCCTGCAATGGTCAAGTAAGAGAGTATCTTTAAGATAGGATTCTTTAGATTATTCATTGCTAAGGATACTTCGCTGGCGCTAACTTCTGTAATGACGCCCCATTTCATCTCAGGAATCCGGTACCATACCCCCACTACTTTTTCACCCGCGTAGTTCGTGTAGCCATTCACATCAAACCCATTAACACCCTTTAAACATGAAATTACGCTTTTGGTAAATTGCTTCGTTTGTGGTTCAACAACTGCCAATCCCAGCGTTGTTCTCTGCTTGATTAATCCCATCTGTTTCAATCGATCGACAAGCCTGGATTCGGTAATCATGTGACCATATTGATTGATGACATAAGTATCGTAACTATCCCCATACCGCATCTCATGTATTTCTTTATTTAGAACGGACAGATCGACTTGAAACATTATCACCCCTGTCACCGGTCCGTTTTTATCCCTTATAGGTACAGAAACGTACATGACAGGTAATCCTTCGGACCTATTCCCCCATTCATCTAAATCGTAGAAAACGGTGGATACGATGTCTGAAATAAAGGTCTTGCCCTCCATAGCTTGATTGAAACCTTCAACATCACTGATGTTGAATCCTATCAATTTGTCATCCGTGGATAGCCTGACGTTACCAGATACGTCACTAATCATAAACCTATTAAATCCCGCCTGAGATGGTATGTGGGAAAGAAATTGAGAAATGGTATCAGTATCCGTTTCTATCAAATTCACCGCACTTACTACAAACGGATCATGTGCGATGCGCTCAGCATCACCTTTCAATTTATTTAACCATTCATTTACCTGGGATACTTTTTTAGAACCGATCAACTGCAAATTGTTAATCGTCGTTTTCTGGATGGCTTTTTGTGCGGAAGGATATGCAATAAGTCGCATTACCAATAATGGCGTAAGGACAGCGATCAGGAAGAGAAAAATTAATTTGTTCTTGATTGAACGAAACATTGCGCGACTCTTACAGCGAGGCAATTAATAACCCATCGATTACAGGTAAATATTTGTCAAAATCTTTGGGAAGGATACTCCGGAATGCAAAAGAAGGGCGGCATCAAAAACAGAAAATTAATGCACAAGCATTTATAGGCAAAAATCTTCAATAGAAAATAATATCAAGCAAACCATTTTCTAATTTTCCATATTTTTACCAGTATCTTAGTAGTTGCATTGTTAAAGACCCTACACACCTTCAAAATTATAAATATGGCAAATTTGCCTTACACAACCACCATCGTTATTGGATTTTCTCAACAAAATTTGGATCAACCGGCACCTTGCCCAAAAAAGGGACTTCCCTAAACTCGGTAACTCTATCGAGTTCTTCTTTGCGAGTCCTGACGAAGACTTCGCATTTCATGACTATTTCATCAAAAGCCTTTGCCGCATCTGAATTGGGATAAGCGGCTACAAATGCCTCACCACTATCGCATTTCTCCGTAATACCAGGATCTAACGGTATCTTGCCAAGAAACTCCACGCCCAATTCTCCACAAATCTTCTCCCCTCCACCCGTTTTAAACACATCAATCTGTGTGTTACAATGAGGACATATCAGACCACTCATATTCTCAACGATTCCGATAATAGGCACATTGCTATCCCGGGAAAAAACGACAGCCTTTCTTACATCTAACAGCACCACATCCTGGGGGGTTGTAACGATTACAGAACCGTCTACCTTTCCAATGAGTTCGATAGTGGAAATTGCTTCGTTTCCAGTTCCTGGCGGTAAATCCACTATAAGATAATCCAGATCTCCCCAGCATACACTTCCCATCAACTCGCAAAGGAAATCCCATTTTGCAGAATCCCTCCAGATGACCGGCATCGATGGGTCTTCAATTAAAAAGGAAAGCGATGCCACTTTTAAATTTGGTAATACTTCTAAAGGTAGCACACCTCCACTGCTGCCCTTGAGCCTTTTCCCCTCCACACCTAACATTATCGGGATGTTGGGACCGTGGATATCTGCGTCAGCTATTCCAACCTTGTAGCCCTTTCGAGCTAAGGCGACACCGAGGTTTGTTGTTACCGTACTCTTTCCCACCCCTCCCTTGTTGCTCATCACAACAATTTTATATTTAATCTCTTTCATACGTTGGGCAATTGCCCACTTGTTGTGCTCTATCTGATCCAATTGACACGATAACTGTTTTTCACAGAGCTCACAGGTAAACGGAATCTTACAGTCTGACATCACATCCCCTTTCATAACTCATATCCCTATTTAACATCCTTAAACGAAAACTACCTTTCAGATACAATCTTAATCGCACAGGTGTTATTTATCGTATGACAGGCATATTCACAAACTCCACAGCCAACACATTTCTCTTCATTAATCACGGGCTTGCCATCCTCTTGATAAATCGCATCTCCCCGTAAAGGACATTTTATATAACACAGCTGGCAATCCTGACCTCCCCATGCCAGGCATCGCGACTGATTAATCCTGGCGACACCTATCTTAACTTTACCTACATGCTCAACGGGCTTTAAAGCCCCTTCTTTACAAGAGGCAATACACAATAACCCGTTGCATAAGACGCAGGGACTCTCCTTTGGCATAATAACAGGTGTGCCTACAGCCACATCCATCAGGCCGTGGTACCTCTTGATGGCCTTCGCGGGACATGCCTTGATACACTCGTCACAGCGGGAACACAAGGAAAGGAATTCTGTCTCTTCAACAGCGCCGGGTGGACGCAAATAATCTCCCTTGGGCATTACACGGTCAACTTTTTTACTGGCATAATCCGCAACCTTGTTTCCCACAAAGACGAACAAATCTTTAAAAAGTTGCCGCCTGTCCAATATTTTTTCCGTATTATCCATAAAGAAACGCCTTTTCAGAGTTATCAACGCGATTAAATTAGGTTGAGTTTTAAAAGACAAAACCCGATGACCCTTTTGTTATTCCAAACGAATTGGTGAAATTTTGACATCGTAAGATTTCTCTTTACGATAATAACAGGCAAGAATGCCTGTCCACGAAAACAGCTTGTGTGTGAGGCGCGTCCTACACACCATCCATACTAAGGTAAGAACCGTTTCTCTACGGCGATTGGCAATGCACAACGGCGTGCACTCTCCAGGTCGCCAACTGGAGTTGGCTCCTACCAAAAACCTTAAAATTCCTGAAGCTACTTGCAGGATCGTTTCATCCGGGATTGAATGTTTTAAAGCCTTTTTCCGAGAAATCGATCTTAGAAAAAAACACTCACAAAATACCAAAATTTTAATTTACCAATAGTTGGTTTGTCAAGATTAAATCAATATCGTGCCAATACTTCGAAAAGTTGCAAAATTCTTTTTTATTTCTGAAATGTATCTTTTATAATTAATAATTATGCAATCAAAAGTACCGATAATATCCATTGTGGGCAAATCCAATAGTGGCAAAACCACCCTTATTGTAAGGCTCGTTCGGGAACTAAAATCCAGGCATTTTAAGGTCGCCACCATTAAACACAGCCACCATAATTTCGAAATAGATAGGGAGGGAAAAGATAGCTGGCTGCACACCCAGGCAGGGGCCGATGCAGTTGTTGTGGCTTCACAAAAAATGACGGGGATCATACGCATGACGTCCGAAGAACTTCCCTTATCAGAAATTGTAAACACCTACTTACAAGATATGGACATTATTCTTGCAGAGGGTTACAAGACCCAGGCCATCCCGAAGATGGAGGTCTTGCGTTCAGAAATCAGCACTGAGTTGGTATGTAAGGACGACCAGAACTTAATGGTAGTTGTTGGTGACAAAAGACCCGAAACTAACATACCTTTTTTCCATATAGACGATAACGCCTCTTCCATCGTTGATTTTCTATTATCGAGGCTTAAAAAAAGTTCTGCCGGGAGTTGTGCTTAAATCGGCATAATGAAATATACAATTAAAATCTGCGATGGGACACAGATTAACACACATACATTTCCAAAATTTCATGCCTGAACTCCATACGAGAATCCCATTGACAACAAAATACCCATGCGGTACACTTTTCTGAATGACCGGGAATCAATTATACTTTCTAACCTTAGTTGTAATTTATAGTTATAGATGAACTTAAAGCATTTCCTACAAATACTTAACACAAAATTATGTTCATTAAGATACGTACAGCATTTTTCAGTAAAAACCTGTTTTTGCTTCTTATCATCGCATCCCTGGCCATACATGCCATCCTAATATTCATGTCCCCCCAGGCGAGTCAAATTCTCAGTTTAAGATCACTTCGAGACAGTTTTATCCGTGAACCGAGTGAATATGCAGTTACCCTGGAACTTGAAAATGCAGATGCCCAGGTAGATAATACTTCAGACCCAAATACCAGACAAAACGAAATCAAACCGAAGAAAGAGGAAGATGCTGAAAAAAAGAAGTACAAAATATTTACCGATACTTCCGAAAATACCAAAGACGAGGAAACAACCGTCGATACAGATAAGATCGGTGAAAAGGGGGCCGTAGCAAAGGATAATTTTCCTGACGACAAGCAATCAGTCAATAATGAACCCCACGCTGAAGGTTACTCCAAAGCCCCGTTATTGGGCAAGGGGAAAGCTGGTGCACCTTATGATAACCGGCGACAGCCACAAGAACAGGAGGTTACGGCACAGGCGATTATTCCTGAGGATAGTACCCATGATAAAAATTCTCCACCCCGCTATGCCAATCTGCCCAAAGGGCTGGAGAAGCAAGAGGTGCCTCCTATGAAACCCCTTCAGATGGTACAGACCCAATTACCATCTGAAGAAAGAAAGGAGAATACGTCAGAGGTAAAGGCCCTCAAACTGGACAAAACGATAAAAACAGAAAATACCATACAACCATCGAAAAGAGAACGGCTCACCATAGGACGTGGCATCTGGCAAGAAGAGGCAGCGCCCCTGCCCAATAGCGAAGGGGTGCTGTTTACGGATAAACAGGATGAGGTAAACAAGGAAGCAGAAACAGATGAAGAACCGTTACCGTCATTACTTCAGGAGCAAAAAACAACAGAAAAGACTGATACGAAGGCAAAGGAAATAAGCGAAACAAAGGAAACAAAGAACACGGAGGCCATGAAACCTCAAATACCTGTGCCTCCACCGGAATTGCCGGGCGTTGAACCTCAACGCAGACTCGAACGGGGTTTGGATGAGCAAGGAAGCCCGGATGAATCAAAGAAACCTAAGGTCTCCTTTAACGTTAATGCAAAGACCGAGGGGGCAAACAATGACCCGGTACTTTTTGAGGATACGATATCAAATGCAGTAATCCCTGGCGCGCCTTCTTTTAACGTCAAAAAACATGAATACGCCGATTATTTTAAACATATCCGGGATAGAATATCCCTGTACTGGTTCCTGGGATATGGAACCCGTGCCGAGATAAAATTAGAAACCAGAGATGACAAGCCCATTATTGTGGAATTTAAGGTATTGCCAGATGGTTCTATTGATGGAGTAAAGATTGTGGATGATGCGGGGAATTTTAATCTTGCCTCCAGGCTTGTATCCTCGATCAAAAATGCAGCACCATTGAATCCCTTTCCATCCCACATCAAGGAGCCATCCATCGATGTGAGGTTTAATTTCTATTTTTTCTGATTTGTAGGAATTTTCATCTTTATTATAGTATTTTTATTTTATAAACAGGAGGAAATAATACTTTGGAATGGTTCATAGGCGGTGGTCCTATCATGATACCACTATTAATTTGTTCCGTTTTAGCCCTTGCGGTGATCATTGAAAGGGCAATAAATTTACGCAGGGATAAAATCTTAAAACCGGAGATCATCCAGACCATAGAGGCAATTCGCAGTCAAAAAGATATACCCTTTGCAATCTCCAAATGCGAGGTGATTTCTGGCCCTTTCTCGAATCTGTTGCGACGGATCCTGACAAATAACCATCTCACACGGGAAGAAAAATTTATTGATATCCAGGCAGCGGGACGACAGGAAACCAAATCGCTCGAAAAGAGACTCTTGGTGTTAGAAGTCATCACCGCTGTTGCTCCTCTGTTAGGATTACTTGGGACAGTACTGGGATTAGAGGATATTTTTGGGATTATCTCTGAGCTGGGACTGGGACAGGCCAAGGCATTTTCCGCAGGATTAGCAGAAGCGATTCGAACAACCGTATTTGGGCTTTTTATTGCAATCCCGTCACTGGTTGCCTATAGTTATTTCGATAAAAAAGTAGATACCTTTGCCCTGGAAATGGAAGAATACTCCATGCACATCCTCAATAAACTTTATCCAGCTCAGGAGCACGATAAAAATAAGCAGTAACTTAAAGAATTTCTTGTTGGCTTTATTTTATAGGTGTTGTTGCCAAGTGGAGTCCTGACAATCTAGTATTGAACAGCAGGTGGCAGGGATCGGGGATCAGTGGTTAGAGTTGACCATTGAACCTTGAACCTGAAATAATGTAAAGATTAAAAATCAAAATGACAGATCAAAATTCAAAGGTCACGAAAATAACGTATCGGTAGGAGCCGTCTCCTGACGGCGACCGGCAATCCACAACGGCGCGCAAGTACCCGGTTGCCAACTGGAGTTGGCTCCTACCATGCTATGATAGTAGGTATTTTCGCTTCATTAGTTCACAGTATACTTGCTTTTAAAGGCAAGAGACAATTTAACATTTTGATATGCATTTTGACTTTTTATCTTTGATTTTTTATTTCTTAATGGAGGGCCTTTTCTATTCAGGCCTCTTGATTTCAACTCTACCAATAATTATTTTTTCCTATTTTACAAAACCATGCGATTCAGAGAAAAACGTATTACAAAATCTATCATAAACCTTACCCCCATGGTGGACATGCTGTTCCTGATACTCCTGTTTTTCCTGGTTACATCCAGTTTCATTGAACAGCCAAATATCAAGCTGGAACTCCCCTCAACCAAATATGCCTCTACCAGCAAACTCGAGGAACGGGTCTTAACCATCTCCCAGGATGGAAAGCTTTTCTTTCAGAATGAACCCGTCGAGAGAAAGAACCTTGTCACGGTGTTGAAGAATGCCTTTTCCAAACAAGACGACAAGACCCTTGTTCTGCGAGCAGATAAGAACGTACCCTACGGTGTCGTTGTTGACGTCATGGATGCGGCAAAAGGGGCCGGGTTGAGGAGGATTGTAGCACCAACCATCATTGAACCCGAAAAACACCCGTAACCATTTCAAATGGCAAAATATTGCCAGAGGATCGTGTATGTCTCCTGAGAACACAAAACTGTGTCCGAAATGCGGGTCAGAGTATTATGCGCATATTTCAGAATGTGCCGTTTAACGTGTCTCTCAAATTTCATTTGTCATTTTCAAAGATTCGACCCCTTGCATCTTCTTAATGATGCAAAAACGCAAGCATACTGATAGAAAAACAATAAGGTCCTTAAGGTAATATCGTGGAAATAAGGCGCCGTTTAATCTCGACATTACACTGCATCTTTTTGGTTGCTACTTGGTAGAATTTTTTATAAAATAATTACTACTAATAATAAATTCACAAACTCAAGGAGTATCAGCAAATGTTAAAAAAGAAATTTATAAAAGAGAAGTGTGTGACCTGTAAGCAATGCATGATAGAGTGCGCAGTGAGGCACTCGGCATCGGGGAATCTGTATGAGGCCTTTACAGAAACGCCCAAATCCCAATACCGCTTACAGGTATCCATACGAAAAGACAAACCTCATATGACGGTGTGCCAGAATTGTGCAAAACCCAGGTGTATGGCTGCCTGTGAGTACGAAGCCATCACAAAGTACGAGGATGGGAACGTGGTCATTGACACAAAAAAATGCGTAGGGTGCTGGGCATGTGTAACGGAGTGTCCGTTTGGCGCCATTACCAAGGACACCGAACTCAATTTTGCCTTTAATTGTGACGACTGCAAGGGGTTTGAAACGATGGCCTGTGTGGAGGCATGCAAGACCGGTGCGTTGATGTATACCGAGAAACACGCAAAATATCAACTCGTCTAAACAAGACTATCCAAAGCTGTAAATTTGTAAATACAGAGGGTGGCGAACAGTTGTTCGCCACTTTTGTTTATCGCAAGCTTCTAAATAATTTAACATGTTGCTCGTAGGGCACCCTTTAGGGTTGCCTCCAGCAAGGCTAAAGCCTTGCCCTACGCCAATTTGTTTTTGCGTTTACTATAGTTGTTTTACCACAATATTCATCAATTTTCTGGGCACTACGATGGTATTAAGAACCTTCTTACCGTTCAAAAATCCGGCAATGCGTTCATCACTTAATACTCGCCTTTTCAATTCATCCTCACTGATATCAACTGGCACAGAGAGACGGCTCCTGACCTTGCTATTGATCTGAATAACAATCTCTGCCACTTCATCCTGAATAGCATTTTTATCATACGCAGGCCATCTCTGATGAAAAATGCTTGGCCTATTTCCCATTATTTCCCACAATTCCTCGCAGATATGCGGGGTAAAAGGAGACATTAACAAGAGGATAGTTTCCATGGTGTGGCGGAAGACATTAAAATTAAGCTCTTCCGCTGCATTGCTGGGCATGGCGACGTTAAATGCATCTACATTGTTTAATAACTCCATCACAGAGGCAATGGCCGTATTGAAATGCCAGGAGGTTTCCATATCTTCTGTGACCTTCTTAATCGTTTGATTCGTCTGGCGGTAAAGGGACTTTGCCTCAGGTGAAAGTTTGCTGATATTAATATCTGCACGTTGTACCTTTGTATACGCATCTTCATAATCAGTGATCTTCTGCCACAAGCGGCACAAGAATCGGTAAGCGCCCAGCACCCCCCGGTCGTTCCACTCGGCATCTTTCTGAGGTGGCCCAATGAAAAGAATATAGAGACGCTGGGTATCTGCCCCGTATTTATCAATGAGGATATCAGGGCTTACCACATTACCCTTGGACTTGGACATCTTGGCCCCATCCTTGATAATCATACCCTGGGTAAAAAGGTGCTTAAATGGTTCCTTAAAATTAATATAGCCAAGATCATAAAGTACCTTGGTAATAAACCGAGAGTAGAGTAGATGGAGGATGGCATGTTCTACCCCTCCAATATACTGATCTACCGGTAACCATTTATTAACTTTCTCTGTGACAAAAGGTTGATTATCATCCTTTGGAGAAAGGTATCTCAAGAAATACCAACTCGAATCCACAAAGGTATCCATGGTATCAATCTCACGCCGGGCCATTCCAGAACACTTTGGACAAATTGTATTAATAAAGGAAGCCACTTCTGCCAGAGGACTCATACCGTGCGGCTTAAATTCCACCTTTTCGGGAAGTACTACCGGGAGTTGTGATTCAGGTACCGGTAACGTACCACATTTTTCACAATAGATAATGGGGATCGGTGCACCCCAATAACGCTGGCGTGAAATGAGCCAATCCCGCAACCGATAGGTTACGGTCTTTGTGCCAAGGCCTTTGGATTCAAGATATATGGTAATCTTTTTTATTGCCTCTGTATTCGGCATACCATCGAAATTTCCTGAATTGACTTGTATGCCATTATCGACGTATGCCTCTTTCATGGTGTCGGCGTGCAGTTCATTGTCTCCGGGCTGAATAACAATTTTGATGGGGAGATTGTATTTCTTTGCAAAGAGGAAGTCCCGCTGGTCATGAGCGGGCACACCCATAACAGCCCCCGTACCATATTCCATAAGGATGTAGTTTGCTACCCAAATGGGAACTCTCTCGTTATTGACGGGATTAATGACGTACTTGCCCGTAAATATCCCCTCCTTTTCCGTCCCTTCGGCGGTTCGTTCCACCATCCCCTGGTTGCGCGCCCTTTCAACAAAGTCCATTACGGCCTTTTCCTGAGGGGTACCGGAAATCAATTCCCCAATGACAGGATGTTCCGGTGCTAAAGAAACGAAGGTCACCCCATAAAGCGTATCGGGACGTGTAGTAAAGCAGGATAAAGTCTTGCCTGAACCTTCTAACGTAAAATCGACCCGAACTCCTTCACTGCGACCGATCCAGTTTGCCTGCATGGTCTTAACCCGTTCAGGCCAACCTTCTAACAAAGAAATATCATCTAGGAGTTTTTGGGCATATTGACTGATCCGGAAAAACCACTGCTCAAGGTCTCGTTGCCGTACCGGGGTATCGCATCGTTCACAACAACCGTCCACGACCTGTTCATTGGCCAGCACCGTAGCGCAGGAAGGACACCAATTCACGGCGGCCTTCTTTTTATAAGCAAGGTTATTTTCGTAGAGTTTCAGGAATATCCATTGCGTCCACTTATAATAATCGGGATTACAGGAAGTAATCTCCCTGTCCCAGTCATACCCAACCCCCCACCGGTGGAGCTGCCGTTTCATGGCCTTAATATTGTTTCGCGTCCAGACAGATGGATGAACACCCCCTTTGATGGCTGCATTCTCAGCAGGCAGCCCAAAGGCATCCCATCCTATGGGTGAAAGCACGTTGTAACCCTTCATGATCTTGTAACGTGCAACGACATCACCAATGATATAGTTTCTGCCGTGTCCCACATGCAGGGTGCCAGAAGGATACGGAAACATGACCAGGCAGTAGAATTTTTCTTTGCTACTGGTCTCATCGGCACGGAAAAGCCCGCAACCTTCCCAAAAACCCTGCCATTTACATTCGATATCGGTAAAGTTATATTCCCTCTTTGCCATTCAAAATTCCTTATATCTCAAGTTTGTTTTTACATTACAAATTTTTCTGGATGTATCCAGAAAAATTTGAAGGATTTGAATTTTATCAAAATTTCATGCTTTATCAATCTAAAATTCAGACCGAAAAGCCTTGACAATAATTATGTATCATGTTATTTTTAACATTGAAAAATTTCAAATAACCGCAGGAAAACGAGGAGGAATTTTTCTGTGTTCTCTGTCTTCTGTGTATCAGAACATTCAGGTGGGGCTGTGGCGCAGTTGGGAGCGCGTTTGAATGGCATTCAAAAGGTCAGGGGTTCGAATCCCCTCAGCTCCACCAATAAAATCAAGGTTTTGCTGGCACTATTCATTATTTGCAACCTTCGAAATGTATAGTTTTTGTATAGTAGACAAAAGAAAATAAGGGATAACACCATTTAAGATGTTACCCCTTAAGTTTAAGAATTTCCAACAAAATCAATCAAGAGAAAACACAAGCGTAGCCGTACAGGAAATATCAGAAGATTTACGAAGAAAGACATTTAGACATGCTTAAGCTTTGCAGCAGAACGTGAACGCCAAATATTGGTAACACACTCACGAAGCTCTTTTTTCGGCCAGAATCTATCTTCCAGACTGCTTGAAAGGCAGGTGGATACATTCCCAAAATCAACACATACAACCGAATGTTACTTACCATCACTGAGTTGTCATTGTCGTGTTATGGTAATTATATCTATCCTTGTATTGCCAGCCCTGTCCCATGCCGTTACCGTAATTCTGTTGGTTCCGGTCGCCAGGTTTATTGTGGAGGTTGACCAACTGGTAGTTCCACTGGCCGTACCACTTCCCCCTCTGTCATTACGCCATGTTACCCTGCTTACACCACTCAGATTATCCGAGGCAGTGCCTCCCAAACTGATTGTGCTGCTTGTGGTCGTATAAGTTGAATTTGATGTCGGTCTCGTAATTGTCACTCCCGGACTCGTTTTATCCAGGGTAATTGAATCACTGGCAGTATTTGACACATTCCCGGCAGCATCCTTATACCAGACATAGACTGTCTTGTTACCATTCCAGTCACTCACCGTGTAAGGGACATTGGCATTATAACTGGTTGTGGATGACACGGCAGTCCAACCTTCCGCCGATGCTAACGGTTTCGTTGAACTGGTCGAGAGGTAATATCCCACTACCCCTACATCATCAGTAGCTGAAAGCGCCAGGGTAACCGCTGTGGAGTTGGTATAGTTTGCACCATTGTTAATCCTGATAGAACCACTGGGAGGGATGCCATAGGTAATGGTAATTGTATCTGTCCTTGTGTTCGTCGCTCCATCTGTTGCCGTTACCGTAATTATGTTATCACCGCGTGATAAGTTTATACCGGAAATTGACCAACTGGTGGTTCCGCTGGCCGCGCCATTTCCTCCTCTGTCATTACGCCAGGCTACCTTATTTATCCCGCTTGTATCATCTGAAGCAATGCCTCCAAGGGTAATCGTGCTGTTTGAAGTCCTGTACGTAGTATTAGATGTGGGACTGGTTATATTTATACGGGGAACCGCCCTGTCTAAGGTAATAGCGTCACTGGCAGTATTTGAGACGTTTCCAGCAGCATCCTTATACCACGCGTAGATTGTTTTATTGCCGTCCCCCGTGCTTAAAGTAAAGGACTTGCTTGTGCTGAAATTGGGTATAGATGATATTGTAGTCCATCCACTGGCCGACGTTAATGGAACCGTAGAACTGGTGGAGAGGTAATATCCCACGATCCCCACATTATCAGTAGCGGAAAGTGTCAGAGTAACGGTGGTTGTATTGGTGTAATCATTACCGTTATTAACAGTTATGAACCCATTGGGTATGGTAATGTCCTTCGTCGTAAACGACCTCTCGTTTCCATATGCTGTTCCAGCGCCATTTTGTGCCACTATCCTGTAATAATACGTCCTGCCTTCTGCTAATCCACTTATACCCATGCTTACACTTATATCGCCCGAACTGCTCACACTCTGCGTCGTGGTTTTGCTGCCATATAATCTACTGGTTGTCCCGTACTCAAACCATACATTTGCTGAAGACCCGCTGGTATTTACCAGGCCATTTAATGCCGCAGAATTTATTGTTACCCCTGTCGCCGGTCCTGTTGCCACCACTGGAAGCAATCCAGTCTCTATGGTAAAAATATACCCTGCACCCCTGACCTGACCATTCGTGGAATCTACACTTATGGTGACTCCCGAATTCAGGGTTATTTGATCCCCCATGATGGTAACATCGCCACTCCCGTCCCCGGACTCTCTAAAATAATTATCGGCGCGTTGCACAGAGGTTACTTTCTCACCAGGATTGAGTTTTACAACACCATTCCGTGTTATAAACACTGCAAAGAGCTTTCCTGTCTTCGGATGACGGGAGTAGATAACATCACTGCTGGCGTAACTTTTTGTGCTTTGATACACCCTGTCATCCCATAAACGATAGTCAAGAGGAATTTTATTCAGATTATCCCAATTTGGTAAACACCGTATCAGTTTAAGCCTGGGGTAAACTTCTGTTATGCGTTGAAAACCTGGCATATCTCCATTTCCGCCGAATCTCCCAAACCAATTGTACCATGCCCGGTTTATGCCTGCCTTAGCAGCGTAAAGACGATTTTCATACTCGCCGACACTGCTGGGTTGACTGATACCGACCATATTCCGTGTAATATTTACCCCCGAATTAAAATTGTTATCGTTATCAACAAAGTCGGTACGAGCAGATTCCTGAGATAACATGTCAGGGGTTAATTCGTCCTTATCAGGCCGGTCTTTTATCTGCCATATGTATTCATCCGGTGCAGTTGCGCTGTAGAGATGGAAAGGTTCTACTATCCACTTCGCACCAGGGAATTCTTGCCTGATGCGATTTCTTAATTGTTTGTAGAAAGCCGCCCTTCCTTCTGTATAGGTCGTGTATTCATGAGTAATGCCGTCATGCATCAAACCAGAATCTGTTCCTGTCCAATAAGAGAGGGTTACAAATGCATTATTATTATTCTTGGAAGAATCCCAATAATGAAAAGCGCCCGAGAGCCTCGGTACATCTATCATGTACCCGCCAAAAATGAATCCTATGTTTTTATTCTCATAACTCTTTGCAGGGCAATAAATTGCCCAACAACGTAATCAATAACCGCTTGTTGCTGAAAATCCCACTCCGGTCGAAATGATGTTGCTGTATAATGCCAGCCTGTTTCCACATTTTTGGGGAAGGGTTCCATACTTTTCCACACCATGTACTTCTCAAAAAAATCTCTTTGTTCTTGTGTGTAGGATTGCGCTGTGTCAATGTACAGTTGTCCTATAATGGGGATCATGTCCTGAAGCACTTCAGGATCAAGGAGGTAAAATTTAATCCCGTCACGATTGGTATTGTTTGCGTACCGGCTCCTGTTCCACTCCCCATACATGAGCGCGATATACTCGTAACCCATTTGCTTTGCATAGGTGATATGTTCGTTTACTTCCCCACGCCAGGCAATGCCGTAAAAATTTTTCCAACTTTCAGATGCCGATTGTGCAAATGTAAATTTTGTGCTGTTTAAGAAAAGTATATGGATTAAAAGTAAAAGTGCAAAACCTAATGACCTGATACCTGATATTTTCATTTGCGTTTTTCCTCGTAAACGATTCGTTGCCGTGAGTGACATAAGTGAACTACTCCCTATCCTTTGGGCTTGGGCTTTATGATGCAAAAAGGGTTACCTGGAACTACCAAAAACTGCCGTTTATTTTTATGACATTTGACCCTATTTTCGTACTGATGCTATAATAAGGCACGAATAGTGCTTCATGTCAACATCCGAAAAGATTCATAGCGCAGCTACGCCACAACCAAAAAGATGCAGCAGGCAGTGCACAGTGGGCAGTAGGCAAAAAGTGATACATTTCCATTACAAACTGCCAACTACCTACTGCCTACTGAAGCGGATAAATGGGCTAGTTACTAAAAAACTTACAAAAAAAGAAGTTTTTACTGGGTAATACTATAACCCTTTTATACAAGGGAAAAGAAGGTCGGTGTTTTACGGGTGGCATACCTTGATCTGTGAACTGTTGCAGGAAGATTAAATGCGGTACAAATTGTTATCCCGGTTGAGATCGCATGCATTAAATTTATATACAGAAGGGTCGAATTTTAAGGTAAACTATTTTCTCGATACAAATGATTCGACGAAGAGGATCCACAGGGTGAGAAAGAGGATGGGTCCCCAAAGGGTCTTTTTGGCCTCTCCCAGGAGTACGTCATGTCCTTCGCTGATATGAGAGGTTGTCATGGTGAGGTTTGTACTACCCATGAAGGTCGTAATTTCTTTTTGGTCTATTTTGTCGAGATTAGATTCGATGGTATCCACATTTACGGGAAAGGAAGGGGGGAGTTGAGGATGCAGCTTTCCATCCACGGTAACAGCATAAATACCTGGAATGTTTGTTTCGTTGTAGGAAAAAGTCCTATCATTGTTAACAAACCGTGGCTGTATGATAATTTTTGTGCCTTCCGGATTGGTTATTTCTATAGTATTCACATCTGGGGGACAGGGGAATTGCCAGTCGTGTCTGACCAGGATTTCTTTTTGTACCTCTTCTAATACACTTCCCGACACGAATCTGCACAGTTGCTGCATGAGTGGAAGAAAAAACGGTCTTACCGGGAAATCCGTCCAATCTCTATCTATCGATGAGGTGAAGATCACCGTCTTCCCCCGATCGACCTCACGTTCAATAAGGGCAGGGGTATTATCGGAAAAGGAAAGTATCGTCCTGCAATTTCCAAGAGGTGTTGGGTCGACATAAAATATCCGGTAAAATTTTGCTGAAGATAGCGTATCCATCTGTGTTTCGGGAAGAATGCGAATAGCAGGGTGTATGGGTTCTACTGCCTTAAGGGTAAGTGGCTGTTCTTCCGATAGAGGACTACTACTGGAAAAAGTTCTTGTCGTATGGAGTCGATGAGGCAGGAGCGCACCGAACGAATTGTTGTAATAATTGGCATCCACCTTGTTGCCAAGGGTAAAAATAACCGATCCGCCTTCTTTTACAAACTTTTCAAGCTCGAGGATCTTTTCGGACGGCAGGGTTTCGACATTACACAAAAAGATAATATCAAAATTGTCGAAGGTAACGTTACTGACTTCGTGTATGGAACATATTACGGGTTTAATGGGAGATACATGCTCGCGGCCCGGGTTTAATGCCTTCTCAAGATAAAACGTTTCACTTTCGTAGATATTTGTTCTGGGGTCGCCGTCAATCAGTAAGGTATCCAGCTTGTGTAATGTGTTGAGTACGAAATAGTGTTTGTTGTCTATACTCAAATTATCCCCTTTGATTTCAATCCGACCTTGATAAACTTTCCCTTTTTCTACGGTAAAGGAAAACTCCTTTGTTTCCGATGCGTGGGCTTCGATATTGAAAAAACCTTGCGCTACTTTTTCCCCATCAATGAACACTTGTGCTAAAAGGTCTTTGACCTGTGCAGGTGAAAAATTCGACACGGTTGCCTTGATATGGCCTTCTGCAATCCTTTCTAACATGGTCAGTTTAGGTTCAACGTGGGTAATGGCTGTGTTTTTGAGTTTTCTGCCTTCCGATATATCCACGATATGAACCCTGGATACATGCTTTTGCAATTTTTCCTGTCCACTCCTGAACCAGGCAGGGTCCCAGCCATTTCGTGTCATATCAGTAAGCAGGAATATCCGTTTCACTGACGTTCTGGCAGCTGCTAAAATTTCAATTGCCGCATCAAATGCAGGCGCAATCTGGGTGGTTGTATAACTAGGTTGTAATTGCTCGATAAAGTCTAAAAGGTGTTTTTTGTCGTAATCGAGTTCCGGCAGGGCTTGTGATGTGATGCCGGAGCAGGTAATTACAGCGGCTTCATCATCTTTTGTCAGGGTATCAACGATCTTCTTTGCAGCAGTTCTGGCAGATACAAAAAACGGTTCGTGACGGTCTGCATACTGCATACTGTACGAGTCATCTATGATAATAACGTTGCTTGTAGGGATATTTTTTTCTGCGACCCCGCCTCCGTAGTTTTTTATCAGGGGCCTGGCAAGGGCTATGGCAAGAAAGGCGAGCAGGGAAGCCCTGAGGATTAAAAGAATCAGCTGGCGAAGTTTGAACTTTACATAGATGCGTTTCTTGGTTTCCAGGAGAAAATCAATGGCTGCAAATTTATGAGAGATGGCCTTTTTCTTGTTTATGAGATGGATAATGATGGGGATGCTTGCACCCAGGATACCCAATAATAAAAGTGGATTAAGGAAGGAGAGCATACTTATAAAAATTAAAAATACCTATCAAAAAGCAAAGCTTATTTCTTACCTTTCATACCCCGCAAACTGCTTGGCATCAGCTCTTGCGGATGGGGCGCAAGGCAGTTTCTCTCCTTGCCAGAAATTTAATAAACGCCTGATCCAGCGGCGTTGAAGAATCGATGAGACAGTAATCAATGTGATTTTCAAAGCAGGATTGCTTGAATTGTTCAAGAAAGCGGTTAATCTCAGAAAGATATTGTTCTTTCATGGATTTAGGGTCTGCCAAAATGCGCCTTTCATCTTCCAGCGATTCAAAAAAGGTAATCGTTTCAAAGGGGAACGTCAGCTCATATGGATCGAGTATATGGAACAAGACAACCTCATTTTTTTTGAACAGGAAATATTTCAACTGATGAATTATTTTTTTTGTGTCATCAAAAAAATCAGATATGATAATGATCAAAGACCGTCGACCAATCTTTTCGACAAATTCATTTAATATGGCACTGGTGTTTGATTTCCCCGCAGTCGCTAATTCCGTGAGGGCATTCAGCAAGGCATGTAAGTGCGTGAGTCGAGACCTCGGGGGTATGTATTGCATTACTTTGTCGCTAAAGCTGATCAGCCCAACAAGGTCGGATTGTTTTAATAATAAATAGGCCAGTGAAGCCGTAAGGGTAGCAGCGTATTCAAACTTACTGATACCGGTTGATTTATATCCCATTGATCCACTGCAGTCGATGAATATATAACATTTGAGGTTCGTTTCTTCCTCAAACTCTTTGATATAATATTTATCCGTCCTTGCCAGTACCTTCCAATCGATATGTTTTATCTCATTTCCCGGAGAGTATTCTTTATGCTCAAGAAATTCAATACTGGAACCTTTATAGGGGCTTTTGTGAATGCCGGACAAAACTCCGTCTACCACAAGTTTTGCGCGCAATTCCATATTGGCGATCTTTGAAAGCGTTACAGGATCAAAAGGGTTTTCCGGCATAGCAGTTAATTTTGTCTTAATAAGCAATGAATAAGGGGTTAAACCTATCCGTTTCTTGTATATTATGGGCGTTCTTTTATGGTGTCGAGTAATTGGTCAATGATATGCAAGGACGTTTTCCCTTCTGCCTCTGCACTGAAATTGGTGATGATACGGTGTTGCAGTATAGGTTTGGCAATTGCCCGGACGTCATTGCAAGTGGCTGCATATCTGCCGTCGAGTAATGCCCGTGCCTTACCCCCGAGGATGAGATATTGAGAAGCGCGGGGGCCTGCACCCCAGCTGATCCATTTTTTTATAAAATCGGGCGCACTGGGGTCCGTTGGCCTCGATGCACGGACCAATCTTATGGCATATTCAATCACATAGTCGGCCACAGGTACCCTTGTTACCATGTCCTGGAGAGTTATGATTTCTTCTGGACTGAAAATTTTGGCAACTGTCGGCTTAAAAGGGGAGGTTGTTGTTCGTACAATTTCGATTTCCTCTTCTTTGGAGGGATACTGGACATTGATTTGGAACATGAACCGATCCAGTTGCGCCTCTGGTAACGGATATGTGCCTTCCTGCTCGATGGGATTTTGCGTAGCGAATACAATGAAAGGAAGGTCGAGGGCATATGTGGTTCCGCTAGCAGTAACCTTATATTCTTGCATTGATTGAAGCAACGCCGCTTGAGTCTTTGGAGGTGTACGGTTGATCTCGTCGGCAAGGAGAATATTGGAGAAGATTGGACCTTTGATAAATTTGAAAAATCTTTTTCCCGTAGCATGGTCTTGTTCTAAGATATCCGTGCCGGTAATGTCTGCGGGCATGAGATCGGGAGTGAATTGAATGCGGTTAAACTTTAGATTCAAGACATCTGCAAGAGTACTTACCAGCAGTGTCTTGGCAAGTCCTGGCACCCCCACAAAGAGGCAGTGTCCTTTGCAAAAGAGGGCAATGAGGAGATTGTCGATTACCTCTTCCTGCCCTACAATGACCTTTGCAATCTCCCTTTTTATCTTATGTCGTCCATCAACTATCTTTTCAATGGCCTGACGGTCTATCTTTTCGATTTCTGCGGTAGTCATAAAAGTAACAAACTAAAGAACGTCGGTGTTGAAGCTGCTCAGATAAGCCCAAAACTGAGCCGGTTACTACCAAGGCTTTTCCCCAACACCGACGCTGTATTCCTTTTACCAAAAATTGGACTATTTGTGAATGAAAATTTAAAAAAATTTGTAATTGTTTAACAAAATTCTCTTTTCTCTGTGGTAAACTGTTACGAAATTGGTGGGAAGAAAAGCTATAAGATGTTTTTTGTCCGTTGTGGCTGAAATAAGCCAGCACGATACTCTTGTTTTACAGTTTGAAAAAGATTTTGTAAATCCTATTTTATAAATAGATTATGTAAAAAGCTAAGGGAAATAGCTACGGATAAGAAGCAATGCCAAAATCTTTAATAAATAACGGTGTTGATAATGCTATTATGGTCGTAAATAAATTATATCTCTTTGTTAATAAATGATATAAGAATAACAAGGTGTATTAGAAAATGCCTTACAAATATTTATAAATCATAATTGGACTAATAATTGCTATTTTTGGTTTAATTTATCTAAATATTTTATATTTTTGAATGATATTTACTGTAAAAAATCTACGAAAGGAGGTGTGTCCAATATAAAAAAATTTCATTTAATTTGTTGTAATTAATTTGAATAAAAGGTAGTATTTGCGATGAGGGGGATTATATATTTATGAAATTCGTTGCCAATAAAATAATGACAAGCGTGTGGTTGTTGTTTATAGCTTTCGCGATATTTACGTTGGGATTGGGAATTGTTGAGGCAGGCGACCCAAATGGTTCAGCAACTTATACAGATAGTATCGACGGATTAAAATATGCTGTTAATTTTACCTGGACATTGGTGGGGGCTTTTTTGGTGTTTAGCATGCAATCGGGATTTGCCTTTTTAGGTGGATTTTTAAGGCAAAAGAACATGCTGGGTTACATGGCACATTGTTTTATCGACTCCACGCTCGGCGCGGTGGTTTTTTACCTTTTCGGGTTTGCCTTGATGTTTGGGGGGTCTAAACTGGTGCCAGGACTTGAGTATGGTAATTCCTTTATCGGATGGGATGGGTTTTTCCTTGCAGGCAGATCGTACGATGTCCAAACTATTATGTTCTGGCTTTTCCAGATGGTGTTTGCCACAAAGACCGTTTCAATTATTGCAGGCGCTGTGGCAGAAAGGATGAAATTTGTACCATACATCATATATAGTTTCCTGGTGTGCGGCTTGATTTATCCAATATACGGACATTGGGTATGGGGTGGTGGGTGGTTAAGTACGCTTCCGATCGGTGTAGGAGTAAAAGACTTCGCGGGATGCGCTTGTGTGCACACCATTGGGGGTATCATGGCCTTTGTTGGGGCATGGGTATTAGGGCCAAGGGAAGGAAAGTACAATCCAGATGGGACACCCAATGCCATTCCAGGTCACAACCTCGTATATGTAGTGATAGGCACCCTGGTACTTGCCTTTGGCTGGTTCGGTTTCAATGCCGGGAGTACGCTTGCTGCAACTGATTTGCGCATGTCCGTGGTTGCAAGCAATACCTTTATTGCCGCCGCTGCTGGCGCTTCTATCGTATTATTTGTGCAATGGGCACTGACTGGTTATATCGACGTGCCTTTTATTTGTAACGGCGCACTGGCTGGCTTAGTTGCAATTACAGCCCCCTGCGCTTACGTTGCCCCCTGGGCTGCAGCAGTTATTGGACTTCTTTCCGGTTTAATCGTGAGGGGTGCTGTATGGCTGGTTGAGGTCGTGTTCAAAGTTGATGACCCACTTGGTGCGGTAGCCGTCCATGCGGCAAATGGTATCTGGGGTATGCTGGCTGTCGGTATCTTTGCCGATGGTACTTATCAGGGAGTAAATGGCTTAATTACGGGTTCTGGATGGCAGCTGCTTGCTCAATTTATAGGCACAATTGTTGCCATGGCATGGGCATTTGCCTGGGGTGGGGCTGTATTCTTTGCGTTAAAGTATACCATAGGTTTAAGAGTTTCAGAACTTGTTGAACATGAAGGTGTTGATATGCATATTCATGGTTCCCCATGTTATCCTGTCGAAGAAGAATTTCTTACACCTATGACAGGTGAAGCTGCGATTGATTTGGAGCAGGAAAGAAGACAGCTATCCCTGCTGGAAGAAGCCTTAGAGAAGGATAAGGAGAGGGAAAAGATTTATTCTGAAAAACTTGGCCGATGGGTATATGCAAGAATAAAGACAGAAAAAAACAAAACAAAATGAGGTAATAGACTGCATTTGTGATTTTACTGTAATTAGAGGGTATTTCAATGGACGGAGGTTTTTTTCATGAAAAAGATCGAGGCTATAATTAGACCGGAGAAATTTAACATCGTCCGAGATGCTTTGACTGAGTTGGGTTATCCGGGGATGACTGTTACCGAAGTAAAGGGACACGGTAGTCAAAAAGGTATCAGTGAGGTATGGCGTGGAAGAAGGTATAGGGTTGATCTCCTGTCGAAGATCAAGATCGAGATCGCCGTTAAGGATACCGACGTGGATAAGATTGTCAATACCATTATCAATGAATCTCAAACAGGGAGTATTGGCGATGGGAAGATATTTATTTTCGATATAGAAAACGTATATCGTATCCGTACCAAAGAGTCGGGTGAGGCTGCCATCTAAACTTTGTGTGGTATAAGTTAACTCTTGTTTAACCGATGTTGCCTCGCTTTTAGCGAGGCAACATCGGCAATTTCATGAAAGCATAAAAATTGAAGGGACGTATTCTTATAATTATCCTTTTAGTTGAGGTATTGGTTTTCTCCTTAAACAGTGTATTTGCCGGGGATCCTAGTGGTGCC
The DNA here is from genome assembly GCA_046291035.1 of Candidatus Brocadia sp. Taxonomy (GTDB): domain Bacteria; phylum Planctomycetota; class Brocadiia; order Brocadiales; family Brocadiaceae; genus Brocadia. The sequence goes on from JBKBTA010000017.1 coordinate 28,396, forward strand.
AATACCTATTCCGAAAGTTTGCAGGGATTGAAATTTTCGGTGAACTTTGCATGGACGTTGCTGAGCGCCTTTTTAGTCTTTAATATGCAGGCGGGGTTTACATTCCTTGGCGCTGGTTTTGTTCAAAAGAAGAATACACTCAATTATCTTGCCATGAGCTTTATAGATTTTTGTGTCGGTGCAATTGTTTTCTGGCTCTTTGGCTTTGGCCTTATGTTTGGTGGCTCACAGTTGGCACCGGGACTCTTTGACGGAAATCGATTCATTGGTTATGGTGGGTTCTTATTACTTGGGGATTCCTATGATGTATCTACGGCGGTACTCTGGATGTTCCAGATTATGTTCGCTGCAACTGCCTGTACAATAGTTACGGGTGCTGTCGCAGAGAGATTGAAATTTCATGTACATGTAATTCACAGTGCCTTTTTGTGTGGCGTATTTTATCCCGTATTTGGTCACTGGATGTGGGGTAAGGGTTGGCTGGAGATGTTGCCATTTGGTGTGGGAGCAAGGGATTTTGCCGGCTCCGGGGTCGTACACGGAATGGGCGGTTTGATTGCATTTGTTGCTGCATGGATGGTGGGACCGAGGTATGGAAAATATAATCCTGACGGTAGTCCCAATGTTATCCACGGTCATAATCTGCTCTATATCGTAATAGGAACGCTTACCTTAATCTTTGGATGGTTTGGTTTTAATGCGGGGAGCACACTTGCAGTTACGGAGCTTCGCGTATCGATTATTGCAGTAAATACTTTTCTCTCTGCAGCAGCGGGGTCTATCACCCTCCTTTATTTGTCATTTTACAAGACAAAGAAGTCGGATGTGATTATGACCTGTAATGGTGCATTGGCAGGTTGTGTTGCAATTACGGCATCCGGGGCATACGTTCCACACTGGGCAGCAATTATCATAGGTGTTGTTGCTAGTTTAATTACAAGGATTTCCTTGTATATTATTGAAACCAGGTTGAAGATCGATGATCCGGTGGGTGCCATTTCGGTTCATGGGGCAAATGGCCTTTGGGGTTTACTTTCTGTGGGCATTTTTTCTGATGGAACGTACGGTGGTGTAAAAGGCCTGATTGCTGGTTCTGGCTGGCAATTGTTGGCGCAATTTATTGCCTGCGTTACACTGGTAGCCTGGTGTTTTTCTGTGGGTTTTTTATTTTTCCTTGTTGTGAAGCGCATCCTGGGGCTACGGGTACCAGTCAATATCGAACGTTCTGGAATAGATATTTATGAACATGGTACAAGTTGTTATCCCGGTATTTGATTTGGAGACTATTGAGATATTGTAAAACTATGAATCGGAATGTATAATTGCCCGTAAATCAAAAAAATCTTTCCAAAAAAAGAACCTGTTTATTTTCTTCTTGGTTGCCGGTATAAATAAGTCTTTTGCTCTCACCTGGTTTCTTTCCGTATTTTTAATTCTTTTTAGTCGTATCACTAAGGTATTGGTTTCCGTTTCAAAGACCTTTTCTCTGTAAAGGCCTTTTAAGGGAAAATTTTGGTAGCGTTGTCAAGTGGAGACCTGACAAAAGCCCTCCATTTCATATAGATCATACATCAAATCCGTTGTAGTAATAGGCAAGTCGAATCTTGGTAACATTCAGCGCTCCGGCAATACTCCATTTGCTTACGTTTACCCGCATATTAACCGTACGCATAACTCGTTCTACTTTACTTGTCGTCTTGCCATTGAGCCTCTTTTCTATCGCCGTAAACATGTC
>JBKBTA010000178.1:0-6045 GCA_046291035.1 Candidatus Brocadia sp.
GATTTCTAATAGAAGCCTTTGAAATTGTGATAAACCATTCAAATTTTCCCTCAGTCCCCTTTTACTAAATCAGGGATTTAGGGATGATTACTGGGTTGCGGTTACGCAACGCCATGTATAAATTGTCAGAATTATGATTCAACGACGAAAGACACGTGTGGTCAATGTTGGTGGTGTCCTGATTGGAGGGAATAATCCTATCTCCGTCCAGACCATGACAAAGACCCATACCGAGGATATTGATGCAACAGTACAGCAGATCAGTGAACTGGAGGCGATTGGGTGTCATATCGTTCGGGTAGCAGTTCCAACGATTGTTACAGCCAGATGTCTCGGTGCCATTAAAAGACAGGTACGTATTCCACTGGTTGCTGATATACATTTTGGACATCACCTTGCTCTGGAAGCTATCGCCCAAGGGGTCGATAAAATACGAATCAATCCGGGAAACATGAAGGACAAGAAAAAGCTGGAGGAGGTAGTACTTGCGGCTAAAGATAAAGGTATTCCTATTCGTATTGGAGTTAATTCCGGCTCTGTGCGCGGCAAAGGAGACGAACACGAGGAGCTAACTGTATTGATGGTGAAAACCGTCTTAAAGTATTGCGAGCACTTCGAATCACTGGGGTTTAAAGACATTGTGTTATCGCTTAAGGCATCTGACGTCCCTTCAACCCTGGATGCTTATAGGTCGATAGCAACCCAGTGTGATTATCCGCTGCATCTGGGTGTTACAGCGGCGGGACCGCCAAGCCTTGCGACGATCAAGTCCGCTATTGGTATCGGAGGCTTGCTCTCCGAAGGCATTGGTGATACCTTGCGGGTTTCTTACACGGGTGCGTCTGAATTGGAGGTCAAGGCCGGATATGATATCCTAGAAGCATTGGGTCTCCACAAGCGCCAGGGGTCTGAACTCATTTCCTGTCCTACATGTGGGCGGTGTGAAATAGATTTGGTGAACATAGTTGAACAGGTTAGACAACGTTTGCCAGGCGATAAGAAGCATTTGCAAATTGCCATCATGGGATGTGTGGTAAATGGTCCTGGGGAGGCGCGGGAGGTTGATATTGGTATTGCAGGTGGCAAGGGGTTCGGATTCCTGTTCAAGAAAGGCGAAAAGGTACGAAAGATACCGGAAGACCGCATGGTAGATGAACTTTTAGAAGAAATTGCCCACATGGCGTAGATAATGAAAAATATTGTTGTCCTTGGTTCCACTGGCTCTATTGGTAAAAATACCCTGGAAGTTGCTCGAAATTTAAAGGATAAGTTTCGGGTGATCGGTTTATCTTCAAACTCTCGATGGGAATTGCTGGCAGAGCAGGTCGGAGAATTCAAACCTAGATACGTTGCCTTAAATGATTGTCAATTCGTTGAAAAGTTAAAACACCGCTTTCAGAACCATCAACTAAAAATACTTACCGGGGACGATTGTCTCAGGGAAATTGTTATACACCACGACGTGGATATTGTGGTTTTGGCCGTAGTGGGGGCGGTGGGTTTGCCTGCAGCTATTGCAACCATAGAGCAAGGGAAGACCCTTGCTCTGGCCAATAAGGAATCATTGGTCATGGCTGGGCATATTGTGATGTCGTTGGCCAAAAAAGATCAGATATTACCGGTAGATAGTGAACATAGCGCAATATTTCAGTCTCTTCATTCCGGCAAGCCAACTGAGGTTAAGCGGGTTATTATTACCGCGTCTGGTGGCCCTTTTTATGACTTCCCTCCGGACAAACTTCCCAATGTAAAACCAGCGCAGGCCCTCAAGCACCCTACGTGGCAGATGGGACAAAAGATTACCATAGATTCCGCCACTTTGATGAATAAGGCGCTGGAGATTATTGAGGCTAAGTGGCTGTTTGATCTGAAGGTTGAACAGATAGATGTTGTGATACATCCGCAATCGATTATCCATTCTATGGTTGAATTTTGTGATGGGTCGGTTATTGCCCAGATGGGAATGCCGGACATGAAGGTGCCAATCCAATATGCTTTAACGTATCCGGAAAGAAGTCCTCTCAGTGTTCGACCGTTGGATTTGTCAAGCATTGGGAGTCTCACATTCAAAAAACCCGATATGGAAAAATTCCCGGCTTTGAGGTTAGGTTATCAGGTAGCCAGGGAAGGTGGTACAATGGGGACGACGCTCAACGCTGCCAATGAGGTGGCAGTACAGGCATTCCTGAACGGTCAAATTCGATTTACCGAAATCACTTCATATGTAGAAAAGGTGATAAATAATCACCACTTTATTAAAAATCCTTGCCTGGAGGATATCATGGCGGCAGACGCCTGGGCAAGACAGGAGATGAAAAAATGCCTTATGTAAATGTATCAACCAATGTCATCCTTGTAATAGTCGGTATTGGATTGCTTATCTTTATCCATGAACTTGGTCACTTTCTTATGGCCAAAAAGATAGGAGTACGGGTACTGGCATTTTCACTGGGTTTTGGACCAGCAATATTCAAAAAGCAGTGGGGAGAAACCGAGTATCGGCTTTCCCTCTTTCCGCTCGGAGGATATGTCAAGCTAGCTGGTGAAAGTCCGGAAGAAGAAAAGACCGGTTCTCCCTGGGAGTTTTCTTCCAAGAGCGTAGGGCAACGCGCCTCTGTGCTCGTGGCGGGGGTAGCATTAAACGCTATTTTAGCCTTTATTGCCTTTGTTGTTGCCTTTCGGATCGGTGTGCCTTTTATTACCACTGAGGTAGGTCAGGTCGCACCGGGTTGGCCAGCCTGGGATGCGGGGATTCAGCGGGGGGACAAGATTGTTGAGATTGACGGAAGCAAAGACCCTGATTTTGAAGACCTTTTTACGATTGTTGCCCTGAGCAATCCGTCCACCGGTGTAAATCTCAAAGTCGAACGGGATGATAAGATTTTTGATGTAAATGTCACGCCTAAGTACGATACCGAGCATGGTATCCAGCGCATAGGAATTATGCCGGCTACCAGCCTGGAGATTGATAAAATATTTGCCTTTGAAAACAACTACTCTCCGGCCAGAGATGCCGGTATTCAGGTTAAGGACGTCATAGTTGCCGTAAATGGTAAACGGATTTCCACCGAGGATGAATTTCGGGAGGTTGAGGCCGCGAGCCCTGGAAAAAAGATCGCGCTTACGGTACTGCGAGATGATAAGGAAGTAGAGCTAAAGGTGATTCCTTTTAAGTCTACCAGGTGGATGCTTGGTCTCTCCTGTGCAACTGCAATAATAGACGGCGTGAAAAATAACAGTCTTGCAAGCAAAGCAGGTTTCCAGAAAGGTGACGAGATTGTCGAAGTTAATTCAAAACCCGTGACGGGTTTTACTGATATCAGGAAGCTGGTTATTGACTCGGAAGAAGAAACAATTGTCTTTACGGTTAAAAGGAATGACACGGCAACCCTGATTTTTGTACTGCTTGGTGATCAAAAAGCGAAGGAAGAATTTCTGGGTGGGATTACCCCTTTCTATGGACTGAAGGTCGATTCTCTTGTAGAGGGGTTCCCTGCGGAAAAGGTCGGATTAAAACCCGGCGATAAGATTATCTCACTTGATGAGAAGGAGATAAAAGACTGGAGTACCCTCCTGCAGATGGTAATGATGAGCCAGGGGAAACCCATGGTAATCGAGTGGATGCGTGGCAATGAGCGATTTGTATCTACTATTGAGCCCCAGAAGGACGAAAAGAATGCAGTTGGTAGTATCGGGGTAAAATTCAAGGAAAAAACGGTAATAAAACAATACGGTCTGCTTGGTTCGTGCGTTGTGGGCACAAAAAAGGCTATTATTAATGTGCAGAGACTGTATCTCACGATAAGGGGTTTTTTCTCCCAAAGGCTTTCACCAAAGAATGTCGGGGGATTTATCCTTATTGCTCAGGCATCTTACGAGTCGGCAAAGGTGGGTTTCGGTAAACTGGTGTATTTTCTGGGTATTCTGAGCCTTCAGCTTGCACTTTTGAATATCTTACCTGTCCCGGTGTTGGATGGAGGCCATTTATTGTTTTTAGCTATCGAACGGATCAAGGGCTCTCCTGTGAGTCAAAGGACACTCTCCATAGCTCAGTATATAGGTTTTGGTCTCATTATTACCCTGGTCATTTACGCCACACGTAACGACATCATGCGGTTGCTGACGCTTTAGTAAAATACCCTCCATTGCGCTGCATAGCAGCAGCCAAAGACAACCACCCCTCTTTTCCCTCCTTCGCAAGGAAGGGATGAAGGGGAGTTAAAAAATTTACAAAAGAAAAGTTTTTGCAGGGTAAACATTCATGAGCCAAATGCTCACAAAAGGGCATGAAAATGTTTATTTTTTTAGATAGTCGACCTTGTTTTCGTGCCAATAATATAAATCTGTCCTTTATTTTGTATGGCTGAACTAATTGATATCACCATTCCAGGGCAGAACAAGAGCCACTCGCTAAAAGATATTACCATTATTGGTCGGGCATCCACTACCGATATTCAACTTGAGGACCTCATGATTTCACGTCACCATGCAAGGATCAGCAAATCGAACGAGGGGTATCTTATTGAGGATTTATGCAGCCGGAATGGGGTCTTTCTAAATGGCGAACGTATAACTTCTCCCCATCCATTAACTAATGGATGCAAGATCTGTATCGGGCCACATACGTTAATCTTTAAGGATACGGAATCTATGCATCCATGTCCCACAGAATACTCACACAACGAGTACACACAGATTATCGTTGCTACAAAAGATCAGTTACCAATTGGAGCTATTGATGAGAAAATTTACCAAAAGACTGTTGGCAAAGAGGAATTTGAGAAATTACAAAAAAACTTAAAAGTTTTCCAGGAAATTGCAAGGGCTATTGATAATATTTTTGATATCGATGCATTGCTCAAAGAGATTATACGGATTCTTTTTACCGTGTTTCCCCATGCCAGGCGATGCTTTGTAGCCTTACAAGACCCTGGGGAGGCCAAATTGACAATCCGAACCGTTCAAACGAAAGACCCTGCGCTGGTAGAGGAACAGCATCTCCTGAGTCAAACGCTTGCCCAGCGTGCCATCCAGGAGCGAAAATCGTTACTTGTCATGGATACACAAATGGATTCCAGGGTCAGTATGAGTATAAAGATAATTGGTGCCAATTCTATCCTGTGTGCCCCACTTCTCTGTCCTCAAAGGACATTAGGTGTCCTGCAGATAGAAAGCAAAAGCAAAAACTACGAGTTTTCCAGGGCAGACCTGGATCTTTTTACCGGCATTGCGTCTCAGGTAGCATTGTTAATGTATAATGCCGAACTCCTTGACGATCTCAAGAGGGCGAAGGAACGTATTGAATTTGAAAATAAAAACCTCAAAAGACAGCAAAAGATTCACTCTTCTTTCAGTGATATTGTTGGTACAAGTATAAAAATCAAAGAAATCCTGGAATTGGTGAAAAAAGTCAGTAATACACCTTACAGCATTCTTATTACGGGTGAAAGCGGTACTGGAAAAGAATTGGTAGCCAAGGCCATTCATTACAACGGTTCGAGGTCCGACCAGCCCTTTGTGGTCTTAAATTGTGCTGCGATCCCTCGGGATTTGCTGGAAAGCGAACTTTTTGGGTATGAAAAAGGGGCATTCACCGGCGCGATGGAAACCAAGCAGGGACTTTTTGAAGTGGCAAACAACGGGACTATCTTTCTCGATGAAATTGGAGAAATGCATGTCCGTACCCAGGCGAAGCTTCTGCGTGTTTTGCAGGAAAAAGAAATCCAGCGAATAGGAGGAACCAGGGTAATTAAGGTCGATGTGCGTATCCTTGCAGCGACCAATAAAGATTTGAAAACTGCTATGAGTAATGGGGAGTTTCGGGAAGACCTGTTTTACAGATTAAACGTCGTGCCTATCCATATTCCACCATTGCGCGAGCGCAAAGAAGACATCCCTTTGCTTATAGCACATTTTCTGATGTTGAGCTGTGCCGAAGTTGGCAAGCGTATCAAAGGGTTCACTCCTGAGGCAATGACATTTCTTTCAAATTATACATGGCCTGGCAACGTGCGGGAGTTAAGGAATGTTATCGAAAGGATTGTT
>JBKBTA010000179.1:0-5945 GCA_046291035.1 Candidatus Brocadia sp.
TCTGCCCTTTTTTATAATAAACTACAGCGATATTATAATGTGCAAGGGCAAAATTCCTTCGAATCTTTACGGCCTTTTCCAATTCAGAAAAGGCCTCATCAAGCCTCCCCTGATCAATAAGGGCACTCCCCAGATTGCAGTGTGCGTCGGCATAATAAGGGTTGGTCTTCAGCGCCTCAATATATTCATTGACGGCTTCATCCAGCATCCCTTTTCTTTTATAAAGAAGTCCCAGGTTGTTATGCGCCTCCGGATATTCATTCCTCAACCTGGTCGCTATCTTTAGCTCTTCAATTGCTTCATGATCAAGACCTTTCAGCGAATATGCAGCGCCGAGGTTGCAGTGCGCCTTGGGTTGCTCATATCTCACCCGAATAGAATCCTTGAACGCCTGAATGGCGGCATCTGTGAAACCATTGTGATAATAATAGTATCCCAGATCGTTATATACCCGGAAACTCTCCGGAGAACGGCGTATCGTCTCTGTGCTGAACGTAAATTCATTCAACCATACCCTGTTTCTGCTCATTGTGCCCCATGCAAGTAAGAGGCAGATAATGGTTATTGATGCTATGCGGAACAACCTACGGTTTATGATTCCACCTGAAACGTTTAAAAGAAGTTTATTTACAAAGGATAATAGGGATCCCCCTCCCCTTACCCCTCCCACCAGTGGAAGGGAAACGAGGGTGGCAACAATTCTTCCCTCCCTTGATGGGACTTCGTCGTGGGTGCTCAGTCGAACGAAGGAGGAGGGTGAAGGAGCACTTCCAATACCTTTTCCGTGAAAAATGCCTACGAATGTTTTTTGTGTTAATATCGAGCCCACTAGCATGGTAAATCCAATACCAGGAATATAGAGATACCTCTCTGCCATGATATTGAGTATTGGGACAATATTTAATACGGGTAAGAGGGTTATGAAAAACCAGAGGATGGAAAAAGTCCACACCCTCGAAAGACGGCACAGTTTTATTGACAGAATAACAACGAGTATTAAGGTGATAACACTTACCAAGAAAGCCGGATCGGCTGGTGAATAGGTAAGGGGAACGACGTAATCTGCATTAAGTGGGACTGGAATAAACAAGAGCTTGAAATAATAACCGATCACCCTTGTCATCATAATACCATTTGCAAGAATACTGTTTCCGGGATACTCGATTGATTCGCCGGGATTGTGGAATAGAGAGAATCGCAGATACAGGTAAAAAGCGCTGATGACAATATAACCGGCATACCGTATTACGTATGGCATAATAATTTTTCGAAAAGGTTTTTTAGCCCCCCCTATAGTATTGTGAGTGTTTAACGAGATACCTTTCTGAAAGATGAGGTCGTAGGCAAGGAACAGGAATGGAAGGGTAATTGCCATCTCCTTCGATAACAAGGCAAAGAGATACGCAATCAAAGAAAAGGCATAGCAAATGATGAAGTTTTTTCTGTTCGTACTTATATAAGATTTGAGAAACAGGATAAAGGCCGCAAGCAAAAAGGTGGCAGACAAAAGATCCTCACGATAGCTAACGGCATTTACGGCCTCCGTAAAAATGGGGTGTATGGAAAAAATTATGGAGGAAATAAAGGCACACTGCCGATTATAAAAGAGCAGATATGTCATACAATAGACCAGATAAACATTCAGGGTGTGAATGATGATATTTGTCAGATGATAGCCCCACGGTCTTAGCTGCCAAAGGACATAGTCAAGAAAATAGGAAAGGGTGACAATGGGACGGTACGTGAGTTCGCCGGAGATAACAAAGTATTTCTGGTTAAAGAATGCAGAGAGATACCTCCACTCACGGATAAAGTGGTTATTGGTTATCGTAACGTAATCATCGTAGACAAAGGTATTCCCCAGAGAATTCAGGTAAACCAATACCGGCAATGCCGGGATGAGTGTGAATAACAGTATGCGGGTCTTGTTGTTCAACGTCTAAAATCTTTTAAAGTGAATGATTAACAGAGCGCACAGAAAAAACGGCAAGGATTAAAACTCCTATACTTACCAAGGAAATAATCATGCCTATCGTAAAGGATCTAGGCCCGTAGACAAATTTAACAACATGCTCTCCTTTTTCAAGGAAGACCGATCGGAGGATATAATTGGCCTTTAACACCCGACTCTTTTTCCCATCAACGTACGCACTCCAGCCGGGGTAAAATGTATCACCAAGAACAAGATACCCATCCGCAAACAGGCTTGCTTTTATTGTAACGCTATTTGGTGTGTATTCAAGAATTGTTGGCATGGGTTCTTGTGGTAAATTTCCGTCGGCCGTGTTCATGGTAAGTCTGGACGGTTCTTCCAAAATAAGATATTCTTTGGGATCAAATTCACTGCCTGAGAGTTCTTTGAATATGACATCTCTTCCCCGCAGGGTTTTGACCTTATGGACGATAAAGGCACGTGGCAATGCCTGTGTGTTGTAAAAGAGGGCGTATTTTGAATCGTAAAAGACCGGTTTTATGGTCGGGTGCTCTATCCGCACGTTGGCAGGAAGGAGTATATATTTTAAATTAAGCAGGTTGGTCAGCTTGGAAATCTGGGCAACTTCCATAACAATGCGTGGTTCTTCTACGGGTTTACCATCGGATAGATTGATAAATTCGCTGTATTCTTTAATGACGTTAGCATCGTATCCCCCGATATGAGAAATGTCGTGCGCCATACCCTGGTTGAGTTCAAAGTGACCAACCGTCGTGATGCGGAATGGTTCGGGATCGTTTTTCAAGACATTAAGCATTTCCTTATTCCAAAAGCATTGCCTGGCATCAAACGTTACCATATATTGGTTCCCGAAACACCAGAGGTCTCCGAATATTACAGCCATTGTGATAGGTATTAAAATCTGACTTCTTAACCTGCCATTCATCCACAAGCCAATAACAAGCAGACTCAAAATAGTAAGGATTATGAATTTTACAGCGCCTTTGGTGGCAATGGTAAAGGTTGCGTGCAAGAATCCGGCATCATTCAGGCTGGGTAATGTGGTGTATCGATCACCCCACGAATATATTTTATGGATAATACCATGCCATGTTCCGTATCCTGTCTTAAATAAAAAGAAGATTAAAAGAAACAGGCTTATTGAAGCAACAACGCAAATGGTAATAGAGAAAAACGATGAAATCCTTTTTTTCGTAAAAACACCCTTTTGCAAATATTCTACTCCGATTCCGGAGAGAACTGAAACGGAAAAGGCAACGATAAATATGAACTTGGAATTCCCTCGAAACATGTTAAATCCGGGCACTAGGGCATACAGAATTTTAAAGAGCGGTGTAAACTTGCCCAGTGCAAGGATCATTGTGACGAGTGCTAAAATGAGAAAGGTTTTTGTGAATCTATTTCTATCATAGAAGGAGGCAACTCCAGTCAATAGTAAAGGAAGGATGCCAACGTACAACGACATCTCCCAGAGGTAATACCGCCCCCAATAAGGGGTTTTCAGTAAATCCCCAAAAAATTCGGGTATGAATAACGTAATGAAATTTTCTGGTGCAAAGGAAAACTGGCCTACCCATTCGTACGAAATGGTTTGCCGAGCAGAATGTTTAATCATCTCAAAGGCCGGCAATAGTTGAATGGCAGTAAGTGAAACGCCCACAATATAGAGGATGCAAACCCCCGCTGCATGATACCCAACAAATTTCCAATTCCTGTGTTCTCTAAACTCCTGGATGATGCGTATGATAAAATAGATAACTACAGCAATGGCGGTATAAAAAAAATATTGAGGATGACCCGCCAGTATATTAAACGCAACAGCAACCCCGCCCAAAAGCGCATAGAAAAAATTCCTGGCGCGAATAAACATTTCGGAGAATAAAAGGATGAGGGGCAGCCATATCATGGTGCATAGATTGGGGAGGTGACCGGGATAGATATGAAATATCTGCGGGGCGCAAAACATAAATATGATGGACGCAATCATACAGTTTGATCGGGAAAGCCCGGCTGTATGAGCAAAGTTTTTCACCCCCCCTTTATCCCCCTCGCAAGGGGGGGAAATTCTGTTGCTGCAAGGGTAACGTGTTTCTTGAAAGCCGAGGTATCTAAGATAGAGGTATGTAAACACCCCCGATAAAAACACATGGAGGATAATGCTGTAGTTGATGGCAATATGAATCGGAAATACAAGAAAGATCAGATTGAACGGGTAAAATATGGCTGATTGGACTCCCCCGACAAATGGTGTTCCACCATAAATATATGGGTTCCAGAGGGGAATCGTTCCTTTAGCTAGGGTATTGAAACCAAAATATCTCCAGTAAAATAGCTGGTGGCGTGTATCGGTATTCTGATCGCTCAGAACCTTAAAATCTGCGGGAATAACGACGTTGTGGAAATATGCCACCGTAAGGAGGAATAATGTGAGTATCGCAAACCAATCGTATTTAGACCATGCCTCCCACTGGTTTGTAATCAAATTTGAAGCTGAATAATTGCTGTTGTCCTTATCTTGCATTTAGCCTTCTTCAGTTTAAATTTGCTATAGTTATAAATATATTACCTTACTGGATTATTATGTTAAGATATTAAGTGACTTTTACGAAGGTTAGTTTACCTGTTTGGTAAGCCATTTCAAATAAAAAACCATGCAAAACAGAACATTCTATATCTTCCTATTCCTATGCATTGCAGCGATTGGCTGTTACGCGACCATTGCTCAGGTGATATTGATCCGTGAATTTCTAAACATCTTTTATGGCAACGAACTGTGTCTTGGCATTGTATTTGGCGCATGGTTTCTTGGTATTGCAACAGGCGCCTTTGCAGGTGCAAAGATTGAACATGCTTTTAAAGATGTATTTAGCGTCTTTATAATTACCTTGTTCGTTATGTGTTTTGTATTACCCGTGCAAATCTTTTTGGTACGCTGTGTACGGGGCTTTTTGAGCGTTGGAATAGGTGAGTATATCTCCTTGATCCCCCTGCTTCTTACCTCCATCGGGTTAATCCTCCCCTTCAGTTTTATCATTGGTTTTGTATTCCCATTTTCATCAAAGGTTGTGTGGAACGTTACTATAGTGAGGCATAGCCGCAAACAAACACAAAATAGGGATCAGGGGGCAGGGCTCAAGGCTCAGGCGTTAGGTATCAGAAACCCGCCCCCCGAACCCCGACCCCTGATCCCTTCCCATATGTTTGCTAAAAATAATAGCTCTTTACAATCTAATACTCAAGATGCCGCAGTAGATATAGGAATAGTTTATATCATAGAGTCCATGGGTAGCCTTATCGGGGGACTTGTATTTTCATTTTTCCTGGTCTCAAGATTCCACCCATTTGCCATCATAACTCTGTTGAATATGGGCATGTTTATCCTTTTAACCATTTTACTTTTGTCTTTTTGGAGAAAGAGAGATGTTTGTTTTAGAATAGAAGAAAATGGGAAAACAAGGGGAATTTTGGGGGTTGTTTCCCTTGGCTTGTTGTTGCTTACAACGGTAGTTTTGTTTTCCCCTTTCCCTGATAAGGTAGAGGCACTGTCAGAAAAGATACGATGGAATACATTGAATCCCCATATTGAACTGGTAACATCTGCGGACTCAAAATATCAGCACATCGACATTGGCAAACAGGCCGATCAATACAGCATCTATCTCAATGGACAATATGCCGCTGCCTTCCCCAATGAATATGAATACGCCCAGATTGCCCATCTGGTAATGACCCAGCATCCATCCCCGAAACATGTACTCTTAATTGGTAATGGATTGGGTGGAATCATTTCCGAAGTGCTTTTGTACCCCATCGAAACCCTGGATTACGTGGAACTGGACCAACACCTTCTTGAAATCACTGGCAGATATCTATCCGCCTCGGATAAACAAGGCCTGTCCGATAAGCGTGTAACCATATTTCATCAGGATGGTCGTTATTACGTAAAAAACACATCGAAGAAAAGCTATTATGACATTATCCTGGTAAATAC
>JBKBTA010000180.1:0-5943 GCA_046291035.1 Candidatus Brocadia sp.
TCACTAAAAATTTTCAGCAATACGTCTTTGTTGTACTTGTTTATATCCAGTCGTTTGTCAAAGGGGATCATACCCAAAATAGGAAGACCGGTGAGTCTTTTTATTTCTTCGGCATTTGTCTTTTTAACGGTATCATCAGTGACCTCCGTGGATTCATTGATAATAATTCCTTTGACATCTAGTCCGTGTTGACGCGCATACGATACGGTTAGTAAGGTATGGTTTATCGTACCAAGGGTAGGCCGACAAACAACGATTATCGGTAATTCCATTTCGTTGGCCATATCCACAACAAAATAGTATTCGTCAAGGGGAACCAGCAAACCTCCGATACCTTCAACAATGATATATTCATGCCTTTCGCACAAGCTGTCGAAGGCCGTGTCTATTTTATCCTTATCTATCTTCGTTTTACTTAACCGTGCTGCTACCGTGGGGGCAAGGGGTTGCTCAAAACTGTAAGGGTTGATAAGTTCATAGTCGTCATCCACCTCTGCTGAAAGTTTTAAAAAAACGGCATCATCGGATATCAGACTGTTATTTACCCGTTTACAGCCCGTTGCAATGGGTTTCATAACACCGACATCAAGGCCTTTATTTTTGTAAAGGGAGGCCAACCCACCTGCAACAATGGTCTTTCCCACACCCGTATCCGTCCCGGTTATAAAATATCCTCTCCCCATAATGCCTTCTCCTGTTCTTGTAATAAATTTGTTGAAATATAAAAGCTAGCATTATTTTATTCGTTACATCAATCTTATCTTTGATTGGGGTTTTTTCAAATTTTTTTTACAATGAGGACTGATGATAAAAACGTTCCCTATCACCATAAGCCCCGTTAAAAACAGCAATCTAACCTTCTTTAAAAGTAGTTCCACTGTCAACAAAAAAAAGGCCGTTAAATCCATTTTAGATTTAACGGCCTTTTGCCATAAATATTTCTTTTTTCTCGGGATAAATCAAGAGAAAAGTTTATATTTAATAATCTTTTCTAACAACAAGGATAGGTCACAGATCGGCAAAACTATTTTATTTTCAGCATTTCAAAATTGCTAAGCCTTAATTTACAAAAACTTGATTGGTGGAGGCGGCGGGAATTGAACCCGCGTCCCTAGACATTTCAGCATAGGCTTCTACGTACATAGTCTATTTTTTAAGTCTCGTCATCCAGAACCCCAATAGACAGGGTTTCCGACAACCAGCTAGGTTTAGGGTTTCATTCAGTCCCCACCTACCAAAAGGACCGAACTAACCTGCTCGTCGTCGTTTCATTAACCTCGCAGGTAAGGATAATGAAACGTGGCTGTTAATTAAGCAGCCATTGCCATTGGATATTCGGCATTTAAATCATTTTGCCAGGTTTTTAATGAGGCCGCCTGACAACCTCAATACGCCACCTATACCTCAACTTGTCCGGTCGAATCCTTTCGCCCCCTATTATAATTAAACGTTTATGAATCTAAATAATCTAAAACCAATGTTCTTAACCACTTCTGGATAAAAATTTGACTTAATTCTAACTTAAGATTATCGACTTTTTATCAGCCCGATCATTTTCTATTGTATTATATCACTTTAAACACAAAAATACAACTCAACATAATCTTATATACTTGGTTGAATTTCACAACGCTTTCGTATGGAAATAATTAAGAACCATTATTTATTAAACAAATTATAATAAATCAATATTTTTTCTATAACGCAACGCCACAGGCCAATCACCCTTTCTTTGAAATGAAAAATGTGTGGATAAAAATTGCTAAAATCGTAATATTATAATATTAAAGTACTTATGAAAATAAGGGCGTTATCTAAAAAATAACCATTTTAAGAAAAACTGAGTATCATTAATGACTGTAATAAATTGAACATTTTATATGACTGAATCCCAATTTAGGTATAAAAATCGCATATTATACATAAATTATTGTATATTTCTTTGTTCCATAATCTCATTCAGGAGAAAGGCATATGGTAAATAATGTAAATCCTTCGGCGTCAAAGCTTCTCGAACAGATAAAAAGATTATCAGTGCATACGACGCAAAAAGAAATTAATCATCTTGATTTTAGTAAAGATGTATTGAATAACCGCACTGATAACATACTCAAGGGTAAAAATTTATCAAATTCAGGAAGAGTCCAGGGCAAAAATGAAATGTCTAATCACCTGGCCGAAGAGATCAAAAGGGAACCGACAGGAAAAAATATCCAAATACCAGAACGGTCTAAACCTTCAAGTACAGGGACCAATCTACGCCGGAAACCTGTGGGTTCTTTTTTGGATATCTACCTATAGAGAAAGGTATAGCAAGCTGATTTTCGAAGAAAAGGAGGAAAGCGAAAGATCAGCTTGCTAAAAGGAGAACAATTGTACTTCTTAAAACATATTTAATGGAAAAAAAGTTCCCATATGCGACAAATTTGTTTTTGTGTTTATACATAATTAAACTATAATTATATGATATTATAGAAAATGAGAAGACACCTAACAAATTATGCTTGGCTGCCACTGATATTTTTAGTCGGGTGTGGCACCGTTTCCAAGGAGAAGTTGAGGGATATCGATCGCAGAATAGTTGAGCTTTCTCAAGCGACCCAAACATTAGAAAAAAAGATAGACGATCTATCCAGGTCTATTTCATTAATAGTATTTGACGGAAATGAACTCCATAATGAACTGGATAACACGAAAACCAGTTGCAAAGATAACCGGCAAAAGATCGAAGACGTAGAAATATCGATCAAGAATTTGAATGGCCGCATTGAAAGTCTGGAGATTGATCACAAAGCCATAGTAGAAAAAATTAACAAGCGCATAGAAGACATCGAAAAGGCCGAAATTGAGTTGTCTAATCGCTTGGAATTAATGAAGTTAGATATGAAAGGACAGGGAAAAGAGAAGACCGTATCTCCATCGCCCCCATAACAAGGAATCGTTAACATCGTAGTACTCATCAATGAAATCATCAAAAAAAATACCCTTAATCATAGGCTTATGTTTGGCGTATATTTTAGTCGTATATGTGACCTTTAACGCCGTTGCAAGGGTACACAGAACAAATGATCCCATACTCGCAAAAAAGGTAGTTATTTTAACTTTCTTTGTGGATTTGTGTATCTTTGCAGGGAGTGGATATTTAGTTTATAAATTAAAAGTTCCTACAAACAAACCATGAAAAGTATAAAAATGTTCATTTTGTGTTTGGTGGTAAGTTGTCTCTTTTTCTGCTGTAGTGGTTCTCTTTTTGCTATTCAGAATACCGAAACCGAGAGATTAAAGAAAGAACTCCTTGAGCTTGAGAAGGTCACCAATCCGCTTATTCAAACATTTAGAAAAGTTGCACAACTCGTCAGCCCATCGGTTGTCAGTTTAAGTACGGAGAAAAAGGAACATTCGAAGGGTGGCAAAGAACCAGAACCATTGCCACCCTATCAAAATTTTTCACCGAAACATGACCCACACACAGAAAATTTACCCAAAAAAGGACTTGGTTCAGGAATTATCATAGATGAGCGTGGCTACATTTTAACCAACAACCATGTTATCAGTGGCTTTTCTGAAGATGAAATTACCGTGGTTACCCATGATGGAGAACTCTATAAGAATGTCAAAATTGTTGGGGTCGATCCGAATACAGACATTGCAGTCATTAAAATAGAAGGAGAGCATTTCTTGCCTCTCGAATTTGGCAATTCTGAAGAAGTACAAGTGGGTGATTGGGTTATTGCCATTGGTAGTCCATTTGGATATCAGCAAACAGTTTCTGCGGGCATTATCAGTGCAAAAGGGAGAACCCATGTCATCCCGTTCGAACTACCTTTTATTTACGAAGATTTTTTCCAAACCGATGCGGCCATTAATCCGGGTAATAGCGGGGGGCCGCTTGTCAACCTCAGGGGAGAATTAATTGGAGTAAATACCGCCATTGCGACCCGTTCAGGCGGCTTCCAGGGTGTGGGTTTTGCAATTTCTGCCGATATTGCAAAAGAAACTGTTGAAAATATCATGGCCACGGGAACGGTGATAAGAGGATATTTAGGTGTGGGGACACATGATATTAATGATGAATTGGCCACAGCGCTTGGCCTAAAAGATAAAAAAGAAATTATCCGTCGTTTTGGCTTATCATCAGAGAAAGGGGCATTCGTTTTAGAGGTGTGGAGTGATACCCCTGCATCAAAGGCAGGCATTTCCCCGGGCGATATTATCTCTGAGATAGGTGGAAAGAAAATCGGTGGCACAACGGATCTACAGCAGGCCATTCGTCATGCAAAGGTGGACGAAAAGATCATTGTAAAAATCGTACGAAACGGGGTAGAAAGCGCATTAGAGGTTATGGTGGAGCGGCAGCCGGAAGATCTTGCAGGGAAAACTTATATTGCCATTCGGAAATTAGATGAACCTACAAAATTTTCTTTGGGATTGGTGGTTAATGATTTAAATCCTGCAATTGCAGAATCATTGGGTTTTGAAGGTGAGAGTGGTGTATTGGTTGTCGATGTTGAAGTAGGCAGCCCGGCTGAGCGTGCCGGTATAAGGCCCGGTGATTTGATCACTAAAGTCGGTACAAAAGAAGTGACTTCTGTTCTGGAGTTTATGGCCCTCATGGACGAATTCTTAGAAAAAGATATGCCGGTAAGTGTTTATGTAAAGAATAAGGGCTTTATAACGTTGAAATAAAACTTATATATACACGATAAATTCCTGCGTAATTTTATTGAAAACTACAGTGTTCAATTATGGCTTTTTCAAAATTCCATTTTCGAATGCAAGGGGAAAGAATGCCAGGCTTTGCCCGTAATAGTTGAGAATCAAAGATTTCTCGCTCAGTTTGTCCCTGAACAATGCTCCAGATTTATCCGCTTTAGTATTTAATGCCAGTGCTGCAAAATAAGCCATTGCGCTCGATGGCAGACTGCCATATTCCACTGCAGGTTCTCCGGTATACCGATATATAGCCTTTACTTCTCCTAAATCTGAGCTTGACTTTTGTAAAGTTTGATAAATTTTTTCTAAAACCTTAGCAGCCCCTTCAGTTTTATACCAGAGCATGTCAAGTCCTACCCGCATCGGTACCCTGACCGCCTCCCATCCATAATCGTTCGATCTGCCTTCGAACGTTAAAATACTTCCCTGAACATCTACAATGCACCAGTCCGGACTCAAACCACACCCACCTACGTTACCCAAACGAATTCCAGATTGACCTAAAATCCAATACCCAGTTTCGGTTAAATCCAACCACTGGCGGTCCTGGGTTATTTCGTAAAACATGCGAAATGCCGCCGGGCTGTAATAAGATGGATTTTGAACAATGTACCCATCTTTTTCATTACCCCATAAGCCGGGTAACAGAAAAAGACGATTATCTGCCCCACGGACTGTTTCAAGTTTCAAGATATCGTTGATCACGTGCACGGCTTTCTCACAATACGTCTTCTCTTTCCATTGGTATGAAGCCAGCAATAAAGCAAATGCATAATCACAATCGGCATCTGATGCCGCCATCCAATCGTTTACACCGCCATCCTTCCAATGCCAGGCGAGGAGATTATCCCCGTGTTTACTGTTTCTGCTCAGGTGTTCTTCTGTCCAGCCAAAAATCAAATCAAACGTATTTTTATCATTCATGAAGACGGAAAAAAGCATGGCATAGGCTTGCCCTTCACTTACCGTATCAAAACCATGTTCCGGTCGCTGTACTCGTCCATCAGGGAGAATAAAGTTTTTTTTGTATGATTTCCACCAGGTTTCTAATTGTGTTTCAGAGGATCTTTTCATGTTAGTACAACCAATATAAGGCGCACAAAAAATAATTATCACAAGAAAAATGTTCTTATAATTCAATTGCATAGGGGTTCTCATTTTATTTACACGGTGGATTAAGCGTAAGCAAATCCACCTTCTCCCGTGAAATAGATTGGTGGATTCGGCGCA
>JBKBTA010000181.1:0-5891 GCA_046291035.1 Candidatus Brocadia sp.
AGCATATATTCCTCTTCTTTACTAAAATGATTAATGGCGTACTGGGTCATTTTCGTCAATGTATCCGAGATAATTTCAGAATCAATTTTTGCGTCACTCATCTCAATCAGGATATTTATCAGCGTGACGATTTGTTTGTGTTGATCGTCCAGGACTCGAACGCCAACACTAAAGTTTTCACTCCATACGATCTTTTCCATGTTTACTCTATCTCCAGAGAAATTTCTCGGGATTCTCAGAACAGAATTTATGTTTTTGATTCGTGTCCAGAGAAGCATGAAAGAAATTTTTTACATAATCTCCATACGAATCAACACCAAAAAGGCTAATCGGGAAATCGCTGCCAAAAAGTATGCGATCCTCATACCCTTTATCAATAATTCGTTCCTTCAAAAATTTATAGAAATTCTTATTATTGCCTATATATGAAAAGTCCGCGTAAACATTCTTATATTCACCCATGAATGCCAGTATCGTATCTAACCAGATTTTATAAGGTTTGTTGTTATCAAATCCACAATGGGCAAAGTTGATTTTGAGATTGCTATATGCCGAAAGCACGTTTCTCCACTTTTCAGGATTGGTATATTCAATGCCATGATGAGCCGCCTTAAACCCGCCGGTTGAACAATGTACCGTTATCGGAATACCCCTCTCACTGCAGAATTGGTAGAGATAATTTACCTTGTCAAATTCAGTAGTTGTATCGACAGGTTTGTCCTCGTAGTCAGGCCATGGGTCAAACCCTAGGGGTGGATATAACTTGATCCCGGCAAAGAAATGGTTGTGTATGTCACCTATGCCTTTTACGGGTATCCATTTTTCCTTTTTTTTGGTATCTTTCTCGTCTGGGAAATAATTGTCTCGGTATTTTTTAGCAAATGTTTCATATTTTGCATTATTATATTCACCAAAATACTTCTCCAGCATTTTAGGGATATTATTTTTTTCATCTAACTTATTTCTAACCGACTCATCCGACATTGCCTGGAGTTTATCAATCAGGTCTTCGTCTAATTGTACATGAGAAGCGATCGTGCGTACATCGTTTCCCATGGCTTCAGCTTCTTTATACAGTACCAGTTTTCCCGTCTTTTCAATATACGTAAATTTATTTTCTAAAGTGTTTCTTAAATGCTCTTTTATCCTTTGAGGGATTTTCCTGCTCTTTAGAGAACTATAGAAGTTGTCTTTCACCTCTTTAGGAACTGCTCTTACAATTCCCAAATCGTAATTCCTCGTATTAATCCCCAGAAAGGGATAGATATCAAGTATTTTAACAGGACTCCTCTCCCGATAATCTCTTATCCCGTTAAAAACGTCCACAACCTGTTCCACAACGGGTTTCCTGGGTGGTTTGTTGTAATGGATACCATGGATGTCAAAATACTTGTAACCAAAATCTATTATCAGAGGGGTAATAACTACCCTATGATACTTTAGTATTTCTCCCTCTTTTGTTTTAATCTGTATTTCATTCCCGTACTCTTTCCATTTTTCCCCAAGATCTTTTATAAAAGACGCATATTTGTATGCTGGGTCAATACGATATTTATTTATCAATCCTTTGTATCTTTCATCTGCAGACAGGATATCTGTTTCTAACGCGAGAAACAAACTGCCCGTATCGTTCTCAATAACTGATAAAAGATTTATATTTTTTTTAATAATATCCGTCAAAGAGTCGCTTTCCCCTGAAGATATCTTTCGTAGCATCCATAGGGAAAAAATCAATGCGGCCAAAACAACTGAAAATGCCCCGACCAAAATAATATCGCTTACCTTACCCGACAGGAAATATTCATAGTTACTTATCGCAAGCAATACGATTCCGGAGAGGGCGATGCTGAAGGTAATCAGGAGTGCTTTTATTATTTTAATATTGAGATTTATCCCCAATAACCGGCAGAGAACCTGGAGAAATTTCCCTTTTTTCAGCAGGTCTGAGAAGGATACCGCCCTGTCCTTTAAAAAGCGATTTAAAAAGGAAAGTATCCCTGCATGGCTCAAATTCAGTGCGTGGCAATGGATATCGTAAAATACCTTTTTCTCTTTTTCATCCATCATCTTCTCCTTAATATTTCAGGGTTTAAGTCTTAATTCATTCATTGCATGAAGAATGGCTTCGTACCAGCCCACATAATCGCCGAGTTTGTCTTCGACCAATTTCAGCTCTTCTGCTGTTAGTTTTCTGCCCAATTCCTGTTCCGCAACGCTTTGAACATCTTCGATGTTGATAGAATAGATAATTTTTTCTGGATTGATCATACTATTACCTATTTGAATTTTTTAAAACAATTATCAATTTCAGGCCTTAGCTCAATTCCGACTCTTTCAAAACAAGTCAACAAATCCTGATACGCACCATGTCCGCCTAAGAAATCCCAAAATTCATTAGCTACTAATTCTTCATTTAAATCTATCATACCTTCTATTGTCCATCTTTCATAAGGTTTAGGTTCATAAGAATTGTAAGGTATGGCTAAGGCGGTTTTAACCTTAGCTGTGGGATTTACAGCGAAAACAGTAGCTATCCATTCCAAAAGTGTTTTTTTGAATTCTTTAAAATTGCCTATATTTGGTTTAACCGTTTTTAAGTCAAAGAGAATAATTTCGCCATCTTTCCTTTTCACGTAGACATCGACTTTTGTTGGTTTTACTTTATTCATTTTACTAGATTGACAATTTGAAATTATTATCTCATAAATCCATAAATTTAAGATGCAAGCATCACTATCAATTTATTTCTCGAAAAAGACTTAAATACGATATCGTTTGATTCTCCAATAGAATTTAAAAGAGTGATTACCATTCGCTCAAAAAATCTCAAAACGTCAACAACTCAATCAATTCCTCCCTCGAAAACGTCTTGAACACGGCATCGTCTGATTCTACTACGGAATTCATGAGGGTGGCCTTGGTGGCGATCATGGAGTCGATCTTTTCTTCCAGCGTGCCTTTGGTGATGAGCTTGAAGACCTGGACGCCTCGGGTCTGGCCGATGCGATGGACGCGGTCGGTGGCCTGGTCTTCCCGTGCGGCATTCCACCAGCGGTCGTAGTGGATGACCACGGAGGCAGAGGTCAGGTCAATACCCAAACCGCCCGCCATGAGGCTCCCCAGGAAGACGTTGCAATCAGGGTCGTTCTGGAATCTCTCAACGACCTTACCACGGTTCATAGTACTGCCACGCAAGGTTTCATATCTGACGTCGATGCTTTTCAACCAGTCACCAATGATATCCAGCATCTCCAGGTATTGAGAGAAGACTACGACCTTTTCATCTGACTCCAGGGCCTCTTCCATAATCTCCTTGAAAAGCTCGAATTTGCCCGATGTCACCCCTTTGGGAGAATTTCCATTCAGGACCAGTTTTGGATGATCGCAGAGTCTCTTCAATTTGATAAGCAATGCAAAGATATGGATGTATTCCACAGGCTGACTTTCGTCCCGTAATTTCGCGATGAGCTGACTTCCCCGCTCACTAACTATGTCTTTGTACATAACAATTTGAGCCGGTACTAGTGTACAATACCGCTTCTCTTCGGTCTTTGGCGGGAGTTCTGTGAGGACATCCTTCTTGAGCCGTCTTAATTTAAAGGGATGAATAATCTTCTTTAATATCTCGCGCTTTTCGATGTCCTGATATTTCGTGATGGGATTCTCGTATCGTTTCCTGAAGTCGTCTATGCTTCCCAGATAGCCTGGCATGAGGAAGTCAAAGATCGACCACAACTCCGTCAACCTGTTTTCAATAGGTGTGCCAGTTAATGCCAGCCGATGCTTTGAATTAAGTAACTTAACCGCCTTACACATTTGTGTTTTGTGGTTCTTGATCTTTTGCGCCTCGTCCAATACTACGTAGTTCCATTGAACCTTGCTTAAACCTTTTGCATCACGGGAAAGGATGCTATAGGTCGTTAATACAACAGATGGGAGGTTTTCAGAAAGGAGGATATTTCTCTCTTTTCCATAAAACAGGGCTATCTTTAATTCGGGTGCATAGGTCTGAAATTTGGATTTCCAGTGATCCAGCACAGATGTGGGACAGACGACCAGGTTGGGTACGTTTGGCTCGGTTTGCAAGGCAGAGAGGATTACTACCATTGCCTGATGTGTCTTGCCGAGTCCCATCTCATCGGCCAGGATGCCGTTAAAGTTGTTCGTATGCAGGAACCAGAGCCAATCATAGCCTGATTGCTGATAGGTACGCAATTCCCCCTTGTATAAAGTAACGGGTGGCGCTGGCTGTGGCGGTATGATACGATCAAAACTCGCCAAAAATTTTTTGGTCTCATGGCATGCAGTTATCTGTACTTTTTTGCCGCATTCAGCGCGGGTGCGTAAGTATCCGAGTTTTGGCATCTTGATCCGTCCACTTTCAATAACGCCGTTGCCGCACCGCCAGAGTTCCATGATATCCCTGGGAATTTCTATATAATCCGTGTCCTTCCTTATGCAGCGGTTTTTATCAATGCATGACAAAATCTCAGTAAGGGTGACGGTGTGCCTTCCTACGGTATAGGTAGGATCCAGCCAAAGCCAGTCATTATCGCAAGACTCCACCTGCACGTGGGAAACGTCTAGTTTGTCATGAATCTCCACGCCTTTCAATCGTTCTGAAGGTTTAAAGGAAGGGGCATTGAGTAACAGGTTGAAATCGGATTTAAGGAAATCAATAGCGTCCTTTTCTTTATAAACAAGCGGCTTTTGTTTATGAAAATAGGGTTCCAGGGTGAAGGGAATGGGCTCAATTGGTCTATAGGAATTGTTAAACCATACCCATCCTTCACTGATCCGATGCCCAGCTAATTGTTCCCACCGAAAGGTTTGCACCTCTTTTTTGCCGGAACCCTTCAATTGCAGGATGGGGGATAATTCTATATGCCCTTCTGCGTTTATATCGGCATGGAGATAGGGGACAAGCGGGGTCTTATAGAGCTTGGCCTTTCTTGCCCGTTCCGATAATTCCACAGCATTGCTGGGGATTCTCGTTAATTTTTCAAAAATATGTGGACTTTTTTCTGCTGAAATGTGGAATGTCGTTTCTCCGCTTTGACCAGAAACCAGTTTGAGTTCAAGCCGCGGTCCGCCGTCAAGCAAGTCCACTTTGATATTAAAATGACCAAAATCAGAAAAGATTTCGCGTAAAATATCCGCAGGGCCTGGCTCGTAAGAAGAAAATGGTAATATTTTTGGGAAAATATCGTCCGAATCAAAAAGCGTTTTTTGCTGTCTCACTCTATCTCTCTGTTCAATCCACTCTAATAGAGTAGCAATAATGTGCTTGCATATCTCTCCATCCGATGCATACAAACACTCACAATCCATTTCATATATTGCTTCTTCGTTCGAAAGGATGGAAACAAAGTAAGGCACCGGATTGCTGCCTGCAACCTCTGCCGTTAATTCTCCGTCACTGTCATACCATAGACTATGGACACGGCCACTTTTGTAATAGGAAAACCCACGGTTAAAGACGCCTTTATTGGTAATGGATTTAATATATTCCGATGTAACAGAATCTAAAAAGGTCGTTTTCATAAGTTCAAACTCTTATAAAGAAGGCCTAAAGGATATGGTTTTTGATACAACATATATATCAATTTGTCGGCTAAAGGTCAACTAATGGACTTAAGTTTATACCGTTTTTTTAACACAAAATAGCTTTTTAAATTTATGCGAAAGGAATGCGTGAGAATTTTGGAAAGGGGTATCTTGATTGTGCATCCCATTGTGGACATATGAGGGTGAGACTGTTCCATGGTTTTTGAGAATTGATTTCTGTGGAAGCAATTCATGAATTGCTTCCACAGGCAAGCCAATGTAGGGTGCGTCCTACGCACCATCCAAACGTTGGATTGTTTTGGTGCGTAGAACGCACCCTACAT
>JBKBTA010000182.1:0-5819 GCA_046291035.1 Candidatus Brocadia sp.
AGGTTTGAAATTCCTATCATTAAATTGGGTCTTTGGCGATTGCTTCTATTCTATCACAGCATTGCATTTAAGCCGTTTATGCACGATACCGTGCTACATTTTAATGCAATAAATTATAATATTTCTGACAATGTATTACAACACTAAGGAATCAACGTCGAAAAAAACGCACTGGTAAATGTAAACGTTACGCTCGCCACAAATTGGAATACAATTCGCCTCAGTCTTTTTGTCTCCTTGCTAATGAGGAATTTTCAGTCATTTGTGTACCAGGAAATACCATAGGTGTTACAAATATGTACGAAAAATGGATTATGCAACGCCCCGCTGTTTTTATCACCCTTTTGCTTATATGCGGCATCTACGCAGGTTCACTCACAAGGATTCCCATTTATTTAACACTGGGGACAGGTTTCCTAATATGGGTGTTATGCTTCATATCTTTATGTTCATACAAATTCAGAATGTTCTTACTTCCGTGCTTATCCATCTTTTTTATTGTGATATCAATGGCGTACTACGATTGTCGAACTGAATATCTCCCAACGAACCATATTGAACACGTTCTAACCACTAATAAATCTGTACAACGTATTACAGGGGTAATTATAAATCCACCTATTCTATTAGATGAAAACACATTGAATAAACGATTGCTTCAGGTCAAATCAGTGCAAATCTCGAGGAAATCTCATTACAAAATCTCTTTTACAATCCGTGCAGAAGCGATAGAAACTGCATCAGGTTGGAAAGATATATCAGGCGTTGTTAAAGTAAATTTGTATCCATCGGAAGAAGAAATTTTAAAGGCAAACAATACGTTACCTATTATAAATAAGTTAGTCTATGGCCAAAGAGTGACCCTTTTCGGGTATGCATTCCTGCCAAAACCTCCCAGCAATCCACATGAATTTGATTATAAAAACTACTTGCAAAGGCAGATGCCATCGGTTCGTTGCTTAATGACAGTGGTAAATACGAATAATATACAGGTCAGAGAGTCGCATCGCAATAACTGGATATATGGTTTTATCTATGCATTAAATAATTCACTGAACAACACCATCTACACATATACTTTTAGTAACAGCGCCCCATTGATCAGCAGCATGCTATTGGGTAACAGGGTTGATCTCCCGAGCGAAACGATTGATAATTTTATGAAAACGGGCATTATCCACTTCATTGCCATTAGCGGATTTAACGTTGGAATTATAGTCTTTACCATACTGTTACCTTTACGTTTCCTGGGGATTAACCAAACCATATCAACGCTTATCATCTTACTTACAGTTGCCTTGTATACCATGTTAACAGGACTTAATCCACCTGTACTTCGTGCCAGTATAATGGCGGTTGTTTTTTTCTGCAGTTTTTTAGTGCGCAGGCAATGGGACATTACTAGCAGCATCTTTGCGGCCGTATTTTTTATCCTTATCAGAAATCCATCCGATCTTTTCAATATCGGGTTTCAGCTATCAGTGCTGGCAACGATGGGTATTGTCTATGGATCGTCAAAGATTGAAGGCGCCTTGTTTAAGACAGCTTTATTCATAGAAACGCTACAAGTAAAGGCAGAACGGGGGCGGCTATTTTTCTTGAAAAAATATCTGCGGAAATCCTTCTGCGTTTCCCTTGCAGCATGGCTGGCAACCCTGCCCCTTACGGCGCATTATTTCCATCTTTTCACCCCTTTCATCCCCATCACCAATATTATTGTGTTCCCGTTATTCTGGATTATCATAGTCTGCGGCATCGTGTTATTAACGCTGGGAACGGTATGCCCACCTCTTGCCTCTATTTCTGCCTGGTTGGCATCGAATGCTGATATGGTATTAGAATCAATGGTGTCAAACCTTGCGTCCTTACCGTATTCCTATTTCTATGTTAGCGGGCCGTTGCCAATAGAGATTGTTGGATATTACCTGTTCATTATTTTGCTTCTCTACCGTAACTTTTTATCAATAGACCTTGTGAGAATCGCAATATTTGGTCTGCTGAGCGCTAATGTTTTGATTTTTTCAGGCATGCTTAAATTCACAAATCGCTCTTTGAGGATCACGTGTTTAGATGTGGGACATGGAAGTGCTGTAGTTATTCAATTTCCCAACGGGAAAAATATTCTGTATGATGTGGGCTCATGGCAGAATTACGATGTAGGGAAAAATATCGTAGCTCCATTCCTGTGGAATCAGCACATTAAAAAGATTGACCTGGTAATCCTCTCCCACGAACACAAAGACCACTTTAGCGGGCTACCATCGATTATTGAAAGATTCCGTGTGAAATCTGTCTATTCACAGCCGCGTCTATTTTCATCCGAAGAGGGGCAAAGAATACTCACTTTTCTCGGTAAAAAACACATCCCTACCGCAGCCCTTTCTTCAGGAGAAGCCCTGAAGGGGTTTGAACCTGCCGTGGTAAAGATAATACATCCGCCACCATTTGCCTCTGACATTACCTCAACGAACGATAATGCTTGTGTTATCAAGATTGAATACCTCGGGTACTCCGTTATCCTATGTGCAGACATAGAAGAACGGGGAATTGAATCAATATTATCAAGATCTTCAGAAATCAGGGCTGATATCATTCAAGTGCCTCATCATGGTTCATCAATAAATAACTTGGAGATATTTATCAATGCCTTACAACCTGCATACGCCTTTATCAATTCGAGTGACGGCATAACCTCTCTCAAGACGCTTGATATCCTGCAAAAACATCACATCATGGTTTTACAGACACACCGGGAGGGGGCAATAACATTTAACCTGGATAAAAACGGGATAACATACTCTTCTTTTTTGAATAAAGCTTTACATTAGGCACGGACAAACAAGTTTGTCCGTGCCACCCTTTAGTATTGAGATTCCTTAGCGTTTAAATTAGGTTGGGTTTTAAAAGACAAAACCCAACGACTTTTTTGTTATTCTGAACATATTCACTTTGTTCAGTGCAAACTCCGTGAGGAATTTTAACATCGTAAGATTCCTCTTTGCAATGATGACAGGCAAGGATGCCTGTCCTACGGGAACAGCTTGCGTAAGGTGCGTCCTACGCACCAAAATATTCCAACGTATGGAAGGTGCGTAGGACGCACCCTACAAAATACGTTTGTTTTGCTTATTGCAAATTATCTTGTATAATTAAAGTTTGTTAATTTTTTATACATTCATGGCGTAAAAATAAACATTTTAGTCAATTATATTCAAAAATATACCATGCCTCTGCCGATTTGGATACTTACAGGCCCTACAGCAAGCGGGAAGACAGACATTGGCTTAAAAATTGCTGAAAATACCCATGCTGAAATTGTCTCGGCTGATTCGATGCTTGTATATCGGGGGATGGATATCGGAACAGAAAAACCTTCCCTTGCCGTAAGAAATAAAATTCCACATCATCTCATAGATATTGTAGAACCCTGGGAAGAATATAGTGTAGGTCAGTATGTGAAGGATTTTGAGGTCGTCACACAACGTCTTTATCAACAAGGCAAGCAATTCATCGTCGTGGGTGGAACTGCCCTCTATTTAAAAGCGATTATGGATGGTTTGTTTGAAGGCCCGCCTGCAGACTGGGAATATCGTAACTATTTAAAGTCCGTTGCCTTGGAAAAAGGCCCAAACTGTCTGCACAAGATGCTTGCTGACATTGATCCTGAAACAGCTGGCAAGTTACATTTCAATGACCAGAAGAGGATCATCCGGGCGCTAGAGGTCTTTAGAACGACGGGGCAGCGCATCTCTTCCTTCCAGACCCAATTTGGCCATAAAAATCCAAAATATGACTGTGTGGTGGTTGCGATTGAATACGATCGCGATGTTTTATATAAACGCATAGAAGCACGCGTGGATCATATGTTTATGCGCGGCCTTGTGGACGAGGTACGGACATTGTTACGCAATCCCTTGGGGTTAAGCAAACAGGCTTCCCAGGCACTTGGATACAAAGAAGTCATTGACTTTTTCAATGGAAAGTATACACTTTCAGAGGTTTCTGCCGAAATTAAAAAGAGAACACGTAGATTCGCAAAAAGGCAGATGACATGGTTTAGGAGTTTCCTGAATATCCACTGGATTCATGCCGGTGCAGATAGTGATACTACGAGACTTTCTGAAGAGGTTCTTAAATGTTTTACACAAAATAAACCCTTATCAGAAGAAACAATATAAATGAAACATCCATGATCCTTCGGCTCACAAAGGACAGTGAAAATGTCGCCCTGAGCGGTGAAAGAGATTCTTCGCTTCGCTCAGAATGACAAAAAGCGATAGATTCAGAATGACATCACAGGAGGTATTTTCAGGTGAAATTCCGCCACTTGCATATTCCAACTAAAATACGCAGCTTTGGTGTTCAGAAGTTAAGCCATACTCTGGCACAATATAGGACAAAGACTGCATGGGGACTGGATATTGGGGGGCGTGTCTTAAAGGCGATAAAGATTACGTGGACATCTGGCAGGTTGTTGGTTGAAGATATGGATATTGTTGAATATTCTGCACTTCCCTCCGATGTAAACTTCCTGCAATCTCCGGGCATTAAAGAGGCAATTCAAACCTTTCTGGCAAAACATCACATCGCCAGGACTGATAATGTGATACTGTCTATTCCAGGCCAATTTGTATTGTCCAGGTTTACCACAATCCCCCCGGTAGATAAAAAACAATTGAAAAATATTGTCAGTTACGAGGCGAAACAGCAAATTCCCTTTGATCTCAAAGATGTTGTTTGGGACTATCAACAATTAACAGGACAAGTCCCCGGTACAGAGAGTATAGAGATCGGGCTGTTTGCGGCTAAGCGGGTAACACTCGACCAGCTATTGACAAATGTCTCACCCCTTGGGTCCAGGCTTACTGCAATACAGGCATCACCCCTGGCTATTTCCAATTTCATTTTTTTTGAAAAGCAAATCGATGGCCTGACCATTATCATAAACCAGGAAACAGAAAACACGGATCTCATCATCATCGACGACCGATATTTCTGGCTCAGAAGCATCCCAATTTCTACGGTAGATACCGATCTCGTTAAAGAAATCCAGAGATCGATGGAATATTACAAATCCTTAACAAAGGAAGCGGTTCATTTTAAGACCCTTTTCCTCATGGGGAATAAATTTAAAGACCCGCTCAACGTGAAATATATTGCCGATAATTTCGCCTACGAGGTGAAAGTCCTTAAAGCTTTAAACAATTTGGAACTCTCCGGCAATATCAGCCCTGCTTATTTCAGCGGAAATGTACTACTTCTGGGTGTCGCTTTAGGACTTGCACTGCAGGGTATCGGATTAGGCAGAATAAAAATAAACTTATTGCCGCAGGAACTCATCAGAGCGACAGAGATATCGAAGAAGAAACCTTACGCCATAGCTACCCTTGGTTGTTTAGCCCTGTCACTCATTATTCAATATTGCGGATTCCATATTCAGATTTCTCGCCTCCATGATTCTGGCGACCGTCATCAAAAAGTATTGCAAGATATAAAGGAACTCGAAAGGAGGTATAAAAATGCCGCAAACCTTGCGCAAACGAGCAAATCTGCACTTGACCTGATTTCTTCCATTGATTCTGCCCGGTTTATCTGGATGGAGGTACTGGATAAATTACTATCCCTGATACCTGACAACGTGTCTATAACCAGTATCCAGTCTTCATGGATAGATGCCGCTGCCCTGAAAACTGAGGGTGCAACAAAACAAACACCTTCAGGGTCTTCCCAGACGAAAAAGCCTGCCGCTCCCGCAAAATCTGGTACTTCAAAAAAATTGCTCCTTATGGGAATCAAAGGAGAAAGTAAAGAGCCGAGTA
>JBKBTA010000183.1:0-5758 GCA_046291035.1 Candidatus Brocadia sp.
ATTGGCGACAGCAGGACCTACCTTCTCAACTGCTACAACAATAGGGGTCCTGCGATTAGAACTGGTTTCACGGGCAGGCGCTTTATTGTATGCTACCTGAATGCAAACAAGAGTTGCAAAAATTGATAAAAGGATAAGTGTTTTTTTCAAGTTATTGTTGTAACTCAAATCTTTAGGTTTGAGTCAGCGTTCTCAAGGCTCAAGCCTTGAGTTTCATAAGATACCTAAAAACCGCATGAATAAAATAAAAATTCCATACAATCAAGATAGGTTACACTGAGCAATGCGAATGTGCTCACAATGATTATTACATATCACCTCACTTAAGACGCTTACTATAATTGCTCAAAAATAATTCAATAAAAATATCCAAACAGGCAATTAGAATGCAAGGTTACCTACTTTACATTCTTTGTTTGGATATTTTTATTTTAGTCTTTTCGGCCTTTGGCTGTCGTACTTACCCCACGGTCTTTTTAATGAAATCCTCCATGAGGGGAGCTACCCATCGGTTTTCCATGCGGTTTGGTACCTAATGGCAATTCCCCGCCGGTCGTCTTTGCAGCATCTTCAGCCTCTTTTGATAAAGACTCACTAATACTCTTCGTGAAATCCTCTTCATTTTTCATCAGGTTGGCAATCGCTTCATTACCAACGACATAAATATAATCAGAATCTTTATTTTTCACGTAATAGCTGTTAGCGTCCTTCTTCTTGCCGATGGAAAGCACAACATCACCGCTTTCCAAGCTCATGACAATGGTAAGCTGAGGTTTATCTAAAGAAAATTGCGTCAGGTTGGTTGCTTTGTATTGTTCGATGTAATTGCCTCTTAACTCGTCAAGGTTACGAACAAAGTAATCTACTTCTCTCCCCTGCACGTCTTTTTGTTCGTTATTTTTCAACTTCCATACGTTGTTTGTTTTTTTCAATAAGACGCTTCTGTTGGCATAGTTGAGAGCAAGTTCTTTTACTTCTGTCCTGTCAAAATTGAGTATTTTGGTTGGTACAAGTTCCGCATCAAAGTTTTTAATCTTTGGCCAGGAGAGTTCAAATACAAGATCGCTATCACTAAACATACAATACGAACTTACCTTATCACCTTCCTTAACCTTCTTGCCAACGAGCAAAGTCCTTGTTTCGACTGTTTTTCCCATGGGCTCTTTGGGTTTCATGGCATAATCAGTCTTCTCTTCTTTCCTCTGTTTATCCGAGCCTTCCAACGTTTGCTCATGGGCTTTTTCGTAAGTTACAGAAACCTTGATCCTCGGGTCATTTAACCCAAAGGCATTGAGATCTTTGGGGGCTTTTGCAATATAGCAATCTGCTTTTAAAAAGGACAAGTCCCAGATAATCTGGTTTACCGCATTCGTGTCGGCTGCCGTTTGAACAGGCTTTGAGAGTTCCCACTGGAATTGCCCTTCGGCATCTTTCTTATTTGTTATTTCACAAATAAAAGTACGATCCGGTTTTTCAATAACAATCTTTTTGGCAAGATCCCGGTTAAAGTCACATACCAGCCTGTCCCTGAAGCTCAGGAGCGGATTATCGATCCTGTCGTAAAATTCAGCTGTAGGAACGGTATAAACAGGATCTTCTCCAACACGCTTCACATAGCATTTGGTGCCGTCGGGCAGCTTGTTACCTACGTAAAATTTAGCCAACTCCTTATCCTCTTCCTTGGTAACGGAAATCTCAAAGACGGGATCTTTTAGGCCGTACACTGATAAATCGGCTGGTTTATCCGAAACAAAATCTTCTATTTCGAGAGATTTTATCTTTTCTATAAAATTTTTGACAGTATCCTGATCGGCGTAAATATTAACCGGTTTTGTAAGTTTCCAGTCCAGGTCCAGTGATTTTTCAATGGCAATGAGATCGGTTGGCGTTTTGATTTCCAGTTTATTTATACCATAAGTACCAACAGATTCAAACCGGACCACTTTCTTATCCCTGAGGTCATTTGGTTTTTTACTCAGGTCAACAAGGATGTTATCTTTAAGGAAAAATATCGTAGGTTCATCGGTACGTTTAGCATAAACCTTATTATCTAAGGAATGGCCAAAGATTACAGACTGAGCGGTACCCTTTTCGTTAATGGTAACGGTAAAGCGCGGAGAATCCAGGCCATATTTCGCCAAATCACCTGATTCTTCTGTAAGAAAATCTGTCCGGTCAATTTGCAGGTTTTTGAATTTACCAAGAATGTCCTTTATTTTTTCCAGGTCTGCTAAATCATTAACAGGCTCGGCAAGACGCCAGAAATTACCCTTCCGATTACAAACAAGGTTGTATTCATTCGTTTTGATCTGTATAGTATCTACAGCTTCCTTGTCAAAGGTAAACACCCACTTACTCCTCAAATCCAGGATGTTTTTGTTGACTTTATCAACGAGGGTTCCTGGTACGACAACAACCTCATCGCTTGTATCAAGCTTGATGTATACGTTGTCGCCTGCGGCAAGTTTTTGTCCAACAAATACCGTATATTTATCTCTCGGCCCTGTTACCTGTATTTTACCGGGTTTTGCCGGAATATCGGTATACATGGTGATGGCGATCTTTGGATCATCAAGACCATAATCTTTGAGGTCAAAAGGCTTGTCTCCTTCCTTCTTAAAGGAACCAACCTTATTCATAAACTCAAACTCGGAGAGTATGCTATTCACTTCGGAATTATCAGAACGCAGTTTTAGAGGTTCAACAATGTGCCAGTAATTATCTCCTGATTTTTCCAGAACGATTTTCCCACTTTCATTACTCAGTTCAATCTTTTTGACTATTGATGCCTTGAAATCGGGGAACACCTTTTTCTGCAGCCTTTCCCATTCCTCATGAGGCAATTGCTTTCTTTCGTAAATGAAGACGTACGAAATGCCAATAGCTGCTACAATTAAAAGGATGATGGTTGTTTTCAATTTCATAGCTTAACTCTTTCCTCCAGCATAAAATAGTAATGCATCAAATTTATCGGCGTCTTTTCCACCAAACGATACTGCCAACGATAATTGGTATTACTGGAATTCCTGCAATCGATATCCAGAAGATAACTTTCATCTGGATTGGGCTAATCGTTGCCTTGCGGAAATCGGGTGGCTTTGCAGAAATACCAAGTTGCGTCTCTTTTTTCGCCAGCCAGTTAATTGAATTGCGGAACAAGTCTGCATTTCCAGGATTTTCTACATATTCATTCGTGGCAAAATTCACATCCCCAAAGACGACCAATCGTGCACCCTGAGGTTTTGCCGACGGGTCATTCGTCATAGCAGGATGCGATTGGGTAACTGACTTGGGTAATTCCTTTACCTGAGAAGCCACAGCCAGAGACACCGGGCCCTGCACATCGGTATCTATATTATATTCTGGTTTCCTCTGCCTCAAATTTGCAACATCGGTTTCCCCCCATGACCCCTCAGGTGCGCGCATGAGCACGGTTGCCTGATAAGGCATCTGGTCATTCGGTGGTGACGCATCCACAAGACATGCGCCAAAAATGATCGTGTTATAATTCTTCAGATCATTGGTAATCGCGTGATCTTCTGCATATTCGTCCTTGCCCACATAGATTTCTGCAACGGTCTGTATACCGAAAAGGGGCATATTGACCTTGTTGTAAACAACAACGTCATCGCGGACTGCGATGCCGTATTCGGGCAAAAGTGTCTTGAATCCCGTTGGTGCATTCGGGCTAAGCGCGGGTTCCAGCATAAGTAAAAGCTTGCCCCTGTTCTCAAGGTAGTTACGAATTATGTTTAATTCTTCTGTCAGATATGCCTTGGTTGGTCCTGCAATCACGAGCACGTCACAATCATCCGGAATTTTCTTGGCAGTCAAAATATCCAGGGGTGCAACACGACAGTTATCCCGCTTCAGTGCATTGGCAATTCCAGAAATCCCCCCGCGATCGAAATCTTCGAACTGACGCTCGCCGTGTCCCGTAACGAAGTAAATTGCTGATTGTTTTTCCTGTGTAACACTGAGAATCGCTTCCGTGAATGCCTCTTCACCTTTAAATTTAAAGGGATATTGCCTTTCTATCACTTCGCTTTGTTGTACATGTTTGCTATGATCACCACATTCAAATACCACGGTATTGAGTTGAAGATCGCTAATATTGAGGCGTTTTGCCAGTTCTTCAACCTTGGTACGGTTTCTTAACGGATCGATACTTTCTACCTTAATTTTGTCCGAATGGTAGGCATATTCTTTCAGGATATCCAGGATTTGTTCATAAAACATCTCTCCCGGATTGAAGAGGGTGGTAACGACAACAGGTTTGTCAAGATTTTTGAGTATGTTTTTTGTTTTCGGTGAAAGGGAATATTTGCCGGTAAGCGTGAGGTCAAAACGTTCATAATGTCGATTATTGAGAAATCCAACAACCGCAAAAATGCATGCCGCAAAGACGGACATTATGGCAACATTGGTACCGACGAGTGCCTTCCTCTTGGATGCCTCAGTTGAAAACCAATTTTTCCGTATGCCCATAACGGTGCTGAATCCAATAACAACCCCTCCACCGATACCGATCGGAGCGAGGGAAGACAGCCCCCATGAGTCGAAAATCCTTGATATACCAAATCCTGCCACAACAGCAATAATTCCAGCCAGGATAATATATCCACTAAACTGTTCAAACCAATCATTCTTTTTTGTATTCAAAGTGCTCATCTCCATCTCCTGCTCTCAACAATGCGTACAACAATAAATATGAGTAATGCAGTAAAGCTAACATAGTAAATCACATCTCTCGTATCCACGATTCCTTTCGTAAACGTATCCCAGTGATCGTAGGTACCGATATATCGCAGGGCACTGTAAAACCACCCTTCGTTTCCGGAGCTTGCCAGGCCAATTACCAGCAGGATAAGAAGGGCTACAATCCCTATGACGGCTGCAACAATTTGGTTTTTGGTAACGGCAGACACCAGCAGTCCAATGGAAATAAAGAGCCCGCCCATCAGGATTAGCCCGATGTAACTGGCGATAATTGCTCCATAATCTGGGCTACCCACCCATGCTAAGAATATGATATATAAAGCGGTTGGTGCAATCATGACATTATAAAGTGCCCAGGCCGCCAAAAATTTTCCGAATACCACTTCAAAATCCGTAACGGGGGCTGTCATAAGAGGCTCAATGGTACCTGTCTTGTTTTCTTCGGCCAGTAATCTCATGGTAATAACAGGGGTCAGGATGGAGAGGATAAATTGCGTATAGGCCAGACTATATCGCAAAGTTGATTCCTGGGTGATGCCGAGCATGATGGAAAAGAAATAGCCAGAAAAAACGGTAAATACTGCAATAATAACGTATGCGATCGGTGAAAGGAAATATGCATTAATTTCCCTTTGAAAGATGGTACCTGTGCTTATCATTTATGTCGTTACCTCCTGTTCCTGCATCGTAATCTGATGGAATATTTCTTCCAGTGTTATCGAGGCTTGTTTCATCTCCCGAATAATTCCGTTATTTTTTACAACGTTCGTAAAGACGTCTTCACGAATATCCACACCCCTTTCTGCCTCTACGGTAAAATTATTCAATTCGCCCTTGTCGTGCCATACAACTTTTTTAACGCCTTTGATAGTGGACAGGGCATTCTTGATTTTCTCGCCATTACCGCGTACTTCTAACATAATGTTGTTTCCGCTTCTCAGCTGGATTGCCAAATTGGATGGGGTATCCATAGCAACTATCTTGCCTTTATTAATAATAATAACACGGCCACAGATCATTTCGACTTCCGGAAGGATAT
>JBKBTA010000184.1:0-5755 GCA_046291035.1 Candidatus Brocadia sp.
TGCTCAAATAAAAGTAGTGGATGCAAATGGCATTACCGTCAATCTCACTTCTGATCAAATAGGAAATTTTTACTCAGCACAGGGTATGACAGCCCCTTTTATGATATCCGTATCTTACCGTGGACGTAAGGTAAAGATGCCTGGTGTCGCCTCCGGTGGCGGCTGCAATGCTGACAGCTGTCATGTCGTTGATTCGGTGGGAAGGGTGTACATAAGCACGGAAGACCTTGATTTGACTGGAACAGTAATCGAGGCAGGGAACGAAAAGATTAACGAACGGATGGTCGAATACAATGACCGGGAGTCTTTGTCAGACCTGGAAACGGACTCTGCAGTGATAGCAAATGCGAAGGTCAGTCTAAGCAGGAAAGGCCATATCAAATACAGAGCTATCACCGACTCAACGGGTGCCTTTACTCTTAAGAAGGTAAAGGCGAATGAATATACCCTGAAGGTCACCAAGAAAGGTTACAAGGCATATAAGCAACCTTATGAAATGAGGCAAAAGGACGTTTCTCCGCTGGAAGTTACGCTAAAGAAGAAGTAGTAATACTTCTTCGAGTTATAATTCAGCGTTAAGGAATCTCAATACTAAAGGGTGTCACGGACAAACTTGTTTGTCCGTGCCTAATTTAATGATGCTGCTTCTAGTGGAAGGGCTTTCAATATTCAATATCTCATCATTCTCAAGCGGAAGAGTGGACGATAAACCGTCTTTAACAGGAATAGCATGCCTTGATACTTGTAATAGCTCAGGTTCTTCTGTTCGATAAAATACTTCCCTTCTGTGGGCTGAACAACAAGGCTGACGTGGATATTGGGGGCAATGCCGATGGGAATATTGTTTTTCATGAGCGACTCATACATCCTCCGAAACACAATTATCATGTCTTCATACTTGGGAGATGGATAATCCTCCATCTCTGTCCCTAACGTAGGTCTAAATACACAAATGGTGGGAAAGGCGCCGACGCTGGTGATATAATCGATGGCCTTTAGCGTGTCTGCAATGGGCTCAATCCCTGCAATAATTTCCCCTGAAACCCTGCCTTTGCCCCATAGCTTCGAGGTATATTCCATGGCATCAAAGAATGCCTGCTGAGTCAGTGTCTTATGCTTGCCAGGGCAATACTTTTCAAAATAAGCGGGATTGTAGAATTCAAAACAAAATGAGAGATGATCCACTCCCAACTCTTTGAGCCTATGATATTCTGACAGGTTTTTACAAGGCGGACACTGCACACCAACTAAAAGACCTGTCTCTTCCTTGACTGCCTTAACGTATGGTGTGATAACTTCTAACTCCTTGCCGTCATAATATCCGGTGTTAAAATGAACAAAAGTGATGCCTTCCTGTTTTTTTGCGGCAATGGCCGTTTCAACGACGTCCTGCACACGCTTCTCGCCCTCTTCACTAAATCCCACAT
The DNA here is from genome assembly GCA_046291035.1 of Candidatus Brocadia sp. Taxonomy (GTDB): domain Bacteria; phylum Planctomycetota; class Brocadiia; order Brocadiales; family Brocadiaceae; genus Brocadia. The sequence continues at coordinate 1,428 of JBKBTA010000184.1, forward strand.
TCAGCCCGGTCGAACAAAACCGGCAATTGACTCTGTCTTCCAGTTTCCAATAGCCACAAACCTGAGCGGGATATATAGCAAGATAGGTGCCCTGCATCGTACCCACGCGGGACATCAGGGTGCCGTTGCTCGTTTTCTGGGTATAAAAGGCCGGCTGTTTGGGCAATCGAATGACGGCAACGTCTTTTCCTCCTCTTGTAACAACATAGCGACCGTCTCTTTTCATTAACGTATAGGGGGAGTCCTTCACGAATTTTTCGGTGAGCGGGACATTCATATAAATATCTTCCGGATAGGCCGGGATGATGATCTCTAACCCGCTTCCAAGTCCGGCACGGGTGCGCGTAACCCTGCGGGCGTCATTTTCCAGGTCGCAACTCTTGTCAATCTTTATGCCTTTACAAAAAAGGTCCAATTCTAAGAGGCCGGGATTAATTTTTCTACAAAAAGAAGTATTTATATTGTAATCATTCATGAGTTATAATAGCACGCAAAGGAGTATGAAAATATATCACCCGCCATTGATTCCTCCCAACAAGGAAGGGAAAAGTTCCCTCGCCCGCTGCGGGAGAGGATCTGGGTAAGGGGTGTTTTCGTACAATACTTTATTTATGGTGGTCATTGTGTATGATCTAAGATGCATCAGATTTTACCTTTTATCCATGGAACAAGGCAAATATATTTCAATATTGTTTGAAAAACTTTTCTATGTTTTTATTGTATCTGCCGTCTTGTTTTGCTATATACATTCGTAGCGCAGCATAGCCGCAGCAAAAAAGAGTTATTCGATAATTGAATAACAAATACTATCGTTTTTTTGATAAATCCGAAATTCAAATATCGAAATCCGAAGTAATTTATAAAATAAGTGTATTAGTTTAGTTTTATGAAAGGTGATTGAATGCATATTCCTGACGGCTTTCTTGACACGAAGACGTGGATCGGAATGGGTGGTATTTCCGGCGTATTTATTGCCATTGCCGTTCGAAAGGTAAACAAGAAAATATCTGAGAAACATATCCCCCTGTTAGGGGTCATGGCAGCCTTTGTCTTTGCCGCACAGATGTTTAACTTTCCCGTAGGTGGCGGGACGAGTGGCCACTTCATGGGTGCAACCCTTATTGCAGTATTGCTTGGTCCATGGGCGTGCATACTCATAATGACCACGGTACTTACCACCCAATGTCTCGTCTTTCAGGATGGTGGGCTTACTGCTTTAGGCGCGAATATATTCAACATGGGCATCATGGGGGGATTTTTAGGATACTACATAGATGTTATTATTCAATTTTTTGTTCGGGTCAGGAAAGGTATTTTTATTGGCAGTTTCATCGCAGCATGGTGTTCTATCGTACTGTCGGCCGTCTGCTGCGCCATTGAATTAAGTATTTCCGGTACAGTGCCCCTGAAGATCGTTGTACCGGCTATGACTGGTATTCACGCTGTTATTGGTATTGGAGAAGGTCTTATTACCGTTGCGACATTAAGCCTGCTTTCGAGGGTCAGACCCGACCTGTTGCAATTAAAAAGATTATAGCATATAAAGGAGAACTGCAAGTATTTATGAATCTATCCAAAAAAAATATCGTACTGTTTCTCATCTTTGGTTTATCCTTCATCGTGGGATTGATATTCCTTATAGTTCCGTTTGTTTCGGAGATGCCCGATGGGCTTGAAAAAGTATCGGAAGAGACCGTGGGATTTTTAAAAAAAGATGATTTCAAGCCTGTACTGAAGGCTCCTATGCCTGATTACACAATACCTACCATAAAACAGAGATTCAACAGACAGTTTGCCGGCATTATCGGGGTATTTATTGTATTTGGGATAACAGTTTTTGTGGGATATTTACTGAAAAAGCGGCGCAAAAATTTATAGGACCATTCTTTAGCAGGTCAACATGATAAACTTTAAATAGGGCTCTATGAAATGTATTCCATCGATGGGAAAGTCTAAACCTTGCGATGAGACGTCGATAAGCTTGTATGGCTTAGAGGTAAAGTCCTTTACCTTCTGGAATAATTGGAAAAATTTCGAGAAGTTCATTTTGGCTATGTTGGTAGAAAAGACCATGATTCCATCCTCGCGAAGAAGAGCGAGTCCTTGTCCGACTAATTTAGGGAAATCTTTTTCTACGGCAAATACCGTTGTTTTACTGGTGGAAAAACTCGGGGGGTCAAGAATAATCATATCAAACGTCCGGCCTTTTTTTTGAAACCTTTTGATCCAATCCCAGACGTCTCCCACGATAAACTCATGGTCATTAACGTCGATTTGATTCAGGATGAAATTCTTTTTGCTCCATTCTATTGCTTTCCTGGACAAGTCCACGTTGACTGTCCTCGCAGCGCCTCCGCGGCTTGCGTAGATTGAAAATGAGGATGTATAACAAAAACAATTCAATACCTCCTTGCCTTCGGCCAGGGATTGTACCTTTCTTCTATTATCCCGCTGGTCTAAAAACAGCCCGGTACCACCACCCTCTCGGAATGATATATCAAATTTTATACCGTTTTCCAGTACCACAAAATCTTCAGGAATTTCTACTCCAAGCACCGAAGACGTTTTAATATCTTCACCCTTTAATCGTACCTTTTCCGTAATATTTTCAGGTATTAACGTTTCTTTAAGGGTATGATAAATACCATCTTTTATGTACCTTTCGTACGGCTTAAAAAATTGCACTAGGATATTTCTATCATAGATATCTATAGTCACTTCAGGCAGGGCATCCCCATATGAATTCACCAACCGATATACATTTGTCGTGGTATGATTTATGTATTTTTTTCTTAAAGACCATGCCTTATTAATGATGGAGTTATAGGGTAGCATCTTTATTTGGAACAAAATAATTTATTACCTTGTTTAATAATACGAAAATTTATAGATACGTGTTTTGTTATGGCAAAACCCCTCATGATTATAAAACGCCACAAATACGTTACAGTAAACGGTAACTCATACCTTCAGGTCTGATCTGGGCAGAAGTCCAGAGTTGCATCAATTTAGTTTTGCCGCCTATTAGAGATTGATTATTGTTACACTTCAGGAGGTTGAATGTATGATAACAAAAACATTTTTTGTATGTTCCAATTGTGGCAATGATAAAGAATTTAAAATTTTTACAAGTAATTTTCAAGTTATCAGACAATCTCCAGAACTGGGCATCAGGACTGAGGAAAGCGATATTCTCCCCAGCTTAAGACACAACGACAACTATATTGAATGTCAGCGTTGTTTTCAAAGGTTTGATTACGATAATGCTGCAACTATCGGCAAAAGATACATCCAGACAACACAAAGGCTCAGAAAAAGTGCTTTACCCAGCACGGTGACTCATCCACAAGGATGAGCACCATCCATACTCAAGCTTCAGAGTAATATATGGCTCAATCTACAAGTTTGAAATTCTTTGAACATATAGGGTGGATTAAGGTGTTATTTTACGCCGAATCCACCAATAATATTTCCAAGAAATGTGGATTCGCTCTTGCTTAATCCACCCTTATATGTTAAGGGGGATTTGTCTATGTAATTTTTGTCGCTGACGATAATAGTATCAAGCCCTGTAGATTGAATACTCTTCAAAACGGGTCTATATGTACAAATGCCTTGTGGATGCTTTCAATCGCCTCCACTGCTCGCTGGACATTTTTCCCGATGTCGTGTGCCTGCGTCAGCGTCAGGTCCTGGTCTAATGATATATGAATTTCAACATGAATATAATTGCCTACGTAATGCGCACGGACGTCATGAATTCCAGCAACGCCTAAGACAGCGCTTGCTTTCTCTTTAATTTCCTCCATGATGCCGGATTCGGGCTGTCTGCCCATGAGGTAATCGATGTTTTGAACGCCAATCTTATACCCCGAATAAATAATCCAGAAACTGATAAGGATTGCCGCAACATCATCCATTTTTGCATATCCATAAAGCCCACAGATAACACCAACAAGGGCGGTAGTGGATATATATACATCGTTCCTGCTATCGATAGAGCTTGCCAGTAAGGCAGGGCTGTTAATTTTACGAATTACCTTTTTAAAGTATTTGGACATGATCAACTTCATGCCGATAGATATCAGGAGTGTCACAATCGCAGGGATGCCGATCTTGTGCACATGCGTTTCCATGAGCTTGAATACAGATGTGTGCAATATCTCGAACCCTAAAATACCGGCAAAGATGGCTACGATTAAGCCTGCTATCGGCTCTGCCCTATGATGACCGAAAGGATGCCCCTCGTCCGCCTGTTTGGAAGAGGTCTTTACGGCAAAGAAAATGATTACTGAGGCAATAATATCGGTAAGCGAATTAATGGCATC
>JBKBTA010000185.1:0-5722 GCA_046291035.1 Candidatus Brocadia sp.
GTTGGGATTTTCAGGTAAAAAATGTGTTGAAGGTTTCGCTTGACGAAAACCTGAAAATGGTTTCAGATACCATCGCGTATCTTAGGTCAAAAGACCGGGAGGTCTTTTTTGATGCCGAGCATTTTTTTGATGGGTATAAGAAAAACCGTGAATACGCCTTAAAAGTCTTGCAGGAGGCCCAGTTATCAGGTGCGGATGCCATTGTATTATGTGATACGAACGGGGGCAGTTTGCCTGCGGAAATAGCAGAGATTGTTGAAGATATAAGGGGAAAAATACCAGGTATGCTCAGTATCCACGTCCACAACGACGGTGATCTTGCAGTCGCTAATACACTTGCCGCCGTTGACCGAGGAGTAAGGCAGGTGCAGGGTACGATCAACGGGATTGGTGAGCGTTGCGGGAATGCGGACCTGTGTTCTATTATTCCCAATCTTGTTTTGAAGATGGGGTATCATTGTTTAGAAGACGGGGGACTCAGAAAACTGACTGAAGTATCCAGGTATGTATACGAGACTGCCAATTTACTCTTACGCTCGAATCAGCCTTTTGTAGGAACCAGCGCCTTTGCCCACAAGGGTGGATTACACGTAAATGCCATGCAGAAAGATAAAGGGACATATGAACATATCCCGCCAGAATCGGTTGGGAATGAAAGAAAGATATTGATCTCCGAACTTTCCGGCAGTTCCACGATACTTGCCAAGGTAGAAAAATTTAATCTGACCCATGATAGTAAACTTATGAGAACGATTCTTGAAGAGGTACAAAATCTGGAGAACGAAGGGTACCAATTTGAGTCTGCCGAGGCGTCCTTTGAATTACTCGTGAGAAAGAAGATCGGTCGGTACAAGACCTTTTTCGATCTGGAAGGGTTCCGGGTGATCGTTGAGAAAAGGGGAAACAGATTACCCATAACGGAAGCAACGGTGAAGGTTAAGGTAAATAACATTCAGGAACTCTCTGCAAGTGAGGGGGCGGGTCCCGTAAATGCCCTTGACTCTGCATTGCGCAAGGCACTGGAGCGGTTTTACCCCGCATTAAAAGATATGAAACTCGTGGATTATAAAGTACGGGTAATTAATCCACGTTCAGGAACTGCGGCCAAGGTGAGGGTGATTATTGAGTCCCAGGACAAAGAAAATATCTGGAATACCGTTGGGGTGTCTGAGAACCTTATTGAGGCAAGCTGGTATGCCCTTGTGGATAGTATTGAGTATAAATTGTTAAAAGAACAAGAAATCGGAGTCAAAGGATAAAGAGACGGTGTGGTGAAGCAAGCCACGATGGAGTGAGAATAGGGAATGACAAATTTCGTTGTAAAAATTGGGCTGAGAACGTCAATCCGCTACCGTTTTTCATCTGGAAAATTCTTGACCTGAGAAACAATTTAGCTTAAAATTTTGTTATAATAAACACTGGAAATTAATATCTCACAGTAATTTAAGGAGATTGTAAAATGGGTAAGGTAAAATGCCCAGGCAGTATACGAAATGCGACCCCCACACCGATAGAACGCAAATGCCATAATTGTGGTGTCTTGGTAGAGCTGTGGAGTGATGAAGAAAAGGCTGAATGTCATAAATGTGGCACGACTATCTTCAAGGATAAAGTACCAACCTGTGTCGAGTGGTGCAAGTCAGCAGAAGAGTGCATGGGAGATATACTTGATGTTAAAAAGATTCAGGCAGAGGCAAAAAAGCGGGCTGCAGCTGATGGGAATCCGAAATTCTTTGAAAATGTTACCGAAATGATTAAAAAGAAGAGAGAAAGGTCATAATATAACAACTTTTGTTCCGTACAAAATAAGCCACCACACTCAAAACTTCCATTTAAACCATTCAACAATTATCACGTAATTTTAAAACATCACAGCACATCTTGATTATTCGGCCAGGGGCTATTGGTGATATAATCGTTACCCTGCCCACACTTGGCGCCATTCGTGATCATTTCCCCGACGCTAAAATTGAAGTTATGGGCTATCCATCACTTCTGGAAATTATCAAAGGACGCTTTTATGCTGATACAGTTAGCCGGTTTGATCAATCGGATATTGCCCATTTATTTATGAAAGATGCTAAAATCCCTGCGTCTTTGATGAAAAGATTCAGCAGTATGGATTTGATTATTTCGTTTGTTTCTGATAAAGACCAGGTTTTGTCTTGCAACCTCAATGCTACAGGGGCACGATGCGTTATTCATTATGATCCTTTTCCCTCAGGTAATGAATGTGTCCACATTGTTGATCACTTATTAAAATCACTGGATACATTGGGTATATCTTATGCTAACAGGATTCCAAAGGTATTTTTGCACGATGAGGATATACATTTTAGTGATGATTTTATAAGGGACAGTATTGTTGATTCTAAAAAAATCCTGGTTGCCCTTCATCCCGGGAGTGGTAGTAGACAGAAGTGCTGGTCTGTAGAAAGGTTTGTTGCATTGATGAACTGGTTAAATAGGGAGATGGAGGCGCAAATCTTTATTGTTTCAGGTCCTGCTGACAGGGAGACTGTTGAAGAATTAAAAGCGAAAGTTAATGGCAATTTTACCCTGGTGGATCATCTTTCTTTACCCAAACTGGCCGCAGTGATAGGACGATGCAATCTTTTTATAGGAAATGATTCTGGTATCACACATCTGGCTGCTGCCATGGGAGTCTACACGTTAGCCATCTTTGGCCCTACTGACCCAAGAATTTGGGGACCCAGGGGAGAGCGGGTGAAAATACTTTATAAAAAGGCATATTGCAGTCCGTGTTTGACAGACATAAGAAGAAATTGTTCTCCGCAAATTTGTTTAGAAGATATAAAAATTGAAGATGTGATGCATGAGGTTAGATCAAAGTTTTTACAGCAATGATTTCAGCATTCAGCATTATGGTAACATTATTCTTTTTCAATTGACTGGATAATAAGAGTTTTATATACTTTCCCTTCTTTTTATACAAGGGAATGCAAAGTAGTGCGGAGTGGCACTTCGCACTACACTGACTTTCTGGAAAAGTCATTGAAGGTCTGATTTATAAATATCGGAATTCTGCGTAATTATTCATTTAAGGAAAGAACAAATATCTATGTCTAAAAAATCTAAACAGTTTCAATTACAGCATAAGTATCTTTGTAAACCGCGAATATCCCCCCAGGTCTTAAAAAAGGGGATGAAGGTCAAGGACCTCGTTAATGAATATAGCCGTTCCGGGGCATTTAATGCTGGGCGGTTGGCAGAAGCATGCAAATTATACTGTCACATGCTCGATGAGAATGCTACCATTGGTCTCACCCTTTCCGGTGCTATGACACCCACGGGTATGGGTGGGATACTTATCACCCTTATCGAAAACGGATTTGTAGATTTTATCATTTCCACAGGGGCCAACCTCTATCATGATTTACATTTTGCACTGAATCTCCCAATACATCAGGGGGATTTCAGAGTTGACGATACAGAACTTTATGAGGCGGGGATCGAGCGTATCTACGATATCTTTATAACTGACGATCTGCTGCTTAAGACCGATAAATTCATTCAAGATGTGGCTAAAAGGGTTTCCGCAACTACGCCCATTTCCACTGCCGATTTTCATTATATTTTAGGTAAGGCGGTTCTTGAGGATACTCCGTCACCTCACCTGAGTTTTGTGGCCCAGGCCGCAAGATACGGTGTACCCGTTTTTGTTTCTTCCCCTGGTGATTCTTCAATCGGAATGAACTTGTCCTATCTCAAAATTCAGGATAAAGGTATTACTATTGATACCGACCTGGATGTCCTCCAAACCACGGCCATTGTGTTCAACAGCAAAAAAAATGGCGTAGTGAGTATTGGTGGTGGTTCTCCAAAAAATTTCTATATGCAGACACAACCTACTCTGGCACAGATACTCGATATTAATAAAGGCGGGCATGATTACTTCATTCAGATTACCACGGATGCTCCCCAATGGGGTGGACTCTCCGGTGCAACACCAACGGAAGCTATATCATGGGGTAAGATACGCAGGGAAGAGGTGAAAAATCATGTGGTTGTTTACAGCGACGCTACGATAGCCATGCCAATCCTTGCAGGATATGTTGTATCAGAAAGGAAGCCACGGAAAAAAAAGTATCTGTACCGAGAACTACCCGCACAAATAGAAGAGTTAAAGAAACATGTGAAGTAAATTATTATTTGGAGATATTAAAGTCTTTACCTTAAAAGAAGAAGGGGGCTTCCACATTTTAAAGAAACAATAGATAATAGATTGTTATTAACATCATGGAATATTGAATAAAGATAAATGAATATTGCAGTAAGCTATGTTTATACAAAAGGTTAAACGTAAATTAGTTTCTGGTTATTAACTGATCATCCACAAGTTATCCACAATTTATTTTTGCAGCAATGATAAGATTTATGGAGAGGAAGTTTTAATTATGTATGATAAATTAATATGACTTTATTGTAAGGGAAAATTATCTGCTTCTAAGTTGCAATTTAATATGAAATTAGAGACGTAATGTTTTTCATGATAAAAATTGGTGTCTATAGATATTTTTTATGGAAATTTATTTATTACTCTGCTGCAAGTTTTTAGATTTTTTTAATTATATTATTCATTGAAGTGTTACGAACAAGATGACCGCGTGCCAAAAATGTTTTATTTATACGAATATCTTTTTGCTTTGACACATATAAATCCTTCTGATAATATCGCCCTCCTTCAAATATAAATCTTAATCCATTTCCAAAACAACCTTCTTTTTAAATTATAGGGGATACTAATGGAGTTATACACAAAGGTCTGGGATGATGTTCTTCAAAATATTCGTGAAAAGGTAGGCCCTTTGCGATTTAACCTATGGTTTAAGAATACTCGACTGGAATCATTTGATGAGAACAATGCGAATATCTTGGTGCCGAATGTTTTTACCCAGGTGTGGCTACAAGAAAATTTTTCAACTATATTAAGAGAAGGTATTGGGAAGTTAGTCAATAAAGATTTGAATATAAGATTTTCTGTCTCAAAAAATGGTGAGGGAGAAAATGTTCCAACCACAACTATTCCTTTACCTGAGAAAAAACCAGACGGTAACAAAAGCTACTCTCAATTAAATAGAAATCTGAGGCTAGAAGATTTTGTGGTCGGCCCTAATAACCGGCTTGCTTATACTGCTGCCCTCGAAATGATTAAGGATAAATATCCCGCTTTCAATCCTCTGTTTATTCATGGCACTGTTGGTGTCGGAAAAACCCATATTCTGCAAGGGGTTTGGAATCGTGTCAAGGAAGAACAAAACGTGAATGCCATATACATGCCAGCCGAGAAATGGACAAATGAATTTATCTATTCATTACAAAAAGGGAAGATGGAAGCTTTTCGGCAGAAATTTAGAAACGTGGACATATTTCTCATCGATGATGTCCATTTTCTTTCCAATAAACAAGGCGTACAAGAGGAATTTTTGCATACTTTTAATGCGTTATACGAACTGTCGAAGAGAATTATATTGGCTAGCGATGCGCATCCGAAAATGATTGGGCAGTTAAAAGAAAACCTTGCAAGTCGATTTATGTCTGGTATGGTCGCAAAAATAGATAAACCTGAATATGCTACGAGGCTTTTAATCTTGAGATCAAAAGCTGCAAGATTTGACGTTTATTTTCCAGAAGAAGTTTTAGAGTTTGTTGCAGAAAAATTTGATGGTAATGTGAGAGAAGTTGAAAGTGCGTTGACCAC